>NZ_JBWKNG010000003.1:299176-332135 GCF_059415465.1 Pseudomonas sp. GW821-FHT10C09
ACGCCACGATTACCCGCTCTGCGGGATTTTATAAGGGTCATTCAATTATTGAATGGCCCTTTTGTTTGTCTGGCGTTTGGCCAAATCCCCCAATTTCTTTCAAACTGTTCTTCAGACCAGCGGTCACATCCACGACTTGCGAAAAATTATTATGAGAATAATATTCTAGTCGTAATATTCGGAGGCAACGATGAACGATAAAAAAGCTCAAACCCGCGAACGCATCCTCAAGGCTGCCAGCGCAGCGCTGATTCAGCGCGGCCCGGCAGAACCGAGCGTTGGCGAAGTGATGGGCGCAGCCGGCCTGACCGTCGGCGGCTTTTATGCGCACTTCGAAAGCAAGGACGCAATGATGCTGGAAGCGTTCCAGCAGTTGCTCGGTCACCGTCGAGGCCTGATCGCCGACATGGATGCCGAGTTGACCGGCGAAGAGCGTCGCGCCTTGGTGGCGGCGTTTTACCTGTCGCGTAAACACCGTGACTCTTCTGAGTCGGCGTGCCCGATTCCGGCTTCGGTCGGCGAGTTGGGGCGGCTGCCGGACGCGTTTCGTGTCGCACTGAATGAGCATGTGGAAATGATGGTCGCGCAGTTGGCGGCCAGCCCGGAAGACACTGACAAAGCCCTGGCTGACATGGCCTTGATGGTGGGTGGTTTGGCGCTGGCCCGCGCGCTGGGGCCGGGAGAGTTGTCCGATCGATTGCTGCGCGCCGCCAAATCGGCGGTGCTGTGACCTGAAGGCATTGGCCTGAGGAGTGAGAGCGATGAGCACGTTGAAGTGGGTTCGTGGCGTTAATGGCACCTTGGGCTGGTTCGCACCACAACTGGTCGCGAGTAGAATGCGACTGGCATTCATGAGCCCGCGAGAACTGCCTCCGCGTGATTGGGAGTTGCCGCTGCTGGCGAAGTCCGAACGTATCACGCTGCGCTTTGGGCTCTCGGCGCTGCGCTGGGGTCAAGGCCCTGCCGTATTGCTGATGCACGGGTGGGAAGGGCGGCCGACGCAGTTCGCCAGCATTATCACTGCACTCGTCGATGCGGGTTACAGCGTGGTCGCCCTCGATGGTCCCGCGCATGGTCGTTCACCGGGTGAAGAGGCGAACGTCGTGCTGTTTGCCCGGGCCATGCTCGAAGCCGCCGCCGAATTGCCGCCGCTGCAAGCGGTCATCGGTCATTCGATGGGCGGCGCCAGTGCGATGCTCGCCGTCCAATTGGGTTTGCGCACCGAAACCCTGGTCACCATCGCCGCTCCGGCGCGGATTCTCGGCGTGCTGCGTGGCTTTGCCAAGTACGTGCGACTGCCGCCCAAGGCGCGTTCGGCCTTCATCCGTCAGGTCGAGAAAGACGTCGGCATGCGCGCCGCAGCGATGGACGTGGCGCACTATCAGCTCGACATGCCGGGCCTGATCGTCCATGCCGAAGATGACTGCTTTGTGTCGGTCAAGGAATCGCAACTGATCCACGAAGCCTGGTTTGACAGCCGCTTGCTGCGTCTCGAAGAGGGCGGCCATCAGAAAGTGCTGGCCGATCCCCGGGTCATTGATGGCGTGTTATCACTCCTGGCCGGTCGCAGCCTGCAATCGCGCCAATCGGCGTAAGCATCCGTTACACTGCCCCGGTCGACATTATCTGACCGGGAGTGGGGCATGAGCTGGGATCGGGCAACGCCATTTATCATTGATCTGCAAGTGGGCGCCGAGGACATCGACGGGCTGGGTCACGCCAATAACGCGGTGTACGTGACATGGCTCGAGCGTTGCGCCTGGCGCCACTCGCAGCGTCTGGGCCTTGATCTGGTCGAATATCGGCGACTGGACAGGGCGATGGCGGTGGTGCGGCACGAGATCGATTACCTGGCCGCCGCCTACGAAGATGATGAGTTGCAGTTGGCGACCTGGATCGTCGATTGGGATCAGCGCCTGAAAATGACCCGACACTTCCAGTTGAAACGCCCGCGCGACAACACCACGTTGCTGCGCGCGCAAACCACGTTCGTCTGCATCGAACTGTCGACCGGCAAGCCCAAGCGCATGCCGCCGGAGTTCATCGAAGGCTACGGCCCGGCGTTACAAATGTTAGATACGACCAACATCTAATGTGGGATGTTCTGCAGATTCCCCGCGCAATCCAGTAAACTGCCGCACGTTTTTCGTCGAGTGTGTTTTTCATGCAAATTGCTTTGGCGCCCATGGAGGGGTTGGTCGACAACATCCTGCGGGACGTGCTGACCCGTGTGGGCGGGATCGATTGGTGCGTGACCGAGTTCATCCGGATCAACGATCAGTTGCTCACGCCTGCCTACTACCACAAGTTCGGTCCCGAACTGCTGACCGGTGCCCGCACCGCGTCCGGCGTGCCTCTGCGTGTGCAACTGCTCGGTTCTGATCCAGTGTGCCTGGCAGAAAACGCCGCGCTGGCCTGTGAGTTGGGCTCTGAAGTCATCGACCTGAACTTCGGTTGCCCGGCCAAGACCGTCAACAAATCCCGAGGCGGCGCGGTGTTGCTCAAAGAGCCTGAACTGCTCAACGAAATCGTCGAGCACGTGCGTCGCGCGGTGCCTGCGCACATCCCGGTGACGGCCAAGATGCGTCTGGGCTTCGACAGTCCCGACGGTTCACTGGTCTGTGCCACGGCTTTGGCTGAAGGCGGCGCAGCACATATTGTGGTGCATGCGCGGACCAAGACCGATGGCTACAAACCGCCAGCGCATTGGGAGTGGATCCCGCGCGTGCAAGAGGTGGTCAAGGTGCCGGTGTTTGCCAATGGCGACATCTGGAGCGTCGAAGACTGGCGTCGTTGCCGCGAGATCAGCGGCGTCGAAGACATCATGCTCGGTCGCGGCCTGGTCTCGCGCCCGGACCTGGCCCGGCAAATCGCGGCAGCGCGAGCCGGTGAAGAAGTGGTCGAGATGACCTGGGCCGAGCTGTTGCCGCTGATCCAGGACTTCTGGCTGCAAGCCAAGGCGCAGATGACAGCCCGCCAATCGCCGGGTCGCTTGAAGCAATGGCTGGCAATGCTGACGCGCAATTATCCCGAAGCAGTGGAGTTGTTTACCGTGCTGCGGCGTGAGACCGAGCTGGATCAAGTCAGCCGTTTGCTCGGTCTGACAGTCGCCGAAGCGGCGTAAAAAAATCTGAAAAAAGTCTCTTGAAATGCAATCAGCGGTCCCTATCTAAGGGTTACGCGATGCCGAATTCGGGTCGCGGAGATAAAAAACCTTGCTGATTGTTTTCAGGAGATTTGACCCATGACTACTGCATTTTCCCTGGCCCCTCTGTTCCGTTCCTCGGTAGGCTTCGACCGTTTCAACGACTTGTTCGAAACCGCCCTGCGCAACGAGCCAGGCAGCACCTACCCACCATACAACGTGGAAAAACACGGTGATGATCAATACCGCATCGTCGTCGCCGCAGCCGGTTTCCAGGAAGAAGACCTGGACCTGCAAGTGGAGAAAGGTGTGCTGACCATCAGTGGCGGCAAGCGTGATGCCAACGAAGGTGTGACCTTCCTGCACCAGGGCATCGCCCAGCGTGCGTTCAAGCTGTCCTTCCGCCTGGCCGATCACATCGAGATCAAGGCTGCCGATCTGAGCAACGGTCTGCTGAGCATCGACCTGTTGCGGGTGATCCCGGAAGAGGCGAAAGCCAAACGCATCCCGATCAACGGGACGCAGAAACCGGCGTTGCAGCACTGAGTCATGTGCCGCAACACAATCGTCTGAACGGGCGATGAGCCGCTGAATGAAGGCCCCGATACGTCGGGGCCTTTTTTGTGCGCGCAAGAAAACCGCTGTGCGACTTTGCCGCTGGCGGCGGTTTCTCTACAATCCGCCGCAGTTTTGCCGACCCCCATTCCTCACCGGTCGGCCTGGAGCCTTTTTTCATGGACGAGATTCAACAGCGCTGGCTGTGCGCCCTGTCTGCACCCATGGCGGCGATCAATACCGGCGCCAGCTACGACGACCCCGCGTTCTGCAATGATCGCTACATCGATCTGCAGGACAGTTGGGGTATCGATGACCGTGGGCAATTGTTCGACATGCTCGAGCGGATGACCGACGACGGCCATGCCAAGCACCTCAGCGCGGCCTATCTGGCGTGGCAGCGCTGTCTGCCGAGTGAATGGCAGGCTTTGCTCGACGACCTGAGTCCCCGCGAACGCATCCTGCATGAGTTTGCCAGTCGCACGTTCGGCAGTTGCGGGCCGGGCGGGATTTTGTCCTGGGACTATGGCCGCATGGGTTTTCTATTGCGTTGTGCGGTGCGCAATCAGTGGGTCGATCTGGACGAAAGCAATTGGCTGCACAGTCGTTTGGCCCTCAGAGCGCAATTTCACTACGGTAGCTGGATGGCTTACTTCGACGGTTTTGTGGTGGGCCGGACCTTTTGGTCGTGCCTGAGCGCCAGCGACGATGAGCTTGCGCGCGAACTCGATCGACAAGGCGCCAATGCCCTTAATGTGCGGATTGCCCGCGGCCTTGCCGAGAACATTCCTCAGTTTCTGGCTGATTTACCGTGGCACATGGAAATTGATCAGCCGCCACGTCCGGCATCGCTCAAGGAGTTCGACTGGTCATGAGTTGCTGGATTCGCTTGGGCATCGAGCCTACCACTGACGAAAACCTGATCCGCAATGCCTACCGCGCACGTTTGCCAGCGCATCACCCGGAGACCGATCCGCAAGGCTTTCAGGCGCTGCGCATGGCCTACGAAAAGGCCATGCGCCTGGCTCGAGAGGACGAAGAAGAAGAGCCCGAGGACGAGTACCAGTCCCAAGCCTCTGAGCAGCCTGTGGTTGAGGTCCCTCCGGTATTCGGGGAGTTCTGCGAGCTGCTGGATGATCCCGCGCGCCGGTTCAATTTCGCCGCGTGGCAGGCCTTTGTCCGAGGGCTGGATGAGCTGTCGCTGGACGTGCTCGATGAAGTCAGCTGGGGCCTGTACCACCGGATGGCCGACGCCGGTCCGTTGTCGTACCGTTGCGCGAATCTGTTGGCCAAACGTATGGCCTGGGATCAACAGTTGCTGGATCTGGGCTTCGACGACGCACATCAGGTGGGGGTCTTTCTCCAGCGAATCGAAACGCCGGACCCGTTTGATACGGATCTGATGAGCACATGGTCTGAGGCAGCCCAGACTGAATCGCTGTGGTACGCCCGTAGCCTCGACTTCATCTTCAACCAGCGCCCACTTCAAGAGTTCGCCGACTTCGCCAGTCAGCATACCTGTCTGCCGTTGCCGGATGATGCCGCGTTTCTCAAGCGTCTGTTGGTGCAGTTCACTCAGGCGGGTATTGGCGGGCCGATGTTTTTGCAGTGCTGTATCGAACAGCAGCTTGCCGCACCGGATGATGTCGACTGGCTTTACCTGTTGGCGTGCCAGAACAGTCTGCTGTGGCGGGACGATCAGGCATTGCCGTGCTGGATCAGGCTGTGGAACGAGCATCGCCATCCGATGGCGGAAAGTCGTCTGCTGGAGCTGTGTGCCAAGCGCCAGCCGACTTTTCTGCCCCTGCTGATTCAGGCATTCGATCGCCTGCAGGGTATTTTGGACTGGCCAGAGGATCTTGGCGATGACGCCCAGGTGTATGGCTGTCCGTCACAACACCCCGAGACGCTGAACCGTTGGCTGGGTGTCGGACGGTTGAAGCTTCAGAGCCTTGCGCAAAGTTTTGTCGATTGGCGCATGAGCGGTGATGACCTGCCATTGCTCGCGCAATTGCTGGGCGAAAATGCCGACAGCCGATTACTGCATCTGTATCGCCACGCCTGGGCGCTGCATCGGGGTGATACGGCGTTGTTGCAGCAGATCGTGGATGCACCGCTGCCGATCGATGCCCTCGAAAGCCTGGTGATGAGCGGGTTCAAATATCAGGCTGAGCAACACCTGCGCTGGCTGGGCGAGGCACCGATTGCGCTGGCCATGAGTGCTTTCGGCGAAGCGGATTCAGGTTCACGGCCATTGCCGCAGGTGCTGACCGACGGCGAGCCGCACAAGGTCTGTCGGCTGTGGCTGCGTCGCTTGCGGCCTTACAACGACGCTGCGCTGGAACGACTGGCAGACGCGTTCAAGCTGGCTGCGGTCAAAGACGACTGCGACTTGTCCGAACTCGACTTGATTCTGCAGTTAAGCCGGCGCGGGATTCAGTTGCCGCCGGTCGGGCTGGGTGAGGCCACTTGGGAGTGGCACTCGCAGACCCTGTTCTTGCTGGCATTGCTGGACCAGCCCGAACGCTGGCTGCAAATGATTGATGCGCAGTGCGTGGAGCGCCTACCTTTCAATCCGGCCCATCCCTTGAGTCGCCTGCAACCTTTGTTGCGGCGCTTGCAGCGTGAGCAGGGCAGTTGCGATGGTTTGCTCGGATGGCTGCAAGGCAATGACCCGGTACATGGCTTTTTGGTGCAGCAATTGTTCAGCGTACAGCAGGCACTCGACAGCACGCGGTTACCGGCCAATACCCTGCTTTACACCTGCCTTGAAAGCGATCGTGCTGCCTGTGGCGACGATTTGCTGGGTTTGATGATGTTCTGGGGCGTGCTCTATCACGACCCGAGCCTGAGTGCCGAGCAGCATCGCGCATTGTTGCAATCGATCGCGGCGGTCAGTTGTGAAGACGATTGGTTCGAAGGCTTCCGCGACGGTTTGATCAAAGGCGAACCGGTGTGGCCGCCGCGCAAAGTGCTGACCGATTTTGGTGTCGACAAACTGCTGGCGTATGAAGCGCTGGATGCGCTCAAGGGCTTGATTCGCTATGGCGCTGCCGGGGTGCCGAAAACGCGCGTCCTGCGCCAACTGCAACAAGGCAAGGACGATGCGCAGAACAGTGTCGGGTTGCGCCTGGCCCTTTGCGCGATATTGTCCTGGTCGGAACGATTACTGCTGGCGAAAAGCGATGTGCAGCCGGTACCGGCGACAGCGATCTGGCGTCTAGGCTCGCGGTTGGGGCGCAAGGCTTTTATCGCTCAGGTCTTGGGGTGTGTGGTGATTGCGCCGGTGGCAGGGCTGATCAGTGGCACTACGGGCGCAGGCATTCTTATCCTGCTATTGGGCGTGCTGCTGGTGTTCGGCGCTATTCTGCGCCGCTTGCACGACATGGGCCTGGGCATTCCGACGTTGCTGATCTTCATGGCGCTGACGCCGGTTCTGCCATTCCTGCCGTTGCTGCTGTTCGGCTTTCCCGGTGACAAGTTGCCCAACCGCTATGGTGTGCCGCCGGACAGCGGCGATTCCGAAATGCTGTCCGGCGGCTTGCAGGCTGCCTTGCGGCGGCTCAACGGTTAGAGACGCAGTTGATCCAGCGCCTTGTTCAGCTCTGAGCGATGGCTGGCAATTTCCGAGGGTTGCTGGCCGCCGAGCACGGTGGTGAAGTTGTGCAGCCATTCGGCAATGTGCTCGCGTTGCGTGCCGAGGCTTTGCATCCATGCTCGCTCCAGACGGGCGAGCAACGTGCGGTTGGGCAGCGCATCGCGTGGATGGACTTTCAGGGTCGACAGCCGGTTATGGCTGTCGCGACGCGCTTGCTCGTCCAGACCGGTGGGGCTGCGGTCGATGCTGTGACTGTGACGCTCGCCGGTTTCGAGCAGGGTGACGTCGACTTCGAGCAAACCGTTGATGTCATAGCTGAAGCGTACGTCCAGCTCCTGGATGTGTTCAGTGGGCGTCAACGTCACATCGAAAGCATCAATCAGAATGTTGTCGCAAACCCACGGCCGTTCACCCTGATACACGGCGATGCGCAGCAGCGATTGCTTAGGCTGGGTGGTGTAATAGCGCTCCACCCTTGACGTCGGAATGATGGTGTTACGTTCGATGATGGGCGAGAAGGCACCTTTGATGTCTTCGCCACGCATGGTCGCAATCCCCAGCGTATACGGGCAGACATCCGTCAGAATCAACTCTTCAACCGCACCGTCGCGCGCCTTGCACGCCGCTTGCGTCGCCGCTCCCAGCGCAACAATGGTATCCGGATCAAGATGCCGGTAAGGCAGGCGCCCGAACAGCGTGGCGACCATTTGCTGCACCGCCGGCATGCGCGTGGCGCCGCCGACCAGCACCAGGCTGTCGAGGTCGCGGGGCTTGAGTCGGGCATCGCGCAGCGCTTGTTCGATCGGCGCGCGCAAGCGCGCCAGCAACGGTTCCCAGACTTTTACCGCCGCCGCTTCGTCCAGTGACCATTCGAAGGTTTTGTCGGCGTGGCGCCAGCTCAGGTGTTGAGTGCCTTCGCCGAGTTTGCATTTGAGCTGCTCAAGGGTATCACCGAGGCTGGCCATGCTTTGCGCATCGACCATTGCCGGGGTCAGTTGCCAGTGTTTCAGGCAGGCCTGCAACAGCGCGGCAGTGAAGTCTTCGCCGCCGAGAAAGTTGTCGCCGGTGGAGGCGTGCACTTCGATCAGTGGCAATGCATATTCCAGCACCGTCACGTCGAACGTACCGCCGCCCAGGTCGAAAATCAGCGTGCGCTCGAATTTCTGCTCATGCAGCCCGTAAGCCATGGCGGCAGCGGTCGGTTCGTTGATCAGACGCGATACGGTCAGGCCGGCCAGTTCGGCGGCGAACAGCGTCCGCTTGCGTTGCTCGTCGCTGAAATACGCCGGCACTGAAATCACCGCCTCGTGCACCGGGTGGCCCAGCCAGGCTTCGGCATCTTGCTTGAGCGAGCCGATCACCAGCGCAGAAAGTTCTTCTGGGCTGAATTGCCGCCCGCCCAATTCGAACTTTTTGTCACTGCCCATGAACCGCTTGAACGCTGCCACTGTGCGTTCAGGGTGGGTGGTCAGGCGTGCGCGGGCAGCATTGCCCACCAGAATGCTGTCGTCCTCATCAAGGCTGATTACTGATGGAGTCAGGACATCGCCGAGGGCGTTGGGAATCAACTGTGCCCGACCACCCTGCCAGACGGCGATCAGGCTATTGGTGGTCCCAAGGTCGATACCCAGCAAGGCCGGGCGGGGAAGGGTTGCATCCTGCATGGTTGATCTCTTTGAGGCGGTACAAAAAAACGCGACCGTACAGGTTGAGAGAAAAGCTGGCAATTGGGGCATCTGTTACCGAACATCTCCATCGTTCGGTGCATCAGTGCCCCGTCCCTGATTATTTCAGGAGTTTTTGAAACTCTTCCACCGGCAACGGCCGGCTATGCAAATACCCTTGGTAGAAATGGCAGCCCAAGCCCTGCAAAAACTCCAGTTGCTCCGCCGTCTCCACCCCTTCGGCAATCACTTTCAGCTCCAGACTCCGCGCCATGGCGACAATCGCGCGGATGATTTCCGCGTCGTTCGGATCAGTCGTGGCGTCACGAATAAACGACTGATCGATCTTCAATGTGTCGACCGGCAAACGCTTGAGGTAGGTCAACGAGGAGTACCCGGTGCCGAAGTCATCCATCGCGAAACTCACGCCGAGTTTTTTCAGGCGACGCATTTTGTTGATGGTGTCTTCCAGGTTCTGGATGACGATGCCTTCGGTGATTTCCAGTTTCAGCAGCGAGCAGGGCAAGCCGTGGCTGGTGAGGCTGTGTTCGATGCGTTCGACGAAATCGGTTTGCCGAAATTGCCTTGGGCTGATGTTCACGCACAGGCTGAAACTCAGCGGGTTGACCAGGCCTTTGGCGACCAGTTTCTTGAAAGCCCCGCAGGCCTCATCAATGATCCAGGTGCCGACTTCGAGAATCAGTCCGCTGTCTTCCAGCACCTTGATGAACTCGGCCGGTGATTGCGGCCCGAGTTCGGGGTGGTCCCAGCGCACCAGCGCTTCGGCGCCGACAATGCGATTGCCCCGGGCGTCGATCTGCGGTTGGTAGTGCACATGGAATTCACCCCGTGAAAGGGCCAGGCGCAGATCGGTTTCCATGCGCAGGCGTTCGCTGGCGGCCTTCTGCATGGTGTTGTGATACATCTGCGTTGTGTTGCGGCCCGAGTCCTTGGCGCGGTACAGCGCGATGTCGGCGCGTTTGAGCAGGTCGGTTGGGGTCGAGCCGTGGTCGGGAATCAGCGCGATGCCGATGCTCGGCGTCACTTGCAGGCGCTGGCCATCGAGGAACATCGGTTCTGACAACAGTTCTCGCAAAGTGTCAGCCAGTTCCCGGACCTGGGCGCTGACTTCGTTGCGCGAACCTTCCAGGCCGCTGAGCAGCACCACAAATTCGTCACCACCCAGCCGCGCGACGGTGTCTTCCATGCGCACGCTGGCTTCCAGCCGCGCGGTGATGATTTTCAGCACGGTATCGCCGACCGGGTGACCGAGGGAGTCGTTGATGTGCTTGAAGTGATCGAGGTCGAGGAACAGCAGCGCACCGCGCAGGTTATGGCGCTTGAGCAGGGCGATCTGCTGGCTCAGGCGATCCATCAGCAGCGCGCGGTTGGGCAGGTTGGTCAGGGGATCGTGGTAGGCCAGGTGACGAATTTGCGCTTCGGCGTTTTTCAGCAGGCTGACGTCGCGGGCGGTCAGCAACAGGCAGGCGGTTTCGTTGAGGGTGATCGGCTCGACCGAGACTTCGACGGTCAGCAACTCCCCGCGTTTATTGCGCCCGAGCATTTCCTGGTGATGCACCCGGCCCTTGAGCTGTAGCTCGGCGAGCAACGCCGAACGTTGTTTCTCTTCGGCCCAGATGCCCACTTGATACACCGTGCGACCGACCACTTCCTGCGCTCGATAGCCGGTCAGGCGGCAGAAACCGTCGTTGACCTCCAGGTAGCGTCCGGTGTCGCGCTCGGTAATGGTGATGGCGTCGGGGCTGGAGTGGAACGCCTTGGCGAATTTCTCTTCGCTGGCCTTGAGCGCCGCTTCGGAGCGTTGTTGCTGGGTGATGTCGCGCAAGGTGGTGACGATGCAGGGTTGGTTATCGACGTTGATCTGGCGGCTGGAAATCACGCAGGTCAGCGATTGCCCGTCCTTGTGCTGGGCGACGATGGCGACATTGTTCAGCCCTTGTTCGCGGATGACCTGTTCGATCCGTTGCAGGCTTTTCGCCGAGGCGTCCCACAGGCCAATCTCATCGGCGCTGCGGCCAATCACTTCGGCGGCGCTCCAGCCGAAGGTCTGGGTGAAGCTGGAGTTGATCTCGATGAACTGGCCGGTGTCCTGGCGCGTCACGCAAATCGGGTCCGGGCTGACTTGGAACAGCGTGGCGAATTTCTCTTCTGATGCCACCAGTTTTTGTTCGCGCTCAACCTGATCGGTGATGTCGAGCAAGGTGCCGGCCATGCGCAGCGGGAAACCGTTTTCATCGCGGTAGAGGCGGGCGCGGCTTTCCAGGTAGCGCGAACTGCCGTCCGGCAGTTGTACACGGTAGGTCAGCTGATAATTGCCGGCCGGGCCTTCGCGCAGGCTGCGGTAGGCGTCGCGCATGGTGTCGCGCTCTTCACCGGGTACGCCTTCAAAAAATTCATCGAAGGATTCATGGAACGGCTTGGCTTCCAGTCCGTGCAATTGCGCGGCCCGCGCAGAGCCGTAGAGCATGCCGCTGGGAATGTGCCAGTCCCAGGTGCCAAGCTGCGCCGAGTCCAGGGCGAGATCGAGGCGTTCCTGACTGTCCTTGAGGGCTTGTTCGGCGACTTTGCGTTCGGTGGTGTCGAGGAAGGTGCTCAGCAGATACGGCTGGCCCTCGAGTTCGACTTTTTGCGCGCTGAGGATGCCATCGAGGACCTGCCCGTTGCTGGCGCGAAACTGCACCTCCATGCTGACCAACTCGCCTTTGGCCTTGGTGGCAGCGACCAGTTTGGCTCGTTGTTCCGGGTGCACCCACAGGCCCAGTTCCAGCGTGGTGCGGCCTATCGCGTTTTGCACGGGCCAGCCGAACAGGCTTTCGAAATACTGGTTGGCTTCGGTGATCAGGCCGTCTTCCTGGCGGGTCAGCAACACCATGTTCGGGCACAGGTGAAACAGTGTGGCGAAGCGTTTTTCCGAGCTGCTCAGGGCTTGTTCGCGCTGGCGCTGATGGGTGATCTCGCGGATCACCCCGATCATGCGTGGCCGGCCGTGTTTGTCCGGCAGCAGGCTGCCGCTGATTTCCAGCCAGTGCAGGCTGCCATCGGGCCAGCGGATGCGATGGTGCATCGCTTGCTCAAGCGGCGCGCCGGCAATCACCGCATGGAACGCGCGGACGGTTTTCGCCCGATCTTCCGGCGGCAGCAAATCGAGGTATTCCAGGTCCTCGGGCAATGGCAGGTGCGGATCGAAACCAAACAGTGCCTGAGTCCCCCGCGACCAGCTGATCTGCCCACGTTCGATGTCCCAATACCAGGCCCCCAACCGCGCGCCGTTGAGGGCGGCGAGCAATTGTGGCGCGCTTTCCCAACTCAGCTCGGACCTTTTTGGGTCGAGCGCCTGGATACGCGGCATCGGCGGAACACGGTCAACAGATTTCGGCATTGGCAGCAGGCCTTGGGCGGAAATGAGCGTTAAGCGCAGGGTTTCGCGGCTATAGTTTCGCGGCTATATAGGCGTAGCACACGTTAGCCATGAGTCCCTGGCAAATCGAGTTGTGCATCCAGCAAAGCCATGAAAGCCCTTGCCGCATTCGATAGCGTCCTTTCGGTGTGCAAGATATAGCCTAGCTGGCGAGTCAGTTGTATGCCCGGCAAAGGTATTCGCGCAACCTGATCATCGAGCATCGTACGCGGCAACACGCTCCAGGCCAGGCCAATCGAGACCATCATCTTGATCGTTTCCAGATAATTCGTGCTCATGGCGATGTTCGGCGTCAGGCCCTGCGCCTCAAATAATCGCTGCACGATGTGATGAGTAAAGGTGTTGCCGCCGGGGAAGACCGCCGGGTGCAGGGCAATGTCGGCCAGGGTGACCGGGCCGTTGCTGATCAGCGAATGCTCCGGGGCGACCACGAAATCCAGCGGGTCGTCCCACACCGGTGTCGCCTTGACCAGCGAATGGGGCTCTGGCGCCAGGGTAATCACCGCCAGTTCTGCGCGGCCATGGAGGATTTCTTCGTAGGCCACTTCCGAATCGAGGAACTGGATATCCAGCGCCACTTGTGGGTAGCGTCGGGTGAATTCCCTTAATAAGGGCGGCAAACGGTGCAGGCCGATGTGGTGACTGGTGGCCAGGGTCAGGCGGCCGGACACTTCGCCGGTCAAGTTGGTCAGGGCGCGTCGGGTGTCGTCCAGCACATTCAGAATCTGATAGGCCCGTGGCAACAGGGCGCGGCCGGCCTCGGTCAAGCCGACTTCGCGGCCCAGGCGATCAAACAGACGCACCTTCAATTGCTGCTCCAGCCCGGCGATGCGTTTGCTGATGGCCGGTTGGGTCAGGTGCAGCCGCTCGCCGGCGCCGGAGAAGCTGCCGGTCTCGGCAATTGCGATAAAGGCATTGAGGTTGGCCAGATCCATTGTTGTATTCCAGTTGGTTATCCAAAGCATAAAAAATATGAATTTGAGTTATTTAATGTAACCCCCTAGGATCAGCCTCACAAGCCAAAGGGTTATTGAAACGTTCAAGGCCCGGGGCATAGAAACAAGCTGATGAGGAACCGTCTGATGGCCGGCAAAACGCTCTACGACAAGCTCTGGGATTCGCACTTGGTCAAACAGCGCGACGATGGCTCTGCGCTGATTTATATCGATCGTCACATCATCCACGAAGTGACCTCGCCGCAAGCCTTCGAAGGCCTGCGTCTGGCCGGGCGCAAGCCTTGGCGCATCGATGCCAACATCGCGACCCCGGACCACAACGTACCGACCACCCCGGAGCGCAAGGGCGGCATCGAAGCGATTGTCGACCAGGTCTCGCGTTTGCAGGTTCAGACCCTCGACGACAACTGCGATGAATACGGCATCGTCGAATTCAAGATGAACGACATTCGCCAGGGCATCGTCCACGTCATCGGCCCGGAGCAGGGCGCGACATTGCCCGGTATGACCGTGGTCTGCGGCGACTCCCACACCTCGACCCACGGCGCATTCGGCGCCCTGGCTCACGGTATCGGCACTTCCGAGGTCGAGCACGTGCTCGCCACTCAGTGCCTGGTCGCCAAGAAAATGAAGAACATGCTGGTGTCGGTCGAAGGCCAATTGCCGTTCGGCGTGACTGCCAAGGACATCGTCCTCGCCGTGATCGGCAAGATCGGCACCGCCGGCGGTAACGGTCACGCCATCGAGTTCGCCGGTAGCGCGATTCGTGACTTGTCCGTTGAAGGCCGCATGACCATCTGCAACATGTCCATCGAGGCCGGCGCTCGCGTAGGCCTGGTGGCTGCTGACGAAAAAACCGTAGCCTACGTCAAGGGCCGTCCATTCGCCCCGAAAGGCGCGGAATGGGACTTGGCTGTTGAAGCGTGGAAGGACCTGGTGTCGGATAAAGACGCCCAGTTCGACACCATCGTTGAACTCGACGCGACCCAGATCAAGCCGCAAGTCAGCTGGGGCACCTCGCCTGAGATGGTCTTGGCCGTGGATCAGAACGTGCCGGACCCGGCGAAGGAAATGGACCTGGTCAAACGCGATTCGATCGTGCGCGCCTTGAAATACATGGGTTTGACCGCCAATCAGGCGATCACCGACATTCAGCTGGATCGCGTGTTCATCGGTTCCTGCACCAACTCGCGGATCGAAGACTTGCGCGCCGCCGCCGTCATCGCCAAGGGCCGCAAAGTCGCGTCGACCATCAAGCAAGCCATCGTCGTGCCGGGCTCGGGCCTGGTGAAGGCGCAGGCCGAAGCCGAAGGCTTGGACAAGATTTTCCTCGAAGCCGGATTTGAATGGCGCGAGCCGGGTTGCTCGATGTGCCTGGCGATGAACCCGGACCGTTTGGAGTCGGGCGAGCATTGCGCATCGACCTCCAACCGCAACTTCGAAGGCCGTCAGGGCGCCGGTGGTCGTACCCATCTCGTCAGCCCGGCGATGGCCGCCGCCGCTGCTGTAAACGGTCGTTTCGTCGACGTCCGTGAATTGATCTAAAGGAGCGCAGCATGAAAGCTTTTACCCAGCACACTGGTCTTGTCGCGCCTTTGGATCGTGCCAACGTCGACACCGACCAGATCATCCCGAAGCAATTCTTGAAGTCGATCAAGCGCACCGGTTTTGGTCCGAACCTGTTCGATGAGTGGCGTTACCTGGATGTGGGGCAGCCGTATCAGGACAACTCCAAGCGTCCGCTGAACAAGGACTTCGTCCTCAACGCCGAACGTTATCAAGGCGCCAGCGTGTTGCTGGCCCGTGAGAACTTCGGTTGCGGCTCCAGCCGTGAACACGCGCCGTGGGCACTGGAAGAATACGGTTTCCGCAGCATCATCGCGCCGAGCTACGCCGACATCTTCTTCAACAACAGCTTCAAGAACGGCTTGTTGCCGATCATCTTGAGCGACGCTGAAGTGGATGAACTGTTCCAGCAGGTTGAAGCGAATCCGGGCTACCAGTTGCAGGTCGACCTGCAAGCCCAGACCGTGACCCGTCCGGATGGCAAGGTACATAACTTTGAGATCGATGCGTTCCGCAAACATTGCCTGTTGAACGGTCTGGACGATATCGGCCTTACGTTGATGGACCATGAAGCGATTGCGACGTTTGAAGCCAAGCACCGGGCGAGCCAGCCCTGGTTGTTTCGCGACGCTTGATTGATTCGAGATTGATGTAGTCATGGCGGGCCTCTTCGCGAGCAGGCTCGCTCCCACCTTGGAAAGCATTTCAAATGTGGGAGCGAGCCTGCTCGCGAAGACGGCAGATCAGACAACACAAATATCAGGACATAACTATGACCAGTACCGCCCAGCACACCCAGGTAGTCCAAAAGCAATTCGGTGAACAGGCCTCGGCCTACCTGAGCAGCGCCGTTCACGCTCAAGGTACCGAATTCGCGCTGCTACAGGCCGAACTGGCCGGGCAGGGCGATGCTCGGGTACTGGACCTGGGTTGCGGTGCCGGTCACGTGAGTTTTCACGTGGCCTCGCTGGTCAAGGAAGTGGTGGCCTACGACCTGTCGCAGCAAATGCTCGACGTGGTCGCCGGTGCTGCCGTTGATCGTGGCTTTAGCAACGTATCGACGGTCCTCGGTGCCGCCGAGCGCCTGCCGTTCGCCGATGGCGAGTTCGACTTCGTGTTCAGCCGTTATTCGGCGCACCATTGGAGCGATCTCGGCCTGGCGCTGCGGGAAGTGCGTCGAGTGCTGAAGCCGGGCGGCGTGGCGGCGTTCGTCGACGTGTTGTCACCGGGCAGCCCGTTGTTCGACACTTACCTGCAAAGCGTCGAAGTGCTGCGCGACACCAGCCATGTGCGCGATTATTCCGCCGGCGAGTGGTTGCGTCAGGTCAGCGAGGCGGGGTTGCATACCCGCAGCACTACGCGCCAACGCCTGCGTCTGGAGTACACCTCCTGGGTTGAACGCATGCGTACACCTGAAGTGATGCGCGCGGCCATCCGCGAGTTGCAGCAGTCGATGGGCAACGAAGTGCGCGAATATTTCGAGATTGAGGCCGATGGTTCGTTCAGTACCGATGTGCTGGTCTTGATGGCTGAACGATAGAATTTTTCCGGGTGTGCCCCAGGGGCGCACCGACTGATGACATGAGGAAAGCATGAGCAAGCAGATTCTGATTCTCCCAGGTGACGGTATTGGCCCGGAAATCATGGCCGAAGCGGTCAAGGTGCTGGAATTGGCCAGCGACAAGTTCGCCCTGGGCTTCGAGCTGAGCCACGACGTGATCGGTGGCGCCGCCATCGACAAGCACGGCGTGCCATTGGCTGACGAAACCCTGGAGCGCGCCCGCGCTGCCGACGCTGTGCTGCTGGGTGCCGTGGGCGGCCCGAAATGGGACACCATCGAGCGTGACATCCGCCCTGAGCGCGGCCTGCTGAAAATCCGTGCGCAACTGGGCCTGTTCGGCAACCTGCGTCCGGCGATCCTGTACCCGCAACTGGCCGAGGCTTCGAGCCTGAAGCCGGAAATCGTTGCCGGCCTGGACATCCTGATCGTCCGTGAGCTGACCGGCGGTATCTACTTCGGCGCGCCACGCGGCACCCGTACCCTGGAAAACGGCGAGCGTCAGTCCTACGACACCCTGCCGTACAGCGAAAGCGAAATCCGCCGCATTGCCCGCGTCGGCTTCGACATGGCCATGGTGCGCGGCAAGAAGCTGTGCTCGGTGGACAAGGCCAACGTATTGGCGTCCAGCCAGCTGTGGCGTGAAATCGTCGAGGAAGTGGCCAAGGATTACCCGCAAGTCGAGCTGAGCCACATGTACGTCGACAACGCCGCCATGCAGCTGGTGCGTGCACCGAAGCAGTTCGACGTGATTGTCACCGACAACATGTTCGGCGACATCCTGTCCGACCAGGCCTCGATGCTCACCGGTTCCATCGGCATGCTGCCGTCGGCGTCCCTGGACACCAACAACAAGGGCATGTACGAGCCTTGCCACGGTTCGGCACCAGACATCGCCGGCAAGGGCATCGCCAACCCGTTGGCAACCATTTTGTCGGTGTCGATGATGTTGCGTTACAGCTTCAACCAGCAGGTTGCAGCCGATGCCATCGAGAAAGCCGTGAGCCTGGTGCTGGACCAAGGCCTGCGCACAGGCGACATCTGGTCGGCGGGTTGCACTAAAGTCGGTACGCAGGAAATGGGCGACGCAGTAGTCGCCGCGCTGCGGAATCTGTAATCTCTCGGGCCCGCTGCGAAATTCAATACAAAGCAGCGGCCCACATTTCAAGAAGGTGTAGTTGCGATGAAACGTGTAGGTCTGATCGGTTGGCGCGGTATGGTCGGTTCCGTGCTCATGCAGCGGATGCTGGAAGAGCAGGATTTCG
Organism: Pseudomonas sp. GW821-FHT10C09; assembly: GCF_059415465.1. NCBI lineage: Bacteria > Pseudomonadati > Pseudomonadota > Gammaproteobacteria > Pseudomonadales > Pseudomonadaceae > Pseudomonas > Pseudomonas sp. GW821-FHT10C09. Next base: position 316,923 of record NZ_JBWKNG010000003.1, read on the forward strand.
ATCTTATCGAGCCGGTGTTTTTCACCACTTCCAATGTCGGTGGCCAAGGCCCGTCCGTGGGCAAGGACATTGCTCCGCTCAAGGACGCTTACAGCATTGAAGAGCTGAAAACCCTCGACGTGATTCTGACCTGCCAGGGTGGCGACTACACCAGCGAAGTGTTCCCAAAGCTGCGTGAAGCCGGCTGGCAGGGTTACTGGATCGACGCCGCTTCCAGCCTGCGCATGCAGGATGACGCGGTCATCGTCCTGGACCCGGTCAACCGCAAGGTCATCGACCAGCAGCTGGATGCGGGCACCAAGAACTACATCGGCGGCAACTGCACCGTCAGCCTGATGCTGATGGGCCTGGGCGGTCTGTTCGAAGCCGGTCTGGTCGAGTGGATGAGCGCCATGACGTATCAGGCGGCCTCCGGTGCCGGCGCGCAGAACATGCGTGAACTGATCAAGCAAATGGGCGCGACCCACGCCGCTGTCGCCGATCAACTGGCCGACCCGGCCAGCGCGATCCTCGACATCGACCGTCGTGTGGCCGAAGCCATGCGCAGCGAAGCGTACCCGACCGAAAACTTCGGCGTACCGCTGGCTGGCAGCCTGATCCCTTGGATCGACAAGGAACTGCCGAACGGTCAGAGCCGCGAAGAGTGGAAGGCCCAGGCCGAGACCAACAAGATCCTCGGTCGCTTCAAGAGCCCGATCCCGGTCGATGGCATCTGCGTGCGCATCGGCGCCATGCGCTGCCACAGCCAGGCGTTGACCATCAAACTGAACAAAGACGTACCGATCGCCGACATCGAAGGGCTGATCAGCCAGCACAACCCTTGGGTCAAACTGGTGCCGAACAACCGCGACATCAGCATTCAGGAACTGAGCCCGACGAAAGTCACTGGCACCCTGAACGTGCCGGTGGGCCGTCTGCGCAAGCTGAACATGGGTTCGCAATTCGTCGGTGCGTTCACCGTCGGCGACCAGCTGCTGTGGGGCGCGGCCGAACCGCTGCGTCGCATGCTGCGGATTCTGCTTGAGCGTTGATCGGTTGAAGCAATGAAAGAACCCGTGCCTTGAAAGAGGTGCGGGTTTTTTTATTCCCGGTGGTCTGATGTCGATGAGTTGTCTATACCGGCCCCTTCGCGAGCAGGCTCGCTCCCACAGGGGTACGCAATCCAATGTGGGAGCGAGCCTGCTCGCGAAGGCGTCAGTCCAGGCACCGCAGATCCCAGCCGAATTGCCTGCACGCCACCCACCCGGTAAAGTGCCGCTCCCCCCGTTTCGCCTGAGGTAGAACCATGAGCCAGTCCTTTGATATCGCCGTAGTCGGCGCCACCGGTACTGTCGGCGAAACGCTCGTGCAGATTCTTGAAGAACGCGACTTCCCGGTCGGCGACTTGCACCTGCTGGCCAGCAGCGAATCGGCCGGCCATTCGGTGCCGTTTCGCGGCAAGAACGTGCGGGTGCGGGAAGTTGATGAATTCGATTTCAGCAAAGTCCAGTTGGTGTTTTTCGCAGCCGGCCCGGCGGTGACGCTCAGTTTCGCCTCACGCGCGACCGCTGCCGGTTGCTCGGTGATCGACTTGTCTGGCGCTTTGCCGGCCGACCAGGCGCCGCAAGTGGTGCCAGAAGCCAATGCCGAAGTCCTCGTGACATTGAAAAAACCGTTCCAGGTCAGCAGCCCAAGCCCGTCGGCCACCACCCTGGCCGTGGTGCTGGCGCCGTTGCTTTCGGTTATTGATCTGCAGCGGGTCAACGTCACCGCCAGCCTGGCGGTCTCCGCTCAAGGTCGCGAAGCGGTGAAAGAGCTGGCCCGGCAAACTGCCGAGCTGCTCAACGTGCGTCCGCTGGAGCCGACTTTCTTCGATCGGCAAATGGCGTTCAACCTGTTGGCACAGGTCGGCAAACCGGATGAGCAGGGCCATACACTGCTGGAAAAACGCTTCGTGCGTGAGTTGCGTCAGGTCATTTCGCAGCCTCAATTAAAGATTTCCATCACTTGCATTCAAGCCCCGGTGTTTTTTGGCGATAGCTTTAGCGTGACCTTGCAGTCAACGAGCGCTGTCGACCTGGCGAAAGTCAACGCGGCGCTGGAAGATGCACCCGGTATCGAGCTGGTTGAGGCCGGCGATTATCCGACCGCGGTGGGTGATGCGGTGGGCCAGGACGTGGTGTACGTCGGTCGGGTTCGCAACGGTGTCGACGACCTGTCGGAACTTAATTTGTGGCTGACGTCAGATAACGTACGCAAAGGCGCCGCGCTCAATGCTGTGCAGGTGGCTGAATTGTTGATAAAAGACCTGCTGTAAAAGATACTTGGCAACAATTCACAGAATGATTCTAGCCGGGCGCTATGCTTGGCCGCACTGCTGAAGGAAAGCCACCCGACGGGGCTTTCCGGGGCAGGCAAGAAATGATCGCGCGCGATGACACTTCGACGCCGCGCGCAATGCCTTACGGCAGCGACTATCAATACCTTCTCGCTGGCCGAGGAATGTTCAAACAAAGGATGAGGCTATGGTTCAAGTTCGCAAACTGGTGTTAGCAATTGCGGCCGCCTCGGCGCTGTCATCCGGTATGGCGCATGCCCTCGGGCTCGGGGAATTGACCCTGAAGTCGACGCTGAACCAACCCCTGGTGGCGGAAATCGAGCTGCTCGACGTCAAGGACCTTACGGCCGCCGAAGTGGTGCCGAGCCTGGCCTCGCCGGAAGATTTCGCCAAGGCCGGTGTCGACCGCCAGGCATTTCTCAATGACCTGACCTTCACCCCTGTGCTCAACGCCAGCGGTAAAAGCATCCTGCGTGTGACCTCCAGCAAGCCTCTGTCCGAACCGATGGTGAAATTCCTGGTTCAGGTCATGTGGCCTAACGGTCGCCTGTTGCGCGATTACAGCGTACTGCTCGATCCGTCCAAATTCTCGCCGCAGACCGCTGAAGCGGCTGCGCAGCCAGCGCCGACTTCAAACGTTACTGCTCCGGTGACCGGCGCGTCCAACCCGGCTCAACACACCACCACGCCGCGCGATACCCTGTGGGAAATCGCTGCGAAGGCGCGCAACGGTGGTTCGATTCAGCAAACCATGCTGGCCATCCAGGCGCTGAACCCGGATGCCTTTATCGACGGTAACATCAACCGGCTGAAAACCGGTCAGGTGCTGCGCATGCCGGATCAGGCGCAAGCCACCACGCTGTCGCAACCCAAGGCAATCGCAGAAGTGGCCGCGCAGAACACCGCGTGGCGCCAGGGTCGTCGTTATGTGGCGAAACCCGGCACCGGGCAGCAACAGCTTGATGCCACCAAGCGCGGTCGTGCTGACGCCGCCAGTGCAGAACCTGCCAAGGACAAACTGAGCCTGGTCTCTGCCGAATCCGGCAAGGCCGGTGGTAAGGGCGCCGCAGGCGATGCCAAGAACCTGAGCAACAAATTGGCTGTGACCCAGGAAAGCCTCGACACGACCCGTCGTGACAACGCTGAACTGAAAAGCCGCATGACCGATCTGCAAAGCCAGCTGGACAAGCTGCAAAAACTGATCGAGCTGAAGAACAATCAACTGGCCAAGATGCAGGCCGAAGGCGCGGCGGGTGCACCTGCTGCAGCGACTGCTCCGGCCATGTCGGCTGAATTGGCAGCAAACCCTGCGCCGGCACCGGCTGAGGTAGCGCCTGCTCCGGCGGCGGCACCTGAAGCGACACCGGCACCTGCCGAGCCGCCAATCGAGCCGGCGCCAGCGGTCTCCGACGACCAGAAGTTCAACGAACTGCTGACCAACCCGATCCTGCTGGGTTTGATTGGTGGCGGTGCGGTGGTGCTGGCGCTCTTGCTGCTGTTGCTGGCACGTCGCCGCAAAGCCCAGCAAGAAGCCGAGAAACACCTGCGCATGGCCCGTGCGTTGTCTGAAGAACAGAACATGTCCTTTGACAACGACCTGCCGGAAAGCAGCTTCGAAGGTCTGGAAGTGCCGCCGCCTAGCGTGAAGCTCGCCACTGCGCCGACGCCAGCACCTGCTCCCACGCCGACGCCTGCACCCGTGGTTGCACCGGTTGTGATGACTACGCCCATTGCGGCGCCTCTGGTGTCGCCGGCTGGCGAGCGTGATGACGACGTGCTGGCCAAGGCGCAATCGCACATTGCTGCGGGGCGTCTGAACCAGGCTGCCGCGTTGCTGGAAGATGGCATCAAGCAAGAGCCGCAGCGCAGTGACCTGCGTTTGAAGCTGATGGAAGTCTACGGTCAGCAGGGCGACCGTGACGCGTTCGTGGGTCAGGAGCGCCAACTGGTCGCTAACGGTGACAACTTCGCCCAGGTCGAAAAACTCAAGACGCGCTTCCCGGCCATGGCCGTGGTTGCCGCCAGTGGGCTGGCCGCCGCAGCCATCGCCGCGGAACTGGATGCGCAGTACGTCAAGGACCTGCTGCTCGACGAGCCGCAAGCACCGGCCGCAGCCGATGACGACTTCGACAGCGCGTTCGACCTGAGCCTGGACGACTTGGAAGCCGCTTCCCCGGCTGTGGTTGCGCCCGAGGCAGATGCGTCGACCGAGCTGGACGAGTTCCCGCTGGATGACGATTTGAGCTTTGAATCGGTGCTGCAGCAGCAAACCGACATCAAGGAAAACCTCGACGACCTGTCGGACTTCGATCTGGACATGGACCTGGGCGCCCAGCCGTCGCCGGCGATTCTCGCTGAAGACGACTTCCTGCTGGATCTGGACGAAGGCGTGAAAGATTTTCCGGTCGCGCCTGAAGTGCCACAGGACGATCTGGAATTGCCTGCCGATTTTGACCTGTCGCTGGCCGATGAAATGGACGCGGCCCCGGCCCCGGCCAAGCCTGTCGTCGCTGATGTTCCGGATGACTTTGAAGCAGAACTGGATGACGTCAACGCCGAACTGGATCGTCTGTCCCAGAGCATTGGCGAGCCGCGTTTCACCGCAGAAGACGCCATGGCCTCGGCAGCGGATGAACCGGACTTCGACTTTCTCTCCGGTACAGATGAAGTCGCTACCAAACTCGATCTGGCCCAGGCCTACATCGACATGGGGGACAACGACGGCGCTCGGGACATCCTCAATGAGGTGGTGACCGAGGGTGATGCCGGGCAGAAGAGCGAAGCCAAGGAAATGCTTTCGCGTCTGGCTTGAGTGATCCGTCAGCAGTAAATAAAACGGCAGCCCATTGAGGCTGCCGTTTTTGTTTCAATGCAGGAGTGAGCCTGCTTGCGATGGCTATTTCGGATCAGGACAGCAAATCCTCATAAAACGCCCCAAACGGCCGGGTAGGGTGCGCAATCTGGATTTCCAGAATCCATAACCCGACATTCGGGCATTCCTCGAAATTCCCCAGATCCCCGGCCCGATAGATCGCATGGGGAAAATCGCTGACCCGATGTCCCTTGATCTCCAGGTTCAACTTCCAGCCCATCGCCGTCGCCTGTTCGTCGGCATAGCGGTACAGCTCGGGACCGGCGACCTGATGGGTGCGCCAGTAATCGTGAACCTGATCGAACAAGGTCTTTGCTGCCGCCGCGCACGCCTTTATTTCCGGGTCGTCGCCGACAATGAACGTCGCACCCGAATCGCCTTCATGGCGGTCCCAGACCACCCCGAGGTCGATAAAGAAAATATCGTTCTCGGCCAGTACCGGATCACCTTCGGAGGGTTGCTTGAAGGTTTTCAGGGTGTTCTCGCCGAAGCGGATCTTCGACGGGTGCCAGATCCGGTCCATGCCCAGTTCGTTCAGCACTTGCAGGCTCATCGCCATGGCTTCGGATTCGCGCATACCGGGTGCGATGCGCCGGGCCATTTCATCGATGGCTTCCCAGGTCTTGTGTTTGGCGTGGAGCATGCCTTCCAGGCTATAAGCCGGGCCGACGGCTTCTTTGAGAATCGCGGTCATCATCAGGTCTCGGTAGTGTGTTTTTTTCGTTGTGTAATTTTCTATATAGCGAAGACCGCCGGTGCGATGCAATGGCGCAAAAGACACAGGCCTCTGGCGTCTCGGTCCGGCGGCCTTATAATGCCCGCCTTTGCGTAGATCAGCAGGCTGCACCCCTTGGCAAATATAGATAATCCGGCCGCAGAAATGGCGGCCGACGGCTTTTACCGGATCGCATTGGGCGTTGAATACAAAGGCTCGCGTTATCGCGGCTGGCAGCGCCAGGCCTCCGGTGTGCTCACGGTGCAGGAAACCCTTGAGAAAGCCTTGTCCAAAGTCGCCGACTCACCGGTGTCGCTGCTGTGCGCCGGGCGAACCGACGCGGGCGTGCATGCCTGTGGCCAGGTGGTGCATTTCGATACCCAGGTCGAACGGTCGATGAAGGCCTGGGTCATGGGTGCCAACATCAATTTGCCGCACGACGTCAGCGTCAGTTGGGCCAAGGTCATGCCGGCGCATTTCCATGCGCGATTCAAGGCCATTGCCCGGCGTTACCGCTATGTGATCTACAACGATCAGATCCGCCCGGCGCACCTCAACGAAGAAATCACCTGGAACCACCGTCCGCTGGACGTCGAGCGCATGGCCGAGGCCGCGCAGTACCTGGTCGGCACGCATGATTTCAGTGCGTTCCGTGCCGGGCAGTGCCAGGCCAAATCGCCGATCAAGGAATTGCATCATCTGCGCGTCACCCGTCACGGCAAGATGATCGTGCTGGATATTCGCGCCAGCGCGTTCCTGCACCACATGGTGCGTAACATTGCCGGCGTGCTGATGACCATCGGTGCCGGCGAGCGCCCGGTGGAGTGGATGAAGGACGTGCTGGAAAGCCGCATTCGCCGTTCCGGCGGGGTCACGGCACATCCGTTTGGCCTGTATCTGGTGCAGGTCGAGTACCGTGACGAGTTCGAATTGCCCGAGCGTTACATCGGCCCACACTTCCTGACCGGTTTCACGGAACTTGACGGCTGACGCCCTCGAACGCATTTGTTACCATCCGGGACTTTCCCGGAATTGCCCTGAGGATTTATCGACATGTCAGCCGTTCGCAGCAAGATTTGCGGGATTACCCGCATAGAAGATGCGTTGGCTGCGGTTGAGGCCGGGGCCGATGCCATCGGATTTGTGTTCTACGCCAAGAGCCCGCGGGCCGTGACGTTCCAGCAGGCGCGCGACATCATCAAGGCGCTGCCGCCGTTCGTCACCACCGTGGGTTTGTTCGTCAACACCAGCCGCTGCGAGTTGGGCGAATTGCTCGATGCCGTGCCGCTGGACCTGTTGCAGTTCCATGGCGACGAAACGGCCGCCGAGTGCGAAGGCTGGCACCGGCCGTACATCAAGGCGCTGCGGGTCAAGGCCGGAGACGACATCGCGGCAGCCTGCGATGCGTTCCCAAGTGCCAGCGGAATCCTGCTCGACGCCTACGTTGAAGGTGTGCCGGGCGGAACCGGTGAAGCTTTCGACTGGTCTCTGATACCGCAAGGCTTGAGCAAGCCGATCATTCTGGCGGGCGGTTTGACCCCGGATAACGTCGCCGGGGCGATTGCCCGGGTGCGGCCTTATGCGGTGGATGTCAGCGGTGGGGTAGAGGCGAGCAAGGGCATCAAGGATCACGCAAAGATTCAGGCGTTCATCAAGGCTGTACGCAGTAGTACATAGAGGATGTGACGGCTGGCAGACTGCCGCCGTCCCAAAATGCACTGCGCTGCACAAAGCAGGCACGGCTGAGGGTTGATGGGTTGTACGCAGGTCGCGTTTCGCTGACCCGGCCATCCACCGACCATCGCCACACACATGAATTTAGCTCAAGGGCATACGCGGGGCTGCGAACCAGAGCGTTCGGGCCGCCGGTACTGGAGAAAGAAAGCATGAGCAACTGGTTAGTAGACAAACTGATCCCTTCGATCATGCGTTCCGAGGTCAAGAAGAGCTCGGTGCCTGAAGGTCTGTGGCACAAATGCCCGTCTTGCGAGGCTGTGCTGTATCGTCCGGAACTGGAAAAGACCCTGGACGTTTGCCCCAAGTGCAACCACCACATGCGTATCGGCGCGCGCGCCCGCATTGATATCTTCCTCGACGCCGAAGGCCGCGCCGAACTGGGTGCGGACCTGGAGCCGGTTGACCGTCTGAAATTCCGCGACGGCAAGAAGTACAAGGATCGCCTGACCGCTGCCCAGAAGCAGACCGGCGAAAAAGACGCACTGATCTCCATGAGCGGCACCTTGCTGGGCATGCCGGTCGTGGTGTCGGCGTTCGAATTCTCCTTCATGGGTGGTTCGATGGGAGCCATCGTCGGTGAGCGTTTTGTTCGCGCCGCCAACTACGCCCTGGAAAACAAATGCCCGATGATCTGCTTCGCCGCTTCCGGTGGCGCGCGGATGCAGGAAGCCCTGATCTCCCTGATGCAAATGGCCAAGACTTCGGCGGTACTGGCGCGTCTGCGTGAAGAAGGCATTCCGTTCATCTCCGTGCTGACCGACCCGGTCTACGGTGGTGTTTCCGCCAGCCTGGCGATGCTTGGCGACGTGATCGTCGGTGAGCCGAAAGCCCTGATCGGCTTTGCCGGTCCGCGCGTGATCGAGCAAACCGTGCGTGAAAAACTGCCGGAAGGCTTCCAGCGCAGCGAGTTCCTGCTGGAACACGGCGCGATCGACATGATCATTCACCGTCAGGAGCTGCGTCCGCGTCTGGGCAACCTGCTGGCACAAATGATGGGCCTGCCGACGCCGAAATTCGTCGCCGCGCCAATCGAGCCGATCGTGGTTCCGCCGGTACCTGCGAACATATGACCGAGCGTACCCTTGGCGAGTGGCTCGCCTACCTTGAGCAGTTGCACCCTTCGGCCATCGACATGGGCCTGGAGCGCTCGCAACAGGTAGCGTCCCGCATGGGACTGGGCAAGCCGGCGCCTCGGGTGATCACGGTCACCGGCACCAACGGCAAGGGGTCTACCTGCGCATTCGTGGCTTCGTTGCTGCGGGCGCAAGGCCTGAACGTGGGTGTCTACAATTCTCCGCACTTGCTGCGCTACAACGAGCGGGTGCAGGTCAATGGCGTCGAAGCCACTGACGCCGAGCTGTGCGAAGCCTTTGCGGCTGTCGAAGCCGGTCGTGGCGACACCTCCCTGACGTACTTCGAAATGGGCACCCTGGCGGCATTCTGGCTGTTTCAACAGGCCGGGCTTGATGCCGTGGTGCTGGAAGTCGGCCTGGGCGGGCGCCTGGACACGGTCAACGTGGTTGATGCCGACATGGCGCTGGTCACCAGCATCGGCGTCGACCATGCCGACTATCTGGGTGATACCCGTGAGTCCGTGGCCTTTGAAAAGGCCGGCATTTTCCGTCAGGGCGCGCCTGCGCTCTGTGGCGATCTGAATCCTCCACAACCCCTGCTGGACAAGGCGCGCGAGCTGGCTTGCCCGTTTTTCCTGCGTGGCCGCGATTTTGACCTCGGCGTGACCGATCACAACTGGCAGTGGCGCGGCCTGGATGCTCAAGGGCGTATGGTCGAACTGCGCGATCTGGCGTTGCTTGATCTGCCGATGGAAAACGCGGCGCTGGCGTTGCAGGCGTATCTGCTGCTCGGGTTGCCGTGGGTCGATGCGCAGATTATTGAGGCGCTGAAAGCGACGCGGGTGGTGGGGCGTCTCGACCGCCGTCAGTTTGACTGGCAGGGCAAGCGTTTGAACCTGCTGCTGGATGTGGGGCATAACCCGCATGCGGCGGAATATCTGGCACGGCGCCTGGCCAGTCGACCACCGGTCGGCAAGCGGTTGGCGGTGTTCGGTTTGCTGGCTGACAAGGATCTGGATGGTGTTGTCGGTGAATTGAATGCTAGTGTCCAGCACTGGGCCGTTGCGCCGCTGGATTCCCCGCGAGCGCGACCGGTTGCCGATTTGCGGGCTGCGTTGCAGAACGTTGGCGCATCGGTAACGTCCTATGACAACGTGGCGGCCGCCCTGGAAGGGCAGAGCGCGCAGGCGACGAGCGACGACGAGATTCTGTTGTTCGGATCATTTTATTGTGTCGCCGAGGCCCTTGAATGGCTGGCCCGGCGCTCCACGGAGGAAGCGGCAAATGGCATTGCTGGATAAGGCCTACAAACAACGCATGGTTGGCGCGCTGGTGCTGGTGGCACTGGCGGTGATTTTCCTGCCGATGCTGTTTTCCCGTCAGGATGAGCAGCGTCAGGTGGTGGTCGACGCCCCCACTGCACCGCATGCCCCGGCGGTGCCGCAAGTGCAGGTCGAGCCAGTCGTGGTGCCTGAGCCGCAAGCGCTGCCTCAAGAGCCGGTGCCGAGTGACGATGAAATCGCTCAGCAAGAAGCGCCGACGGCACCCGTTGCGACGGCTGTCCCTGTAGCACCTGCGCCTGTTGCCAAGCCTGTTGCTCCTGCGCCAGCCGCGAAGTCCACGACGCCACCGACGCAGCCGATCGCGGCCGCGCCGGGCAAGCCTGACACCACGCAAAGCCGTATCGACGCCAACGGCCTGTCGGTCAGTTGGTCGGTTCAGGTGGCGAGTCTTTCGAGCCGAGAAGGTGCTGAAAGCCTACAGAAAGACCTGCGCAGTCAGGGTTACAACGCTTACATCCGATCCTCTGATGGCAAGAATCGAGTGTTTGTCGGTCCGCTGATCGAGCGTGCCGAAGCCGACCGTTTGCGTGACTTGCTGGACCGCCAGAAGAAGCTCAAGGGCTTCGTCGTGCGTTTCCAGCCTGAGCGCGGGTAAAAACTATCACGCCGATTTGAAAAGCACTGACAATCGCAGCTTACCGATAGCCCTGCGCTCTGCTAAAATGCGCCGCCTTATCCGTCTGTAGGCTGCACTGTGCCATTTACCTGGGTTGACTGGGCGATCGTTGCAATCGTCGCCATCTCCGCATTGATCAGTCTGAGCCGCGGCTTCGTCAAAGAAGCACTGTCGCTGGTGACCTGGATCATCGCAGGAGCCGTTGCCTGGATGTTCGGTGGTTCATTGTCCGAGTACCTCGCCGGATACATTCAAACACCGTCGGCTCGTGTAATCACGGGCTGTGCCATCATGTTTGTCGCCACGTTAATCGTAGGCGCAATGATCAATTATCTTATCGGCGAGTTGGTTCGCGTCACCGGGCTATCCGGGACCGATCGATTCCTCGGCATGGCCTTCGGCGCCGCGCGTGGCGTATTGCTGGTGGTCGTGGCGGTCGGGCTGTTGAGCCTGGGGCCGGTACAGCAGGACGGGTGGTGGAAAGAGTCACAGCTCGTGCCAAAATTTCTATTGGTTGCAGATTGGTCCAAAAACCTGATTCTTGGGTGGAGCAGTCAGTGGCTTGCCAGCGGTATCAGCGTACCCGCTGAGATACCGTTCAAGGAGCAACTCTTGCCGATGGCCAAAACGCCTCAGTAAGTGTTGTTCAGTTCAGATCCATTAAGTAGGGGTTGCGTCGCATGTGTGGCATCGTCGGTATCGTCGGTAAGTCGAACGTCAATCAGGCGCTGTATGACGCGCTAACCGTCCTCCAGCACCGCGGCCAGGACGCTGCCGGTATCGTGACCAGCCATGATGGCCGGTTATTCCTGCGCAAGGACAACGGCCTGGTGCGTGACGTGTTCCATCAGCGTCACATGCAGCGTCTGGTCGGCCACATGGGCATTGGCCATGTGCGTTACCCGACCGCAGGCAGCTCGACGTCGGCCGAAGCTCAGCCGTTCTACGTCAACTCGCCTTACGGCATCACGTTGGCGCACAACGGTAACCTGACCAACGTTGAACAACTGGCCAAGGAGATTTACGAATCTGACCTGCGCCACGTCAACACCAACTCCGACTCGGAAGTCCTGCTGAACGTGTTCGCGCACGAACTGGCCCAGCGCGGCAAGTTGCAGCCAACCGAAGAAGACGTGTTCGCCGCTGTGACTGACGTGCACAACCGTTGCGTCGGTGGCTACGCAGTCGTGGCGATGGTGACCGGTTACGGCATCGTCGGTTTCCGTGACCCGCACGGCATCCGCCCGATCGTCTTCGGCCAACGTCACACAGACGAAGGCGTCGAGTACATGATCGCCTCCGAAAGCGTCTCCCTGGACGTGCTCGGTTTCACCCTGATTCGCGACCTGGCACCAGGCGAAGCGGTCTACATCACTGAAGACGGCAAGCTGCACACCCGCCAGTGCGCGACCAACCCGTCCCTGACCCCGTGCATCTTCGAACACGTCTACCTGGCGCGTCCGGATTCGATCATTGACGGCGTTTCTGTCTACAAGGCTCGTCTGCGCATGGGCGAGAAGCTCGCCGAGAAGATCCTGCGCGAACGTCCTGAGCACGACATCGACGTGGTCATCCCGATCCCGGACACCAGCCGCACCGCGGCCCTGGAGCTGGCGAACCACCTAGGCGTCAAGTTCCGCGAAGGCTTCGTGAAGAACCGCTATATCGGCCGGACTTTCATCATGCCGGGCCAGGCCGCACGGAAAAAATCCGTACGCCAGAAGCTCAACGCGATCGAACTGGAATTCCGTGGCAAGAACGTGATGCTGGTGGACGACTCGATCGTTCGCGGCACGACGTGCAAGCAGATCATCCAGATGGCTCGCGAAGCCGGCGCCAAAAACGTCTACTTCTGCTCCGCCGCACCGGCCGTTCGTTATCCGAACGTCTACGGCATCGACATGCCGAGCGCTCACGAGCTGATCGCCCACAACCGTTCGACCCAGGACGTTGCCGACCTGATCGGCGCTGACTGGTTGATCTATCAGGACTTGCCTGACTTGATCGAAGCGGTCGGTGGCGGCAAGATCAAGATCGACAAGTTCGATTGCGCGGTGTTCGATGGCCAATACGTCACCGGCGACGTCGACGAGGCTTACCTGAACAAGATCGAGCAGGCACGTAACGATGCCTCCAAGGTCAAGACGCAGGCAGTCAGTGCGATCATCGATCTGTACAACAACTGAGTTTCTACCGGCCCTGAGGGGCCGGTTTTGTATCTACTGATCAAGAATAAAGTTAAGGAGTGAGAGCATGAGTCAGGATTGGGATGCCGGTCGGCTGGACAGCGACCTCGATGGCGTAGCGTTCGATACCCTGGCCGTACGCGCCGGTCAGCACCGCACGCCGGAAGGCGAACACGGTGATCCGATGTTCTTCACTTCCAGCTACGTTTTCCGTACCGCTGCCGACGCAGCGGCACGCTTTGCCGGTGAAGTGCCGGGCAACGTTTACTCGCGCTACACCAACCCGACCGTGCGTGCGTTCGAAGAGCGCATCGCCGCGCTGGAAAGCGCCGAGCAAGCCGTGGCCACGGCCACCGGCATGGCCGCGATCATGGCGGTGGTGATGAGCCTGTGCAGCGCGGGCGATCATGTGATTGTTTCGCGCAGCGTGTTCGGTTCGACCATCAGCCTGTTCGAAAAGTACTTCAAGCGCTTCGGTATCGAAGTCGACTACGTGCCTCTGGCGGACTTGTCCGGTTGGGACGCGGCAATCAAGGCCAACACCAAATTGCTCTTTGTCGAGTCGCCATCCAACCCGTTGGCCGAGCTGGTGGATATCGCCGCGCTGGCTGAAATCGCCCACGCCAAAGGCGCGATGCTGGTGGTCGACAATTGCTTCTGCACCCCGGCGTTGCAGCAGCCGCTGAAGATGGGCGCGGACATCGTCGTGCACTCGGCAACCAAGTTCATCGACGGCCACGGTCGTTGCATGGGCGGTGTCGTCGCCGGTCGCAGCGAGCAGATGAAAGAAGTCGTCGGTTTCCTGCGCACTGCCGGGCCGACTTTGAGCCCGTTCAATGCCTGGATCTTCCTCAAGGGCCTCGAAACCCTGAACCTGCGGATGAAGGCGCATTGCGCCAACGCCCAGCAACTGGCCGAGTGGCTGGAGCAGCAGGACGGCATCGAGAAAGTCCATTACGCCGGCCTGAAAAGCCACCCGCAGCACGAACTCGCCCAGCGTCAGCAGAAAGGTTTCGGCGCGGTGGTCAGCTTTGAGGTCAAGGGCGGTAAGGAGGGCGCCTGGCGCTTTATCGATGCGACTCGCTTGATTTCGATCACCGCCAACCTCGGTGACACCAAGACCACCATTACCCACCCGAGTACCACCTCCCACGGCCGTCTGGCGCCGCAAGAGCGTGAAGCCGCGGGCATTCGTGACAGCCTGATCCGCATTGCGGTCGGCCTGGAAGACGTGGCTGACCTGCAAGCCGACCTGGCGCGCGGGTTGGCTGCCTTGTGATCGAGTTGTCCACGCCGACCTCCGGGTCCAATGGTCGTGTTGCTCTGGTCACCGGCGCGGCGCGCGGCATCGGTCTGGGGATCTCGGCCTGGCTGATCAGCGAAGGCTGGCAGGTGGTGCTGAGCGACCTGGATCGGGTGCGGGGTTCGAAAGTGGCGAAGGTGCTGGGCGACAATGCCTGGTTTATCGCCATGGACGTCTCGAACGAAGGGCAGGTGGCACTGGGTGTTGCCGAGGTGCTGGGGCAGTTCGGGCGCCTGGATGCGTTGGTGTGCAACGCCGCTGTGGCCGATCCGCACAACATCACCCTGGAAAGCCTCGATCTGGCTTACTGGAATCGTGTGTTGGCGGTGAACCTCAGCGGGCCGATGTTGCTGGCCAAGCACTGTGCGCCGTATCTACGCGCGCACAGCGGTGCGATCGTCAACCTGGCCTCGACCCGCGCCGGGCAGTCGGAACCCGACACAGAGGCTTATGCGGCGAGCAAGGGCGGGCTGTTGGCGCTGACTCACGCCTTGGCGATCAGCCTTGGGCCGGAAATCCGTGTGAATGCGGTCAGTCCGGGCTGGATCGATACCCGGGACCCTGCTGTGCGGCGTGCCGAGCCACTGACCGACGCCGATCATGCCCAGCATCCGGCGGGCAGGGTAGGGACGGTTGAAGACGTCGCGGCGATGGTGGCATGGTTGCTGTCCAAGAATGCCGGGTTCGTCACGGGCCAGGAGTTTGTGGTTGACGGTGGCATGACCAAGAAGATGATTTACAGCGAATAGCGCTGAGGCATTGGCTTCATCGCGAGCAGGCTCGCTCCCGCATCGGATCGAGTTGGTCGCACAAACGCGGTCCACTGTAGGAGCGAGCCTGCTCGCGAAAGCGGTCTGACGGTTTGCGACCCGGGGGCGGAATGACACAGTTTTGTCTTTTTCAGAAAAACTTCAATCCTGCTATTGACTTAGGTTCGGTACCTGCGTAAATTTCGCGGCCTCGGAGATGCAAACGGGTGATTAGCTCAGCTGGGAGAGCGTCTGCCTTACAAGCAGAATGTCGGCGGTTCGATCCCGTCATCACCCACCAC
>NZ_JBWKNG010000004.1:0-287899 GCF_059415465.1 Pseudomonas sp. GW821-FHT10C09
GCCAACATCAGTGTTGAATGTACAACCGCTTTCGCGAGCAGGCTCGCTCCCACATTGGGTCGGTGTTGTTAGTTAGAGGTTCTTGTGGCGTTTGCGGACGAGCTTCATCACCACCACAAAAAACACCGGCACAAACACCACCGCCAACGTCGCCGTAATCATCCCGCCAATCACTCCGGTGCCAATCGCCTGTTGACTCGCCGAGCTGGCGCCCGTGGCAATCGCCAGGGGCACCACGCCCAGAATGAACGCCAACGACGTCATCACAATCGGTCGCAACCGCAACCGTGCGGCTTGCAGGGTGGCGTCGATCAGGTCATGCCCCTCGTCATACAGGCTCTTGGCGAACTCGATGATCAGAATCGCGTTTTTCGCCGACAGGCCGATGATGGTGATCAGTCCGACCTTGAAGAACACATCATTGGGCATGCCGCGAAAGGTTACGGCCAGTACCGCGCCGAGCACACCAAGCGGCACCACCAGCAGCACCGACGTCGGAATCGACCAGCTCTCATACAGCGCCGCCAGGCACAGGAACACGATCAGCAGCGACAGGCCGAGCAGAATTGGCGCCTGACTGCCGGACAAGCGTTCCTGCAGCGACAACCCGGTCCATTCCTGACCCAACCCTGCCGGCCCTTGCGCCACCAGGCGCTCGATTTCCGCCATGGCTTCACCGGTGCTGTGCCCCGGCGACGGCTCACCGGAAATGGCAATCGCCGGGTAACCGTTGTAGCGCGTCAGTTGCGCCGGGCCCTGGGTCCATTTGGCCTGGACGAAGGCCGACAGGGGCACCATTTTTCCGTTGCTGTTGCGTACGTGCATTTTCAGCAGATCAGCCACCTGACTGCGCTGATCACCTTTGGCCTGCACCACCACCCGTTGCATCCGCCCCTGATTGGGGAAGTCGTTGATGTAGGCCGAACCGACGGCCGTGGACAGCACGTTGCCGATGTCGGCGAAGGACACGCCCAGCGCGTTGGCTTGCTTGCGGTCGACCTCCAGTTGCACTTGCGGTGCCTCGGCCAAGGCGCTTTCGCGAACGTTCATCAGGATCGGGCTCTTCTCAGCCGCTGCGAGAAGTTCACTGCGCGCCTGCATCAGCGTGGCATGGCCGAGGCCACCACGGTCCTGCAAACGAAACTCGAAACCGCTGGAGGTGCCAAGGCCATCAACCGGTGGCGGCAAAACCGAGAACACTACGGCGTCCTTGATTTCACTCAGCGCGATGTTGGCCCGGTCGGCAATCGAACTCGCCGAGTCGTCACTGCCGCGTACAGACCAATCCTTGAGCGTGGAAAATGCCAGCGCCGCGTTCTGCCCGCTGCCGGAAAAACTGAAGCCGAGAATGATCGTGCTGTCGCCGATGCCCGGTTCAGTGGCGTTGTGCGCTTCAATCTGCTCAACCACCTGCACCGTGCGGTTCTTGCTCGCGCCCGGCGGCAGCTGAATGTCGGTGATGGTGTAACCCTGATCCTCAACCGGCAGGAACGAGGAGGGCAGACGACTGAAACACACACCCAGACCGATCAGCAGCACACCGTAGATCAGCAGGTATCGGCCGGTGCGTTTCAACGCATAGGCGACCCAGCCTTGATAGCGCTCGGTCAAGCGTTCAAAGCCACGGTTGAACCAGCCAAAAAAGCCGGTTTTTTCGTGATGCTCCCCCTTGGCAATCGGCTTGAGCAACGTCGCACACAGCGCCGGGGTCAGCGTCAGCGCAAGGAATGCCGAGAACAGGATCGACGTGGCCATCGACAACGAGAACTGCTGGTAAATCACCCCGACCGAGCCCTGCATGAACGCCATCGGAATGAACACCGCCACCAGTACCAGCGTAATGCCGATGATTGCCCCGGTGATCTGCGTCATCGCCTTGCGCGTCGCCTCCTTGGGTGACAGGCCTTCGGTGGCCATGATCCGTTCGACGTTCTCCACCACCACAATGGCGTCGTCCACCAGAATACCGATGGCCAGCACCATGCCGAACATGGTCAATACGTTGATCGAGAAGCCCAGCGCCAGCATGGTTGCAAACGTGCCCATCAACGCGACCGGCACCACCAGCGTCGGGATCAGCGTGTAGCGAATGTTTTGCAGGAACAGGAACATCACCGCAAACACCAGCAGCATCGCCTCGCCGAGGGTGTAAACCACTTTGGTGATCGAGACTTTGACGAAAGGCGAGGTGTCGTACGGGATCTTGTATTCCACACCGGCCGGGAAGTAGCGCGCCAGTTCATCCATCTTCGCGCGCACTAGCGTGGCGGTGCTCAGGGCATTGGCGCCCGGGGCCAGTTGCACGCTGACGGCGGTCGACGGCTTGCCGTTCAGGCGGGTGGAGAAGTTGTATTCCTGGCTGCCGATTTCAACCCGCGCGACATCGCCGATGCGCACGGTGGATCCGTCGGGATTGGCCTTGAGCACGATGTCGGCAAATTCTTCCGGCGTCGACAACTGGCCCTTCACCAGAATGGTCGCGGTGATTTCCTGCGTGGTACGGGTCGGCAAGTCGCCGATGCTGCCAGCGGAGACCTGGGCGTTCTGCGCGACGATGGCGGCGTTGACGTCCGCCGGGGTCAGGTTGAAACCGATCAACTTCTGCGGGTCGATCCAGATGCGCATCGCCCGTTCGGCGCCATACAACTGCGCCTTGCCGACACCGTCCAGGCGCTTGATCTCGTTCATCACGTTGCGCGCCAGGTAATCGCTGAGCGCTACGTCATCGAGTTTGCCGTCGCTGGAGGTGAGGGTGACCAGCAGCAGGAAACCGGCGGAGACTTTCTCGACTTGCAGGCCTTGCTGAATGACCGCTTGTGGCAGCCGTGATTCCACGACTTTCAGGCGGTTTTGCACATCGACCTGAGCCATTTCCGGGTCAGTGCCCGGCTGGAAAGTCGCCTTGATGGTGGCGCTGCCGAGGCTGCTTTGCGATTCGAAATACAGCAAATGGTCGGCGCCGTTGAGTTCTTCCTCGATCAGGCTGACCACGCTCTCGTCCACGGTCTGCGCCGAAGCGCCCGGGTACTGGGCGTAAATTTCAATTTGCGGCGGTGCGACGTCGGGGTATTGCGCCACCGGCAACTGCGGAATGGCCAATGCACCGGCCAGCAGGATGAACAAGGCAACCACCCAGGCAAATACCGGGCGATCAATAAAGAACTGCGGCATAAAAAGCGTCCTGCTTACTGACCAGAAACCTGGGCAAGTGGAAGAGGGGAACTGTCGATCTGCACCTGCTCACCGGGGCGTGCGTGTTGCAGGCCTTCGGTGACGATGCGGTCGCCAGGCTTGAGGCCGCCGGTGACGATCCAGCGATCGTCCTGCACCGCGCCCAGTTCAACCGGTTGCAGGCCGACGCGCTGCCCGGCGTCCAGCAGCAACACATGAGCAATGCCCGCGCTGTCGCGTTGGATCGCCCGTTGCGGCACGCTGATGCCTTGCTGGTTCACCGCTTGCTCCAGACGCACCCGCACGAAACTGCCGGGCAGCAAGTCGAGGTCCGGGTTGGGGAATTCGCTGCGCAGGATGATCTGGCCAGTGCCCGGGTCGACGGTGATGTCGGTGAACAACAGCTTGCCCGGCAGCGGGTAGAGGCTGCCATCGTCCTGGATCAACGTGGCTTTGGCCTGGCCCTGGCCGACTTGCTGCAACTGGCCTGAGCGGAAGGCGCGGCGCAGGTCGTTGAGTTCGCGGGTCGACTGGGTCAGGTCGGCATGGATCGGATTGAGCTGCTGGATCAGCGCCAGTGGCGTGGTTTCGTTCTGCCCGACCAGCGCGCCTTCGGTCACCAGCGCGCGGCCGACTCGACCGGAAATCGGTGCGGTGACGGTGGCATAACCGAGGTTCAGTTTCGCCCGTTCCACGGCGGCTTTGTTGGCGGCAACATCGGCCGCAGTTTGCCGGGTATTGGCCCGCGCATTGTCGTAATCCTGGCCGCTGATGGCGTTGCCTTCGATCAACTGGGCATAGCGCTGTTCCTGCAGTCGAGCCTGAAACGCATTGGCCTCGGCCTTGCGCAACGCCGCTTCTGCGCTGTCCAGGTCAGCCTTGAAGGGGGCCGGATCGATACGGAACAGCACGTCGCCTTTTTTTACATCGCTGCCTTCGTTGAAGGTGCGTTGCAACACGACGCCAGCGACGCGGGCGCGAACCTCGGCGATCCGTGGCGCGGCAATCCGCCCGCTCAATTCGCTGGTGATCGACAGGGGGCGGGCTTCGATGGTTTCGATGCGCACGGTGGCCAACGGCGCCTGTTCTTCGGCGGTGGAGGACTTGTCACAAGCGCTCAGCGTCAGCGCCAGTGCGAGCAGGCCGAGCGTGGCGAACAGATTCTTTGACATGCAATTACCCCAATAATGACCACCCGCATCCTACGGGGAGCGGAGGAGGGTAGCGGTGAAGCTTTGTTGGTGCTGTGTGAAATTGTGTAAGGGTTTTACTCAGGCGGGGGTGAGGGCGTATATCCTTTGCAGCTTGAAACTTTTTGCGACGGGTAGACCGCTTTCGCGAGCAGGCTCGCTCCCACAGGGAGTTGAGGTGGACACAAATTTCGTGAACATCCCCAATCCCCTGTGGGAGCGAGCCTGCTCGCGAAAGCAATCTACCAGTCGCCACAGCACTTTCTGGAACACCCATGCCCAACATCCTCCTGGTCGAAGACGACTCCGCGCTCTCCGAACTGATCGCCAGCTACCTGGAACGCAACGGCTATTCGGTCAGCGTGATCAGCCGTGGCGACCACGTGCGTGAACGCGCGCGGGTCAATCCGCCGGACCTGGTGATCCTCGACCTGATGCTGCCGGGCCTCGACGGCCTGCAAGTCTGCCGCTTGCTGCGGGCGGATTCGGCGACGTTGCCGATCCTGATGCTCACCGCCCGCGATGACAGCCACGATCAAGTGCTGGGCCTGGAAATGGGCGCCGACGACTACGTCACCAAGCCCTGCGAGCCCCGCGTCCTGCTAGCCCGCGTGCGCACCTTGTTGCGCCGCAGCAGCCTTGGCGAACCACAGACGGCCAACGACCGCATCCTCATGGGCAACCTGTGCATCGATCTGTCCGAGCGCACCGTGACCTGGCGTGAGCAACTGGTCGAACTGTCCAGCGGCGAGTACAACCTGCTGGTGGTGCTTGCCCGGCATGCCGGCGAGGTGCTGAGCCGCGACCAGATCCTGCAACGTCTGCGCGGTATCGAATTCAACGGCACCGACCGTTCGGTGGACGTGGCGATTTCCAAGTTGCGGCGCAAGTTCGACGACCACGCGGGCGAGGCGCGCAAGATCAAGACGGTATGGGGCAAGGGCTACCTGTTCAGCCGTTCCGAGTGGGAATGCTGAGACGATGTTCAGGATTCTGTTTCGTCTGTATCTGGTGACTATCGTCTCGTTCAGCGCGGCGATTTACCTGGTGCCGGACCTGGTGATCAAGGTCTTCCACGAGCGCTTCGTCACTTACAACCTCGACTATTCGCGCGGCTTGCAAACCCTCATCGTCAAACAGTTCCATGCCGTGCCCGAAGCGCAGTGGCCGGCGTTGGCGGTCGAGATGGACAAGGATTTCGCCCCGCTGCACATCGCGTTGACGCGCAATGACGACCCCGACTTCACTTTGTACGAGCGCGAACGCCTGCAAAGCGGCGAAAACGTGGTGCGCATCGGCGACTGGGGCTGGCGCACACTGGCCGTGGCGCCGCTGAACGCGGAGACGGTGGTGCAAATGATCGTGCCGCCGGACCCGATGGACGTCAGCCTGTTGTACTGGAGTATCAACGTGCTGATCGGGGCGACCATGCTCGCCTGCCTGCTACTGTGGCTGCGCCCGCACTGGCGCGACCTGGAGCGACTCAAAGGCACCGCCGAGCGTTTCGGCAAAGGCCACCTGAGCGAACGCACACGGATTTCCCGGCACTCCAACATCGGCAGCCTGGCCAATGTCTTCGACACCATGGCCGGCGACATCGAAAACCTGCTGAATCAGCAGCGCGACTTGCTTAACGCTGTCTCTCACGAACTGCGCACGCCGCTGACCCGCCTGGATTTCGGCCTGGCGCTGGCACTGTCCGATGACTTGCCCGTGACCAGTCGCGAGCGCTTGCAAGGGTTGGTCGCGCACATCCGTGAGCTGGATGAATTGGTCCTGGAATTGCTGTCCTACAGCCGCCTGCAAAACCCGGCGCAACTGCCGGAGCAGGTTGAAGTGGCGCTGGACGAGTTTATCGACAGCATTCTGGGCAGCGTTGATGAAGAGCTGGAATCGCCGCACATCGTCATGGATGTGCTGCTTCACGGCCAACTTGAACGCTTCACGCTCGACCCGCGCCTGACCGCCCGCGCGATCCAGAACCTGCTGCGCAACGCCATGCGTTATTGCGAAAAACGCATTCAGGTTGGCGTGCAGGTGTGTGCGAAGGGCTGTGAGATCTGGGTGGATGACGACGGGATCGGCATTCCGGATGACGAGCGGGAGCGGATTTTCGAGCCGTTCTATCGGCTGGACCGCAGTCGGGACAGGGCCACGGGCGGGTTTGGTTTGGGGCTGGCGATCAGCCGTCGGGCGCTGGAGGCGCAGGGCGGCACGTTGACGGTTGAACCATCGCCACTGGGCGGCGCACGGTTCCGGTTATGGCTGCCCACCCAACCCTGATCCAGCACCGACCTTTGTGGCGAGGGAGCAAGCTCCCTCGCCACAGGAACGCGCAGAACTAGGTACTAAGCCGGGATCGTAATAACTTCGCCATGTCTTCGAGCTCCGCCGCCGGGTTGTGCCCGATCAGCATCCACGCGTGCTCCATGTCCGCCCAATACACGACGTTCATGCCGTGCCGACGCTCACGGGCGAAGTGTCGGCTGCCGCTGTTGGAGAGCGTGACGCACAGCGCCATCGGGCCATTCGCCGGGTCCAGGTAGGTGATCTGGGCAATCGGCACACCATCGTATTCGAGGATTTGCGCGCGCTTGAACTCAGAGCGCGGCAAGGTCAGCTTCGCGGGCGCAAGGTTCAGGCCCAGGCGCGTATCGATGGAGCGCAGTTGCGCAAGTTGGGTGGCCTCATCGCTGGGCAAGTGCTCCAGGGTTTCTGGCACGTAGAGGGCCATGTAATCCGCCACCAACCCGCGCCAATTGTGCTTTTCCTGGCTCAATTGCCAGCCGAGGAACAAGCGGTCCGCCACCACGCTGGTGGCCACCAACCCGGCCGCGGCCGCCAGAAACCAGCGACGATCCATCGACGGGCGTTCCGGCGATGGCAAGGTGTCGAGCATGGACTGCAAACGATCCATGGGCGCCTGTTGCGACAATTGGGCAAACGCGTCCTTGAACGGCAGGCTGCTGCGGGCCAGCCATTGCAGGCGCAGGTTGAGCGTCGAATCCTCGGTGATGGCCGTGTCGATGCGGGCGCGTTGCTCGGCATCGAGCTGGTCGTCGAGGTAGGCCACGAGTTGCTCGTCTGAGGGTGTGGCGCGGTCGTTCATCGACGTTCTCCCGAGGAAGGGTTCGGTACAGCGTGCAGCGGTGGATATTCGGCCAGTTTCACTCGTGCAGCGGCGAGCCGGCTCATGACCGTCCCGACGGGTACTTGCAGCACCTCGGCGACTTCGCGGTACGACAAACCTTCGACGTACGCCAGGTACACCGTTTCGCGCTGGGCTTCGGGCAACGCGTCGACACGCCGAATCACCTGGGCTGCGCGCACATGGGTTTGCGCCGCGTGCTCGCCGTCAAACGATAACTGGCTTTCTGCGTCTACCAATCCTTGCCCCTGACGCACCCGTCGCGCGCGCACTTCGTTGAGCCAGATCGAATGCAGAATGCTCAGCAGCCAGCGGTCCATGCGCGTGCCGGGGACAAACTGTCCGGCACGCTCCAGCGCCCGCACGCAGGTCGCCTGCACCAGGTCTTCAGCCACATGCCGTTGCCGGGACAGCAGCAAGCCATAGCGCCACAAACGCGCCAGATGTTGGCCCAGTTCTGCCCGTATTGCCTGATCGCTGGCGATAGCGACCTCCGTCGTTTATTCGGTGTCAGGTTTTCGATGATTCGTTTATCGCTTCGGCCAGGTCCTGGTATTCCTCGCAGGTGCTGCCGCAAATCGATTTGATGTGCTGCAACTGCTCTTGCGCCAGATCCAGCCGGCCTTTGATCACATACGCCTCGCCGAGGTACTCGCGCACTTGCGCATACTGCGGGTCGAGTTTGACCGATTGCAGGTAATAACCGATGCCTTCGTCGGTGCGCCCAAGTTTACGCGTAGCGTAGCCGCGATAGTTCAAGGCTTTGGCGGTGTTCGGTTCTTTCAGCGTATCGAGCAGGGCCAGGGCTTCTTCGTAGCGACCGTCCTTGGCCAGACGATAGGCGTAATTGGTGCGGTCGGCATCCGGCAGCAGACTGCTGGTCTGCTTCAGGCACTTTTGCGACTTGGAATCAAAAGCCTGGCCTTTCGGGCAGTTTGGTTTGGCGGGCTCATCTTCGTCGCCATGGGCCAGGGCCAGGGAACTGGTCAGTGCTGCCGTCAGACAACCGGCAAGCAGCAGCGGGGCGGTGAAAACAGCAAAACGCAGGTTCATGGGCAAGGCTCCAGGGTTTGATCCACGATCGTTCGGGGTGCTGATACAAGAACACCGCAGCGTGAACAATTATTCATTTCTTTCTGGCGATCATTACGAGGAAAGCTTAAACCTTGGCGCTATGCTCGACAGCATTCGTTGTCCAGCGGAGAACTGCCATGAAAGACCACGTTCATCATTCTGCAGCGGCGGGATACAAAACCGGCGCCGACACCTATGTTCGCGGCCGCCCGGACTATCCGCCGGCCGTGGCCGACTGGTTGACCGGTACGCTGGGCTTGAACGCGGACAGCACCGTGATCGATCTTGGCGCTGGCACCGGCAAATTCACTGGCCGCTTGTTGGCGACCGGGGCTCAGGTGATTGCCGTCGAGCCCGTACCGCAGATGCTGGAAAAACTTTCCCTGGCCTATCCCGAGGTGTTGGCCGTGAGCGGCACCGCCATGGACCTGCCGCTGCCGGATTCCTGCGTGGACGTGGTGGTCTGCGCCCAGGCCTTTCACTGGTTTGCCAGCGCTGAAGCGCTGACCGAAATTGCCCGAGTCCTGAAACCTGGCGGGCGGTTGGGGTTGGTGTGGAACGTGCGCGATACCAAGGTGAGTTGGGTGCCGAAACTGGATGCGATCGTCAATGCGCTGGAAGGCGATACGCCACGTTATTACACCGGTGCCTGGCGTCGGGCGTTTCCTCATCCGGCGTTCGGGCCGTTGCGGGCGCAGCATTTCAGCCATGGTCATACAGGGGCGCCTGAGGATGTGATTTTCAATCGGGTGCGTTCAACCAGTTTTATTGCGGCGCTGCCGCAGGCGCAGCGGGCGAAGGTGGATGAGCAGGTTCGGGCGTTGATTGCCGGGGAGCCGGCGTTGCGTGGGCGGGATGTGGTGACGGTGCCTTATGAGACGGCGGCGTTTGTCGCGGTGAAGGGCAGTTAGATCGGCGGTGCGGCCTTCGCGAGCAGGCTCGCTCCCACAGGGGATTTGTGAACGCCATAAATCCAATGTGGGAGCGAGCCTGCTCGCGAAGGGGCCAGCCCGGACACCAAAGAACTTGAAGCCAGTCCCGCTTTTGGCCGAACCACTGCCTTACTCCCCCCGCCCATGCCTTGTTATAGTCCGGACCTCATTTTTTGCCCGGTAAAAGGATCACTGCCATGTCTCAGTACACAGCGTTCACCGTCGAACTCGCCGACAACATCGCCCATGTGCAGATCAACCGTCCGGAAAAGATCAACTCGATGAACGCCGCGTTCTGGAGCGAGATCATCGAGATTTTCCAGTGGATCGACGACACCGATGAAGCGCGTGTGGTGGTGCTCAGCGGCGCCGGCAAGCATTTCTCTTCCGGCATCGATCTGATGATGCTGGCCGGCGTGGCCAATGAACTGGGTAAGGACGTCGGCCGCAATGCACGTCTGCTGCGCCGCAAGATCCTCGCCCTGCAAGCGTCGTTCAATGCCGTCGATAATTGCCGCAAGCCAGTGCTGGCGGCAATTCAGGGCTATTGCCTGGGTGGCGCGATTGATCTGATCGCTGCGTGTGACATGCGTTACGCCGCCGAAGACGCACAATTCTCGATCAAGGAAATCGACATCGGCATGGCGGCGGATGTAGGCACTTTGCAACGCTTGCCGCGTATCATCGGTGACGGCATGCTGCGTGAACTGGCTTACACTGGTCGCACGTTTGGCGCCGAGGAAGCGCGCAGCATCGGCCTGGTCAATCGCGTTTACAGCGACAGTGCCAGTCTGCTGGATGGCGTCATGGGCATTGCCCGGGAAATCGCCAGCAAGTCGCCGATTGCGGTCACCGGCACCAAAGAGATGATCAGCTACATGCGTGACCACCGCATCGACGACGGCCTCGAATACGTCGCCACCTGGAACGCCGCCATGCTGCAATCCACTGATTTGCGCGTGGCCATGGCCGCCCATATGAGCAAACAGAAACCCGAATTTCTGGACTGATTAAACATGACTTCACGCTGGACCACCGCAGTACTGGACACCGACCTACCCGGCGGCTGGGCCGTGGCCCGTAGCCCCGAAGGCTTCCTGTTCGATGACAATGGCGCGCTGTTCCCGCGTGAATGGCTCAAGCGCCAGGACTTGTCGATTCTCGCCGAACACGGCATTGGCCATCTCGACGGTGAGCCGGTCTACCTGCTGGAACTGCGCAGTGCCAGCGAGGTGGCGGGTTGCAACTGGAAAGGCCTGCGCGCGTTCATGCTCGAGGGCGATCACACGGTGTACAAGGTGCTCGGCTATGCCGCGCAAATTGGCACCTGGTACCGCGAGCATCGCTTTTGCGGCAACTGTGGGCAGGCGGCGACGCAGGTTCCGCGTGAGCGGGCGATGTACTGCGAGCCGTGTGATTTGCGCTATTACCCACGGATCTCGCCGAGCATGATCGTGCTGGTAACCCGTGGCGATGAAGTGCTTCTGGCGCGTTCGCCGCGTTTTGTCAGCGGGGTCTACAGCACGTTGGCCGGGTTTGCCGAGCCGGGTGAGTCGGCCGAGGACTGTCTGATTCGTGAGGTTCGCGAGGAAGTGCAGATCGAGGTCAAGAACATCCAGTACCTGGGCAGCCAGTGCTGGCCGTTCCCGCATTCGATGATGCTCGGCTTCCATGCCGAGTACGCCGGCGGCGAGATCGTCTGTCAGGAAGACGAAATCGAGGACGCCCAGTGGTTCAACGTCCACGCGCTACCGCCGTTGCCGGCGTCGCGCTCGATTGCCCGTTACCTGATCGACGTCTATGTGGCGCGGCGCTTAGGCCACGCTGAACCAGTGCTGCCAGGCTAAGCGCACGGTCAATCCCAGCACCACGGTGATAAACACCGGACGGATGAACTTCGCGCCGCCGCTGATGGCGGTGCGAGCCCCAAAGAATGCGCCGGCCATCACCGACACGCCCATGCTCAGGCCGATGATCCAGTCCACCTGCCCGGAAAACACAAACACCGACAGCGCCGCAATGTTGCTGACGAAGTTCATGCTGCGCGCCACGCCGCTGGCCTTCACCAGGTCGATGGGGTACATCAGCAGCGTGCTGACGGTCCAGAATGCGCCAGTACCGGGACCGGCCACACCGTCGTAGAAACCGAGGCTGAAGCCTTGGGTCGATTGCCACTTTTTCTTGATCGGTGCATCGCTGTCCAGCGGAGCCTTGGGTGTGCCACCGAACAACAGGTACACGCCGCAGGCGAAGACGATCACCGGGAGCATTTTGTTCAGCCACTCGGCGGGCAAGTAATGCGCGACGATGGCACCGGTCAATGCACCGACAAGGGTGCCGACGATGGCATGCACCCACTGCCGCGGATGGAACAGCTTGCGCCGGTAGAAGGTGAAGCTGGCGGTGGCCGAACCGAAGGTCGAACTCAACTTGTTGGTGCCCAGCACCAGGTGCGGCGGCAGGCCAGCGGTGAGCAGTGCCGGCGTGGTGAGCAAGCCGCCACCTCCGGCAATCGCGTCGATGAAACCGGCAATAAAGGCAACGACGGCCAGAATGGCCAGGGTGGTGAGGTCAACGCTGAGTTCGAAAGGCATGGAATCGGCTTATTCGGCGGGGTGCAGGAAAGGGGCTGCGGGGAAGGGGCGGTATCTTACCTAGATCCGGACGTTGCGGCGACCGGTCTGGCCCCATCCACTCAATCTGTTGCCCCACCAACAGTGCATCGACAAATCGCCCTGATGCCTGACAGCCAATCCCCCTGAAAACCCCGCAAAACCACCATTTCAGCACTGGCACGGTTGCTGCTCTAACCCTTGGCACATCCCTGAGTCCCGAGGACACGCCAATGAGTCAGCAAGCCGTCAAATTTGCCTACTGGGTGCCGAACGTCAGCGGCGGGCTGGTGGTCAGCAAGATCGAGCAACGCACCCACTGGGGCATCGACTACAACCGCAAACTGGCGCAACTGGCCGAAGCCGCGGGGTTCGAATACGCCCTGACCCAAATCCGCTTCACGGCCGGTTACGGCGCCGAATACCAGCATGAGTCGGTTGCCTTCAGTCACGCGCTGCTGGCCGCCACCACCACACTCAAAGTGATCGCCGCGATCCTGCCCGGCCCGTGGCAACCGGCGCTGGCGGCCAAGCAGTTGGCGACCATCGATCAACTGACCAATGGACGAGTCGCGGTGAACATCGTCAGCGGCTGGTTCAAAGGTGAGTTTCAGGCGATTGGCGAGCATTGGCTGGAGCACGACGAGCGATATCGCCGTTCCGAGGAGTTCATACGTTCGCTCAAGGGCATCTGGAGCCAGGACAACTTCACCTTTCGCGGCGACTTCTACCGTTTCGACAACTACAGCCTCAAACCCAAGCCGCTGGGCCAGCCGGAAATCTTTCAGGGCGGCAGCTCGCGTGCCGCCCGAGACATGGCGGCGCGGGTGTCGGATTGGTACTTCACCAACGGCAACACCCCAGAAGGCATCAAGGCGCAAGTCGACGATATCCGCGTGAAGGCTGCCGAGAATAATCATTCGGTGAAAATCGGCGTGAATGCGTTTGTCATCGCTCGGGACACCGAAGAAGAGGCAAGGGCGGTGCTGGCACAAATCATCGATCAGGCCGATCCAGACGCGGTGAATGCCTTTGGCGAAGCGGCGAAACAAGCGGGCAAGGCATCGCCGGAAGGTGAGGGCAACTGGGCGAAGTCGACATTTGAAGATCTGGTGCAATACAACGATGGCTTCAAGACCAACCTGATTGGCACGCCGCAACAGATTGCCGAGCGGATCGTGGCACTGAAGGCGGTGGGCGTGGACCTGGTGTTGGCGGGGTTTCTGCATTTTCAGGAAGAGGTGGAATATTTCGGCCAGCGCGTGTTGCCGTTGGTGCGGGAGTTAGAGGCCAAGGCTCAATCCAAACCAGCCACCGTAGCCGCATAACCCGCACAAAACCCCTGTAGGAGTGAGCCTGCTCGCGATTGAGGTGTATCAGTCAAGTATGTATCGACTGACACTCAGCCATCGCGAGCAGGCTCACTCCTACAGTTTGAATTTACAGGCCCAGGTCAGACAGCCCCGGATGATCATCCGGCCGACGTCCCAGCGGCCAGTGGAACTTGCGCTCGCTTTCCTTGATCGGCAGGTCGTTGATGCAGGCAAACCGGTTAGCCATCAGCCCGTTTTCATCAAATTCCCAGTTCTCGTTGCCGTAGGACCGGAACCAGTTGCCCGAGTCGTCGTGCCATTCATAGGCATAGCGCACGGCGATGCGGTTGCCGGTGAAGGCCCAGAGTTCCTTGATCAGGCGGTAATCCAGTTCCTTGGCCCATTTGCGGGTCAGGAAACCTTTGGCTTCTTCGCGGTTGTAGGCGAACTCGGCGCGGTTACGCCATTTGGTGTCCAGCGTGTAGGCCAGCGACACCCGTTGCGGGTCGCGAGAGTTCCAGCCGTCTTCGGCCAGGCGAACTTTTTCGATGGCCGACTCGCGGGTGAAAGGGGGCAATGGCGGACGAACTTCAGCGTTAGACATGTAAAGTCTCCCAATAAAAGTAAAGTTCAAACACGTTGTAGCGCTTATATAAAGTGTTACAGGTCCAATAACTTTCGCGCCATGCATTGCGCATTATCGGCGGCACTGTGATCACCCATGACAAGCGCCACGGTAATGGCGCCGTCGATCAGGATCAGCAGCTGTCTGGCCGTCTTCTCCGGATCGGTGGCGCCATGTTCGGTGCAGAGCTCGCGTACGTAGTCGAGCAGCTTCTGTTTGTGTTCCTTGGCGACGAGGCGGACCGGATCTTGCGGGTCGCCGGTTTCGCCGCTGGTGTTGATGAAGGCGCAGCCGCGGAAGCCTTCGGAGGCGAACCAGGCTTTGAGCACGGTAAACAGATTGAGCAGACGATCGGCCGGTGTTTCAGCCTGATCGACGGCGGTTTTGTACCAGTGCATCCAGCGCACGTCGCGGCGTTGCAGGGCCGCGACGGTCAGCTCCTCCTTGTTGGCGAAGTAGCGGTAGATACTTTTTCTGGAGACGCCGGCGGTTTTCACCAGAAGGTCCATGCCGGTGGCCGCGATGCCACTTTTATAGATCAACTTTTCGGTGACATCCAGAATGATGTCGCGTGTGGTGTTGCTGGTTAATTCGTTCATGTGGCGAACAGTAGAACGTTCGTTCTCCATGGTCAACTTAAAATTTTCATTGTTGGTTATGGCCTCTTCGCGAGCAGGCTCGCTCCCACAGGAGAGTGCATTTCAAATGTGGGAGCGAGCCTGCTCGCGAAGGCGGTATTACAGACAGTAACAAGACCCGAACCGATCCATGGTGTAAGCTCTTGAATTCTCCGGATTCGACCCATTGCGAGCCCTATGCCGTCGCTTTTCAAACGCTCTCTGCTGCCCAAACTGCGCAGTTTTCCGCTGACCGCCGATGCCGTCACCATCCTTTCCGGCGCTGCCGAGTTTCGTCGTTGCCTGCTGGAGAAAATCGCCCAGGCCACGCACCGCATCTATATCGTCGCGCTGTACCTGCAACAGGACGAAGCCGGCCAGGAAATCCTCGATGCCTTGCACGCCGCCAAACTGGCGCGTCCGCAATTGGACGTGGTCGTGGTGGTGGACTGGCTGCGTGCCCAGCGCGGCTTGATTGGTGCTGGCAAGCAACCGGGCAACTCGGCGTGGTATCAGGAAGCGACCCGCACCCACGCCAGTGAAGTGCCGGTGTATGGCGTGCCGGTGCAGACCCGCGAGCTGTTCGGCGTGCTGCATTTGAAAGGCTTCGTCATCGATGACTGCGTGATCTACAGCGGCGCGAGCCTGAACAACGTGTACCTGCACAAGTTCGACAAATACCGCTTCGACCGTTATCACGTGCTGCAGAACCAGGCGCTGGCCAACTCCATGCAGCACCTGATCCAGCACGGTTTCATCGCGTCCAAAGCCGTGCACCGTCTCGACTTGCCGAACCTGCCGACCACCCGCAGCCTGCGCAATGACATCGGCGACCTGCGCAGCCGTCTCAAGCACGCGGCCTACGACACCACGGCGGGCACCACGCTCAAAGGTGGTTTGTGCGTCAGTCCCTTGCTCGGTGTGGGCAAGAACAATCCATTGAACCGGGTGATTTGCGAGCTGATCGCCAGCGCCCAGCATCAACTGACCATTTGCACGCCGTACTTCAACCTGCCGCTGGCGGTGACCCGGGAAATCAACCGGGCGCTGGGCCGGGGGGTGAAGGTCGACATTGTGGTCGGTGACAAGACCGCCAACGACTTCTATATCCCGCCGAGCGAGCCGTTCAAGGTAATTGCGGCGCTGCCGTATCTCTACGAAATCAGCCTGCGACGTTTTGCCAAACGCCATCAACACAGCATCGACAGCGGCAAGTTGAACCTGCATTTGTGGCGTGACGGCGACAACACCTATCACCTCAAAGGCATGTGGATCGACCAGCGCTACACCTTGCTGACCGGCAACAACCTCAACCCGCGCGCGTTCCGTCTCGACCTGGAAAACGCGCTGCTGATCGATGACCCGAAAGGCGAGTTGCTCGAGCCCCGCAAGGCTGAGCTGGTGGAGATTTTCCAGAACACAAAGCGCATCGAGCGTTACCAGGACCTCGAAACGCTGCTGGACTACCCGCCGGCCGTGGCCAAGTTCCTCACGCGCGTCAGTCGGGTGCGGATCGAGCGGTTGCTCTATCGGATTCTGTAAGGCTGCGCGCTGCCGGGGGCTTTGGCCACAGGGCCACCAGCAGCAGTAACGCCGCGGCCACCAGATAGGGCAGGCGCGGTTCGAGGTCATAGATCAATGTGGCTGCCAGTGGCCCGATGACCACGCCAAAGCCTTGCGCAGCGCCGATGGAGCCCGCCGTCGCGCCTTGCTCCGAAGCGTCCACGGCGTTTGCCGCCAGCGCTGCGAACGACGGAAAGATCAGCCCCATCCCGCCCGCCGACACGAAAAAGCACAGCCACAAGCCCCACGCGGTATTTGCCAGGATGCTGCCGGCAAATCCCACGGACGCCACCAGTGCACCCGCGCGGATCAACCGCAGCGGCGGCCATTCCAGTCGGCGCACCACCAGTTGCGAACAGATCAGTGCGAACCCGACCATGGTCAGGGCAATGCCCGCCGTTTGCGCGGCGTCGGCCGGGCTCATGCCGAGCCGGTCGAGGGCGAAGAAGCCGACGGTGATCTGCGCAATCGACACACACAACATCGCCACAAACGCGACCGCCATGGGCCGGCGCAGGCGCGGATCATTCAGGTGCACCTTGCGCGGAACTTGCCGCAGGTGCAATTCCTGGCCCTTGAGCTTGAAGCGCAACACCAGAAAGGCCAGCAACGGCAGGACAGCCATGGCGTAGAACGGCAGGCTCAAACTGAAACGCGAGAGCAACGCAGCGATGGCCGGCCCGATCACCAGGCCACAGGCGTTGGCGGCGCCCAACGCGGCCATGGCTTTGGCGCGGTGCTGCGGTTCGATGTTGTCGGCGATCAGCGCGTTGCCTCCCACCGGGATCGCGGCATAGAACACGCCGATCAAGCCACGGCCGATCATCAAGCCGATGAACCCCAGCAACGCGGATGGCAAGAATCGCAATGAAGCGTCGATGAACAGGCACAAGGCCCAATAGGCGAGGGTGAAACCGGCGGTGGCGATCAGCAGAATACGGCGCCGGCCATAGCGGTCGCTGGCCTGGCCCCACGGACGGGCCAACAGCATCCAGATCACCCCGGACACCGTCACCGCCGCACCAGCCTGCCACGTGGCCAGGCCCAGCACCCGGGCAATCGGGCCGATCAGCGAGACAAACGCCATCATCGACATGGAGCAGGCCATGTTGGCGACCATTAATGGGCGCAGGTCGAAGGCGGGGGTGGTCATGAGGTGAGTCTTCCGTGAGCTTTTGTTGTTTGCGGGGGATGGTAGCGCGGGTATGGGAAAGGCGGGGGGAATATCGGTGGTAGTGATAATGCCTTCGCGAGCAGGCTCGCTCCCACACTGGATTTGTGAACGACACAAACCCCCTGTGGGAGCGAGCCTGCTCGCGAAGGGGACAGCCCAGACGCTACAAAAACCTCAGTTCAAACCGAGCTTTCCGCGCAACGTCGACAAATCTTCAGCCAACGTATTCACCGGCCCAACCAGCGCTTTACGGTCGCTCTCTTTCACTTTGTCATACGTTTCGAAACCACCGTCCTTGGTCTTGTACTTGGCCAGGATCTTGTCCACGGTCGCGAAGTTCTTGTCGACCTTGGCGATGAACGCTGCATCCTGCTTCTGGATCTGCGGACGGAACAAATCAACTATTTTCTTCGCGCCGTCGACGTTGCCCTGGAAGTCATACAGGTCGGTGTGGCTGTAACGGTCTTCTTCGCCGGAGATCTTGGTCGCCGCCACTTCTTCCAGCAACGCCGCGGCGCCGCCGACGACTTTCTCAGGCGGGAAGGTCAGGCCGGCCACGCGGGTTTGCAGGTCCTTGACGTCTTTGTTCAGTCCGTCGGCGAGGTCGCCCAGGCCCTGGGTGCTTTTCTCCGAGAACAGCGTGTATTCGATGCGGTGGAAACCGGTGAAGTCTTCAGCTTTCACGCCTTTTTCGTGGTCGTCGACACGGGAGTCGATGGATGCGTCCAGGTCACTGAACAGCTCGGCAATTGGCTCGATCGACTCGTAGTAGACGCGGGTCGGGGCGTAGAGCTTTTGCGCGGTGGCCAGGTCACCTTTTTTCACCGCGTCGGTGAATTGCTGGGTGTGGCTGGCCAGTTCGTCCAGTTGTTCGGTGACGTAGATCTTGTAGTCCGACACCGGCCCCACCAGGTCCAACGGCGCTGTCGCCGCGAACGCTGAAAGCGCAGGGTTGAGCAAGCCAAGGGTCAGCAGCAAAGCGAGGGGCGACTTTTTCATGGGGCGGTTCCGTGTTGGGAGTTGTTATGCGGTGGTTGTTGAATGGGTGGCGTCCAGCAGCGAGCGACCGATGAAATCCTGATCGCCCGTGACACCCGGCAGGGTGAAGAAATAGCCGCCGCCGACGGGCTTGAGGTATTCCTCCAGCGGTTCGCCGTTCAGTCGGGTTTGTACGGTAATGAAGCCTTTTTCCAGATCGGCCTGGTAACAGATGAACAGCAGGCCCATGTCGAGCTGACCGTTCTTGTTCACGCCATTGGAGTAGTTGAACGGCCGGCGCAGAATCAGGTTGGCCTGGGTCGCGGCGGTGCGCGGGTTGGCCAGGCGGATGTGCGCGTCGAGTTTGGTCAGTTTGCCTTCCGGGTCCTTGGCGTAGTCCGGAACCTCGGTTTCATGGGCGCCGCCCATGGGGGCTCCGGAGCTTTTGACGCGTCCGAGGATGCTTTCCTGTTCCTGCAACGGCGTGCGGTCCCAGCGCTCAACGAAGTTGCGGATGATCCGCACCGCTTGATAGCTGCCATTCGCCGCCCAGGCCGGTTCATCGCTGCCAGGCTGGACCCAGACGATGCTATCCATGGTCTTGGCGTTGTTGGAATCCGGATTCGCCGAACCGTCGCGGAAACCGAGGAAGTTGCGCGCGCTCTGTGCCGGAACACCCGGTTTCGCCGGGGCTTGCGGCGGCACGCTGCCTTCCTGCTTCCAGCGCACCAGCAGCAAATCCGGGAGGTTTTTCACGATGTCGCGCAGGGCGTGGATGTTGGTGTCAGTGGTGTTGGAACAGAACTGCAAGCTCAGGTCGCCGTGGCAGCAGTCAGCTTCCAGCGCATCGTTGGGGAAGCCGACCATGCGGATCAGGCGTTTGGGCTTGACGCCCGCCAGACCAAAACGCTCATCGAACAGCGACTCGCCCACCGAGACGGTGATGGTCAGGTTGTCCGGGGTCACCACTGGGCCGAGAATCCCGGAATCCACCGGCGGCAATTTCGGATCGACCTGGGTCACCGGGCCGCCCTTCATCAAAAACGCAATGCGCTCGTTGAGGGTACGAAACAGGCGCTCGAGGTCTTCGCGGTCACTGGCCAACACATCAAACGACACCAGCATGCCGGAGGCCGGGCGCGGGGTGACGATGCCAGTCTGGTATTTGCCATGGAACGCATGGCGGTCCTCGGTCTTGTCGCTGCTCGGCGCTTCGGTGACTTGCGCGGGGCTGGCGGCCATCGCCGGGCAGCTCAGGGCGGTGCCGGCCAGTGCCACGCCGGCGGCGCCCATGCCCATCAAGACCCGGCGACGCTGGAGGTTGAATTGCTCTGAATCGTTCATCTGAATGTCGTCTTCTGCTTACAGGCCGGACAGGCCAAGGGCGGGATCGATGGTGTCGAGGGCGTCGGCCAGTGCCTGGGCCTTGTCGGCAATCTGTTTGCGCTGCTCGGCACTGACGCTGTCGTAGCTGGCGTAGCCATCCTTGACTTTGAGGCCATTGAGTTCGCTGTCGAAGGCGGTGAGGGCGCTGTCGATCTTCGGCAGCACGTCAGCGGCGGACTTGCTCAGCATCGGTCGCAACAGCTCGACGACTTTGCGCGCGACGTCGAGGTTGGCGGCGAAACCGTTGAGGTCGGTGTGGCTGTAGCGTTCTTCCTCACCGCTACTGGCGCGTACATCGGCGAGGGTGTTGAGGTTGCGCACCACAATGTTCACCAGTTGTTCCGGCGGCAGCGGCTCGGCCAGCAGTTGCTGTTTGAGCGTGGTGACATCGCGGGTCAGGCGTAGCGCAACCGGCGTCAGACCGTCGAGGTTGCGTTGCTGGAACAGCGCATATTCCAGGCGATGGAAGCCGACGAAGGCCGGGTCCTGTTCGCGTTTTTCGAAATAATCGGCGCGGGCGTTGATCGCGTTGTCCAGTTCGGCCAGGCGCTGGGCGGCCGGGGCGATGCGTTGATACGCGGCACGGGCCGGCACGTACAAGGCTTGCGCCTGGCTCAGGTCGCCGGCTTCGATCGCTTGCTCAAGGGCGGTGGTCGCCTTGATCAGCGCAGTGCCCTGGCTGCTCAGGTACACACGAAACTCCGACAGCGGCCCGATGAACGCGACCATCGATGGTTTGGCCTTGGCGGCGGCGTCGGACGCGGCCGTCGGGGTCACGTGCAAGGTGCCGCGCGGGTTGCTGAGCAAGCCGCAGGTGATGGTGTAGTCACCGGGCACAAGGTTGGCGTTGATCACCTGGCTCAGGCCTGGTGCGATGTTCTCGCGCTCTTCGAGCACCAGCACACCGTCGAGGATTTCCCATTCAACGGCGCGGTCCGAGCGGTTGACGATGCGGAAACTGGCGCGACCGGCCGGGACCGTCAGCGCATTCGGTTCGCAGCTGTGCGGGTGGATGTTCACCACGATTTCGTCATGGTTGGCCTGACGCTTGGCCGCGGCCATTTTCGAGGCGTAGTAGAACAGGCCGCCGGCAGCGATCATCACGATCACCGAACCGGCCACCGCCCAGCGCAATGCCCTGGAAGGTGCGGCCACGTTTGGAGTAGGCGTTGACATGAAAGCCCTTACTGACTGGAAACGGAAGAAGACTGTTTAGCGGGCGGCGGGGCCGGGAGAAAAAACATCACCAGCGCCACCACCAGGTAAATCAGATAAGCGCCGAGGGTGCTGACGGTTGGCGCGTCCTGATAGCCGAACATGCCGGCCAACACCGAGCCCAGCGGGCCGTCCATCGGCAGCGTGGCGCTGACGTCGAACAGCACGCTTTGCAGGTGATTCCACAGCCCGGCCTCATGCAGCGCCTGCACCGAGTTGGCGAGAATGCCGGCGGCGACTACGAGGATGAACAACCCGGTCCAGCGGAAAAACGCGCTGAGGTTCAGGCGCATGCTGCCGGTGTAGATGAGGAAACCGATGACGATGGCCAGGACCAGACCGAGCAGGGCGCCGATGGGTGCGGCGGGGCCTTCGCTTTGCTGGAACACGGCGAGCAGGAAAAACACTGTCTCCAGGCCTTCCCGGGCCACGGCGAAAAACACCATGGCGATCAGCGCGAACACCTGGTTTCTGGAACCGGTCAGCGCGTGATCAAGGGATACATGTAAGGAATGCTTGATCGAACGCGCCACTTTGCGCATCCAGAACACCATGGAACTGAGAATGCCGACGGCCACCAGACCGACCACACCTTCAAACAGCTCTTGTTGTTTCTGCGGAAACTCGGCACTGACCAGCTCCAGGCCACCGCCCACCAGCAGGGCCAGGGCGGCGGCGAGGAACACTCCGATCCACACGGCGGGCATCCACTGGCCACGGCCGGTTTGCTTGAGGTAGCTGGCGATGATGCCAACGATCAACGCGGCTTCAATGCCTTCGCGCAGCATGATCAGGAAAGGGACGAGCATTCAGCACCGGTGGAATTAGATAGGGTGCTAATTTGTAACATAATGACACTCATTCCCATATGGGGTTGATTGCCATTTACCTGAACCTAACCTGAACGAGCCTGAACATCACCCATTCCCCTGATCCACCCGGTGCTCCCACAGGGGGGCTCCTTCCACAGGGGATCTCCTTTGCTCAAGCGGGCTGCGGTAAGATGCCCGCACTCAAAAAAACAACAGGGCTCACCGCGCTCAATGTCGGAAAAAGACACCATCTCCATTCAACTGGTGCGCGAAGCGCTGCTGCAAAGTTGCGCCCCCGGCCAGGCCACCGATGAGGTGTTGAACAAGGTCGGCATCGATCCGGCCTGGCTGCAAACCACCGATGCCCGTGTTCCGGCCACCGCCTATGCGCGGCTCTGGCGCTTGCTGGCCCGGCGCGGCGATGACGAATTTTTTGGCATGGACCCGCGCAAGCTCAAATCCGGCAGCCTGGAGTTCCTGTGCCGCTGCTCGATGGTCCAGCCGAGCCTCGCCGCCGGTTTAACCTCGGGGTTGAGCTTTCTGTCGTTGATGCTCGAACACCTGCCCGCGCAATTGGTTCGCCAACAAAGCCTGGCCGAAATCGTGCTGCTGGAGGACGACCAGGACCCGCGCCGCGCCTTCACCTATTTCACCTACTGGATGATCGTCCATGGCGTGGCCTGTTGGCTGGCCGGGCGGCGAATTCCTATCCTGGCTGTCGAATTGCGCTGCCCGGAACCGGATTTTTGCGGCGACTATCAGGTGATGTTCTCGCAGAACCTGCGCTTTGACCGGCCGCGCACGCGGATGATTTTCTCGGCCGACTGCCTGGGTTTTCCGATCAAGCGCAGCCCGGAGGAGCTCAAGCGTTTCCTGGCTCATGCGCCAGCCAATATTCTGGTCAAGTACCGCGACCCCGAGAGCCTGGCGAGCCGCATCAAACAGGATTTGCGCCAGTTGCCCGCAGAACGCTGGCCGGAAACCGAGCCGCTGGCACAGCAACTGTGCATGTCCGCCTCGACCTTGCGCCGGCGCTTGGCTGAAGAAGGGCAGACCTATCAAGGGCTCAAGGACAGCGTGCGCAAGGAGCTGGCGATCGTTTGGCTGGCCGAGCCGAACATCAGCTTTGCCGAGATTGCGACGCGGTTGGGATTTGCCGATGCCAGCTCGTTCTACAAGGCGTTCCGCAAGTGGTCGGGGTCCAATCCGGGGCATTATCGCAGCCTGATTCTGAACGAAGCGCACTGATCCGGATTTTGTGTCGTTCAGTCTGGCCCCTTCGCGAGCAGGCTCGCTCCCACATTTGGAATGCACTCCCCCTGTGGGAGCGAGCCTGCTCGCGAAGGGGACATCCCTGCCACCACACCTGCTGAACCTTGGCCAAAGCAGTCACGCAACTTGATAACTTTGACCATTGCCCCGTTCTGCCCACAGAGCGAGTATTTCCCTGGTTTTTACGGTTCCCCCAACCTAATAAAAATACAGAGGGATTCTGGCAATGCGCGATTACTTGTCTGCCACATCACATTTCAATTATCAGCACACCGTCGACGCCGCACTCAGCGGTTCCCTGCAAGCGCTCAATGCCTGCGTCGAGTGTTGCGACCGGCATGCCTTGCCGGGGCGCATTGCGCTGTTCTGGGAAGGTCGCGATGGTGCCAGCGCCACGTACACCTTCAGCGACCTGCAGGACAAAGCCGCGCGTTTTGCCAATTTCCTGCTGGCCCAAGGGGTGAAGAAGGGCGACAAGGTCGCCGGCCTCCTGCCACGCAACATCGAATTGTTGATCACCGTGTTCGCCACCTGGCGCATTGGTGCGGTGTATCAGCCGCTGTTTACCGCATTCGGCCCCAAAGCCATCGAACACCGTCTCGGCTGCTCGGGCGCGAAAGTCGTGGTGACCGACGCGGTCAATCGCCCGAAACTCGCTGAAGTCGCCGATTGCCCGACCACCGTCACTGTCGGTGGTGCCAAAGGCCAGGGCATCGTCCGTGGCGATTACAGCTTCTGGGCCGAACTGGCCAATTATTCCGCCGTGTGCGAGCCCGTTTTGTTGACCGGCGAAGACCCGTTCCTGCTCATGTTCACCTCGGGCACCACCGGTCCTTCGAAAGCCTTGTCCGTGCCACTGAAAGCCATCGTCGCCTTCCAGAGCTACACCCGCGACGCCGTGGATTTGCGTCCCGAAGACGCGTTCTGGAACGTGGCCGATCCGGGCTGGGCCTACGGCATCTATTTCGGCGTCACCGGGCCGATGTCGATGGGGCATCCGATCACCTTTTACGATGGCCCGTTTACCCTCGAAAGCACCTGCCGGGTGATCAACAAGTACGGGATCACCAACCTCACCGGATCCCCGACCGCTTACCGTTTGCTGATCGCGGGCGGCGATGAGTTCGCCAAAACGATCAAAGGCAAGCTGCGCATCGTCAGCAGCGCCGGCGAGCCGCTGAACCCGGAAGTGATCCGCTGGTTTGCCGACAACCTCGACGTGGTCATCCACGACCATTACGGCCAGACCGAACTGGGCATGGTCCTGTGCAATCACCACGCGCTGGAACATCCGGTTCACGTTGGCGCCGCCGGTTTTGCCTCGCCTGGCCACCGCATCGTGGTGCTGGACGACGAATACAAGGAACTCGGTGTCGGTCAGCCAGGCATTCTGGCCATCGACCGCACCCAATCGCCGATGTGCTGGTTCAACGGCTACGAAGGCGCGCCGACCAAGGCGTTCGTCGGCGACTATTATTTAAGTGGCGATACAGTGGAGTGGAACCCGGACGGCAGCATCAGCTTCGTTGGCCGCAGCGATGACGTGATCACCACGTCCGGCTACCGCGTCGGCCCGTTCGACGTCGAAAGCGCGTTGATCGAGCACCCGGCCGTGGTCGAGGCGGCGGTGGTCGGCAAACCCGATCCGGAGCGCACCGAACTGGTCAAGGCCTTCGTCGTGATCTGCTCGCAATACCGCGCTACACCAGAACTGGCCGAAGAACTGCGCCAACACGTGCGCAAGCGTCTGGCGGCGCATTCCTATCCCCGTGAAATCGAATTTGTCAGCGAGTTGCCGAAAACCCCAAGCGGCAAATTGCAGCGCTTTATCTTGCGCAACCAGGAAATCGCCAAGGCTCAAGAGGCCGCCGCGAAGAACGTTTCAGCTTGAATCCAAGGAAACA
Organism: Pseudomonas sp. GW821-FHT10C09; assembly: GCF_059415465.1. Taxonomy (NCBI): domain Bacteria; kingdom Pseudomonadati; phylum Pseudomonadota; class Gammaproteobacteria; order Pseudomonadales; family Pseudomonadaceae; genus Pseudomonas; species Pseudomonas sp. GW821-FHT10C09. Next base: position 24,987 of record NZ_JBWKNG010000004.1, read on the forward strand.
ATGATGCAGATCGAAAACAAGGTTTTTCTGGTCACCGGCGGCGCTTCCGGCCTGGGTGCCGCCACGGCTGAAATGCTGGTCGCAGCCGGCGCAAAAGTGATGCTGGTGGACATGAATGCCGAGGCCGTTGCGGCGCAGGCCCAGCGTCTGGGCGCGCAAAGCGTGGTTGCGGACATCAGCAACGAAGCAGCGGCGGAAGCGGCGGTGCAGGCGACGGTCAAAGCTTTCGGTGGCCTTAACGGTCTGGTCAACTGCGCCGGTATCGTGCGTGGCGAGAAGATCCTCGGCAAGAACGGCCCGCATGCACTGGCCAGTTTCAGCCAGGTGATCAACGTCAACCTGATCGGCAGCTTCAACATGCTGCGCCTGGCCTCGGCCGCCATCGCTGAAACCCAGCCGGACGCCGATGGCGAACGCGGCGTGATCATCAACACGGCCTCGGCCGCTGCTTATGACGGCCAGATCGGCCAGGCTGCTTACGCCGCGTCCAAAGGCGCCATCGTCAGCCTGACCTTGCCCGCCGCACGTGAACTGGCGCGCTTTGGCATCCGCGTGATGACCATCGCTCCCGGCATTTTTGAAACACCGATGATGGCCGGCATGACCCAGGAGGTCCGCGATTCGCTGGCCGCTGGCGTGCCATTCCCGCCACGCCTGGGCAAACCCGGCGAGTACGCCGCGCTGGTCCGGCATATCATTGAAAACAGCATGCTCAACGGCGAGGTAATCCGTCTCGACGGTGCCTTGCGCATGGCCGCCAAGTAAGGAGTTTTGACATGACCATTGCCAACGATCCGATTGTTATTGTCAGCGCCGTCCGCACCCCTATGGGCGGTTTTCAGGGCGAACTGAAAAGCCTGACCGCCCCGCAACTCGGCGCTCTGGCCATCCGCGCCGCCGTCGAACGCGCCGGCATCAACGCCGAATCCGTTGAAGAAGTGCTGTTCGGCTGTGTCCTGTCCGCCGGCCTCGGCCAGGCGCCGGCGCGCCAGGCCGCACTGGGCGCCGGGCTGGATAAATCGACCCGTTGCACCACGCTGAACAAGATGTGCGGTTCGGGCATGGAAGCGGCGATTCTGGCGCACGACATGCTGGTGGCCGGCAGTGCCGACGTGGTGGTCGCGGGCGGCATGGAAAGCATGTCCAACGCGCCGTACCTGCTGGACCGTGCGCGCAGCGGTTATCGCATGGGCCACGGGCGTGTGCTTGACCATATGTTCCTCGACGGTCTGGAAGATGCCTACGACAAGGGCCGCCTGATGGGCACCTTCGCCGAGGATTGCGCCGAAACCAACGGCTTCACCCGTGAAGCGCAAGACGCCTTTGCCATCGCCTCGACCACCCGCGCGCAGCAGGCGATCAAGGACGGCAGCTTCAAGGACGAAATCGTCCCGGTGTCGGTCATGGTCGGTAAAGAACAGGTACTGATCAGCAACGACGAACAGCCACCGAAAGCCAAGCTGGACAAGATTGCCTCGTTGAAACCGGCGTTCCGCGAGGGCGGTACGGTCACGGCGGCGAACTCCAGTTCGATCTCCGATGGCGCGGCGGCACTGGTGCTGATGCGCCGTTCCGAAGCCGAGAAACAAGGGCTGAAACCGCTGGCAGTGATTCACGGCCATGCGGCGTTTGCCGACACCCCGGGCCTGTTCCCGGTGGCACCGGTGGGCGCGATCAAGAAGCTGATGAAGAAAACCGGCTGGTCGCTGGACCAGGTGGAACTGTTCGAAGTCAACGAAGCGTTTGCCGTGGTCAGTCTGGTAACGATGACCAAACTGGAAATCCCGCACGAGAAGATCAACGTTCACGGCGGCGCGTGCGCCTTGGGCCATCCGATTGGTGCATCGGGCGCGCGGATTCTCGTGACCTTGCTCTCGGCCCTGCGCCAGAAAGGCCTGAAACGCGGCGTCGCAGCGATCTGCATCGGCGGCGGCGAAGCCACGGCCATGGCGGTTGAATGCCTCTATTGAGGCCGGCGCTATTCCAATGTGGGAGCGAGCCTGCTCGCGAAAGCGGATTCACATTCGACATTTTTATCGACTGATACACCGCATTCGCGAGCAGGCTCGCTCCCACAGGTTCAGTGTTTCAACCGGTCATTTTGTACGACAGGCTTATTTTAAGGACTTGGCATGATTCCCAATGATGAACAACTGCAGATCAGCGAAGCCGCCCGGCAATTTGCCCAGGAACGGCTGAAACCGTTCGCCGCCGAGTGGGATCGCGAACACCGCTTCCCCAAGGAAGCCATCGGTGAAATGGGTGAGCTTGGCTTCTTCGGCATGCTGGTGCCGGAGCAGTGGGGCGGTTGCGACACCGGTTACCTGGCCTACGCCATGGCCCTGGAAGAAATAGCCGCCGGCGACGGCGCGTGCTCGACCATCATGAGTGTGCACAACTCCGTGGGCTGCGTGCCGATCCTGCACTACGGCAACGACGATCAGAAAGAACGCTTTCTCAAGCCCTTGGCCAGCGGTGCGATGCTTGGCGCCTTTGCGCTGACCGAACCGCAGGCTGGTTCCGACGCCAGCGGCCTCAAAACCCGCGCGCGCCTGGAAGGCGATCACTACGTGCTCAACGGCTGCAAACAGTTCATTACCTCCGGGCAGAATGCCGGAGTGGTGATTGTGTTTGCCGTGACCGACCCGAATGCCGGCAAGCGTGGGATCACCGCGTTGATCGTGCCAACTGATTCACCGGGCTATAAAGTCGCACGGGTCGAAGACAAACTCGGTCAGCACGCGTCTGACACCTGCCAGATCCTGTTCGAAGACGTTAAAGTCCCGGTCGCCAACCGCTTGGGCGAAGAGGGGGAAGGTTACCGAATCGCCCTGGCCAACCTCGAAGGTGGCCGCGTCGGCATCGCCTCGCAATCGGTGGGCATGGCCCGTGCCGCATTCGAAGCGGCCCGCGACTACGCCCGTGAGCGCGAGAGTTTTGGCAAGCCGATCATCGAACACCAAGCCGTTGCGTTCCGCCTCGCCGACATGGCCACGCAAATTGCCGTGGCCCGGCAAATGGTGCATTACGCGGCGGCGCTGCGTGACAGCGGCAAACCGGCACTGGTCGAAGCGTCCATGGCCAAGCTGTTCGCCTCGGAAATGGCTGAAAAGGTCTGCTCCTCGGCATTGCAAACCCTCGGCGGTTACGGTTACCTCAACGATTTCCCGCTGGAGCGCATTTATCGCGACGTGCGGGTCTGCCAGATCTACGAAGGCACCAGCGATATTCAACGCATGGTTATTTCGCGCAATTTATAAGAAGGAGTCCCTCTGTGAGTTACGAAACGATTTTGCTGGAAACCCATGGTCGCGTCGGCCTGATTACCTTGAACCGCCCGCAAGCGCTGAACGCGTTGAATGCGCAGATCGTCAGCGAGCTGAACCACGCCCTCGATGGCCTGGAAGCCGATTCGAACATCGGCTGCATCGTGCTGACCGGCTCGAAAAAAGCCTTTGCCGCCGGCGCCGACATCAAGGAAATGGCCGAGCTGACCTACCCGCAAATCTATATCGACGACCTGTTCAGCGACAGCGATCGCGTGGCCAACCGCCGCAAGCCGATCATCGCCGCGGTCAACGGTTTTGCCCTGGGCGGAGGCTGTGAACTGGCGCTGATGTGCGACTTCATCCTGGCCGGCGACAACGCCAAATTCGGACAGCCGGAAATCAACCTCGGCGTGCTGCCGGGCATGGGCGGCACCCAGCGCCTGACCCGCGCCGTGGGCAAGGCCAAGGCCATGGAAATGTGCCTGAGCGGTCGTTTGATCGATGCGGTGGAAGCGGAGCGTTGCGGCATTGTTGCGCGAATCGTGCCGGCGGATGAGTTGTTGGACGAAGCGTTGAAAGTCGCGGCGTTGATCGCCAAGAAGTCACTGCCGATTGCGATGATGGTCAAGGAAAGCGTGAACCGCGCGTTCGAAGTGAGCCTGTCCGAAGGCGTGCGCTTTGAGCGCCGGGTGTTCCATGCGGCGTTTGCGACGCAGGATCAGAAGGAAGGGATGGCGGCGTTTATTGCCAAGCGTGAGGCGCAGTTCGTCGGTAAGTAACGCGTTGTTCTGACTGACGCCTTCGCGAGCAGGCTCGCTCCCACAGTGGATCTCATTAACACCTGAGATCCACTGTGGGAGCGAGCCTGCTCGCGAAGCATTTAGCTTTAGCTTTTTACACCAGATAGTTCTTGAGCTCGCGGGCGATCACCATCCGCTGAATCTCGCTCGACCCTTCGTAAATCTGCGTAATCCGCGCATCCCGGTAGTACTTCTCGACTGGATAGTCTTCCAGATACCCATACCCGCCATGAATCTGAATCGCGGACGAGCACACCTTCTCGGCTATTTCCGAGGCGAACAGCTTGGCCTGTGAGGCTTCCGACAGGCAGGGTTTGCCGGCGGTGCGCAGGCGCGCCGCATGCAGGATGAGCAAACGCGCTGCGTTCAGCTGCATGTGCATGTCGGCGAGCATGTTGGCGATGCTCTGGTGTTCGATGATCGGCTTGTCGAATTGCACCCGATCCCGCGCATAGGCCAGCGCCGCTTCAAACGCCGCACGGGCAATGCCCAACGCTTGCGCGGCGATGCCGATGCGGCCGCCTTCGAGGTTGGACAGGGCGATGGACAGGCCTTTACCACGTTCACCCAGCAGATTCGCTTCGGGGATCGTGCAGTTGCTCAACGTCACCGCGCAGGTATCCGAGGCGCGAATGCCCATCTTGTGTTCGGTGCGGTCGACGATGAAACCGGCGGTGTCGGTTGGCACCAGGAAGGCCGAAATGCCGCGTTTGCCCATGTCCGGGTCAGTCATGGCAAACACAATCGCCAGTTTCGCGCGTTTGCCGTTGCTGACAAATTGCTTGGCGCCGTTGATTACCCATTGGCCGTCGCGCAGTTCGGCGCGGGTGCGCAGGTTGTGCGCTTCGGAACCGGCTTGCGGCTCGGTCAGGCAGAAGCAGCCGATGGCCTGGCCGCTGGCGAGATCCGGCAGCCAGGTCTGTTTCTGTTCTTCAGTGCCGTAGTTGAGGACCGGTCCGCAGCCGACCGAATTGTGGATGCTCATCAGCGCGCCGGTAGCGCCATCACCTGCGGAAATCTCTTCCACCGCCAAGGCGTAAGCCACGTAGTCGACGTAGGTGCCGCCCCATTCCTCAGGCACCACCATGCCCAGCAGCCCGAGTTCACCCATCTTCGCCACCAGACCGTCGTCGATCCAGCCAGCCTTTTCCCAGGCTTGTGCGTGAGGCGCGATTTCACCGCGGGCAAAGTCCCGGGCCATGTCGCGGATCATGACTTGCTCTTCGCTCAATTCGATATCGTGCATGGCTCAGTTCCCGCTTTCATCAAGGCCGGTGAAAAAACTCGCGACATGCTTGGCGTCCAGCGCCTGCAAGGTCGGCGGGTTCCAGCGCGGCGACTTGTCTTTGTCGATCAGCAAGGCGCGTACGCCTTCGATCAGGTCGCCGCGCTCGAACCATTGACGGTCCAGGTGCAGCTCAAGGGCGAAGCAGTCTTCCAGACTCAAGTGCCGACCACGACGGAGCATTTCCAGGGTCACGCCCATGGCCAGCGGCGAACGGCTGTCCAGCAGGTCGGCAGTGGTCAGTGCCCAGTCATGGCTGTCGGCAATCGTCACTTCGCGCAGTTGCTCAACAATACTCGGCACATCGGGCAAGGCGAAGAAGTGGTCGATGGCCGGACGCAAGACTTTGAGCGGCGCGTCGGGTAGTTGCTGCACCGCGAGTCTGGCCAGCAAGCCTTGCAGGTCTTTGAGCGGCGAGTCGTGCCATTCGAGCTGATCGAGCTTGTCGTCGAGCACGGCCAGTTTGTTGCTCTCCAGGTACCAGTCGGCCAACCCGCAATAAAGCGCATCCGCCGCGCGAATCTGCACACCGCTGACGCCGAGGTATATACCCAGTTCGCCTGGGATGCGTGGCAGGAAGTAGCTACCGCCGACATCCGGGAAGTAGCCGATGCCGACTTCCGGCATCGCCAGACGGCTTTTTTCCGTGACCACGCGCAGATCGGCGCCTTGCACCAGACCCATGCCGCCACCCAGCACGAAGCCGTCCATCAAGGCGAGCACGGGTTTGCGGTAATGGTGAATGGCGAGGTCGAGAGCGTATTCCTCGACGAAGAAGTCCTGGTGCAGCGTGTCGCCGCTTTTGAAGCTGTCATACAGCGAGCGAATATCGCCGCCGGCACAGAAGGCTTTCTCGCCGGCACCGCGCAAGACCACCGCATGCACGTGCGAATCCTGAGCCCAGGCGTCGAGTTGACGCTGCAGGTTGCGCACCATGTCCAGGGTCAGGGCGTTGAGGCCGGCGGGGCGGTTGAGGGTCAGGTGACCGATGTGGTTGCGAACCTCGGCCAGCACTTCGTTTTGCATGGCATCGATGGACGACGCTTCCTTCGATGAAACCCCCTTCGATGAAACCTGAGCAGTCATCACTAACTCCCTGCTTTTATTGTTCTTTATAGAGATGCTCGCGCGCGAGCGATGCAGGATCGTACCAGTGCAAATTTGTGATGTACAACCGGGATATGTGCAGGTTCTGTCTGCGTTTTTGCCTTAAAGGCCCGACGAAAACCCTGCACTCAACTTGTGGGAGCGAGCCTGCTCGCGAAAGCGCAGTGACAGACAACTTCGATGTTGAATAGTCGTACGCTTTCGCGAGCAGGCTCGCTCCCACAAAGGGGGGGCGTCAGATTCGATTGCTGAGCACTTCACCAATACTGCGCCGCTTGGCGTGCAATTCACTGGCGTGGATCAGCTGTTCGAGGTCTTCAGGGGTGACATCGAAGAACGCCTCCATGTCCGCCAACGCCAGTTTCAGGTCCTGGGCGGTAATGGCCTGGGTGTCGACGGGCGGGTGGTCGGCGGGGATCACGGCCGCCGGTTCGCTGGCGCGTTTCGGGTAGCGAATGCGTGTCAGGTTGTTGTACGCCAGGGCGCTGAGCAGCATCGCCGAGGCACCGAGCATCACCGGGCCGAGGGCCTTCCAGTCCATGGCGATGGTGGCGGGGTCGGCCAACACCAACAGCAGCGCCAACGCCCCGGCCGGTGGATGCAGGCAACGCAACCAGCACATCAACATCAGCGCCATGCCCGCTGCCAGGCAGGCACTGCCCAGGGTTCGCCCGAGCACGTGGGCGACCAGCAGCGAAACCACCCCGGCGCTCAAGTAGCCGCCCAGAATCGACCACGGCTGGGCGAGCGCACCAGAGGACACGGCGAACAACAACACGGCCGATGCACCCAACGGGCCGATCAGGTGCTGCGCCACTTCCATGCCAAACACTTGCCCGCAAACCCATACGCTGAACAGCGTCCCAAGGGCCATGCCAATGGCGGCGCGGCTCCATTCGGAAGGGCGGGTGTTGATGGCGGCGGGCAACCAGCGAGCAAGCATGATGAAATCGATCCGTGGACAAAAAAACGAGCAAAAAAAAAGGCTTGGCTGGGATATCCAGAAAGCCCTTGAAGGTGTTCCAACTATTGGGGGAGGAACGAGGCACAGTGTGCCGTTGATTCGATGTGCTGACAAATTCATATTAATGCAGCTTCAATGCATTAATTTTGCAGTATCGCCACTCGCCGTCCGCTCATGAAGCACAGGAATCCGCCCATCGCGGTCAGTGCACTCAGGGCATAGAACATCGTCGGTGCGGGCGTGTGCATCAGCAGGAAACCGCAAATCACGGGGCTCAGTGCACCGCCGAGTGCGGCGAGGTTCTGCGCGCCGTAATAGCTGCCGCGCAGTTCTTCCGGAGCCAGGGTGTCGACGAACAGGAACTCGGCGGGGTAAATGATCATTTCACCGAGGGTGAAGATGAACATGGCCACGCACCACGACACCAGGCTGTCGGCCAGGCTGAAGCCGATCAAGCCGACGATGAACAGGCTGGTGCCCCCGGCAATCCAGTAGCGCAGTTGTTCGCGCTTGAGGAACCGACCGATCTGGTATTGCAGCAGGATCACGCTGATGGCGTTGCAGGCGAGCAGGGCGGCCATGGTTTCCAGCGCGCGTTTGGAATCGTGAGTCACCAGCAGGTATTGCGACAGGTACAACGTGAACCGGCCGTGAACCACGGTACTGAGCAGGCAGCCGCAGGTGAACATGATCAGGGTGCGGTCGTTCTTCAGGGTGATCAGCGTCTTGAGAAAACTCTGGGGCTGGCCGATGGCGGGTGGCTGGGCCGAATCCTTGGGAATGCCGATCATCAGGAAAATGCTGAAAAACGCGATGCCGCCGGCGATCAGGAACGGCGCAATCGGGTACACGCCGGCAATCACCACGCCGAGCATCGGCCCGGTGGCGTAACCGATGTTGGTCAAGGTGTAGCGCAGGGAAAAAGCCTTGGCGCGCTGGCCCATGGGCAGGTTTTCGCTGAGGATCGCTTTCGATCCGATCAGGAACAGCGCCGAGGCGGTTTCAGTGATCACCAGCGTGGCGGTGGTCAGGTAGAGGTTTTCGGCGAACGTCAGCAGTACAAAACCGATGGAGCTGGAAAGCATGGCGAGGATCAGCAGCCGGCGCTTTTCCAGACGGTCGATGATGTAGCCGCCATACAGCGCGAGCAGCGTGGCGATGAACACCGCGATGCCCAGCAGCAAACCGACGTCCTGTTGATTGAGGCCGAGTTTGTTGCTCAGGAACAGCGTGAGCAGCGGGCTGGTGATGGCGCGGCTGACGACAATCGTCAGCGAGACGATCATCAAACGGCGGATAACGAGCGAGTAAGTGGCCACGGTGGGGCAAATGTCCTTATTTGGTTTTGTAGTGTTTGTCGTTGGACCGAGGTGCGGCCATTCGCGAGCAGGCTCGCTCCCACAGGGGAATGCATTCCAAATGTGGGAGCGAGCCTGCTCGCGAAGGGGTCGGCACAGACAAAATCCTATTCAACCCAGCCACCGATCCAGCAAACGAACCGATTCCATCTCATCCAGCCGCCACAACTGTCCAAGCAATAACACCGCCTGTTCCCGCGCCATCACCCGCCCAGCCAGACTGAAAAACTTCTGCTCCAGCTCCGCATCACTCAACGGATTCCTTGGCGCCCCCAGCGGCACCTCGACACACAGGCTCGCCTGCCGACCGTCCACGGTGCGCAGGCTGACGACCGGTTCGCCATCCTCTGACAGTTGCGGGTCCACTTCAAGACGAACGCGCGACATCCAGTGCGCGATACGCGGATCGCTGCGTTGCGCATCGTCATACGCCTGCAACCGGCAATGACCATGAACCAGCCTTGCAGCAAGGGCATACGGCAAGCTCATCTGCGCCGCCGCCAGTGTGCTGACTTCCTGATCACCGCACATGCCTTGAAGAAACCCGCTCAGCGACACATGAATGTCTTCGACCTGATCGACGTTGACCTGCAATTGATCCAGTAACAGCCCCACTGCGTCGATGGCCGAATGCGTGCCCCGGCACGAGGCGTAAGGCTTGATCGAGCAGCGGGCGAGTTTCCACACGACGCCCAGTTCAGCATCCAGAGCCTCAGGTTGCGACGTCACGCCGGCCAGGGTTTTCAGAAACCCGCCCCAGACATCATCAAACAACTTTGTCGGCCCACTGATGCCCTGTTGCGCAAACCGCGCGGCCAGCAATCCACCCTCTGCGGCCCGACCGCTGTGCAGTTTCTTGCTGTGCGAACCGTCGTGGATAAAGGCCCATAACCCACCACTGAAACTGCCGGCGATGCCCAGCGCCGATAACGTTTGTTGAAAATCGAGGCGCAGGATCCGAGCGCTCGCCGCGGCGGCGGCGAATACACCGCAGGTGGCGGTGGAGTGCCAGCCCGCGCCGTTGTGCGCCGAGTAACCGCCGCAGGCTTCGAGCACGCGTCGGCCGACTTCGTAGCCGATGACCACGGCGGTGATCAGTTCGCGGCCGCTGACTGGCGTGGGCGACATCGACACCGCAGCCATGACCGCTGGAAGCACCACCGCGCCGGAATGGTCGCAGCCACCGGTGTCGTCCAGTTCCAGCGCATGGGCGGCCACACCGTTGAGCATGGCCGCCTGAATGGCCCCGACCCGCAACCCTGTGCCCCAGACCAACGTTTCGCCGGTTTCACCCGCGAACACCTGCTGCGCCTGTTTCGCCACCTCACTGACAGAACCGGCCAACGTCGCGCCGAAGGTGTCGAGGATGTGCCGCTTGGCTTGCACCACCAATGCCGGGGGCAAGTCTTCGTAGCGGGTGTCGATGCAGAATTGCACCAGTCGCTGCATGCGTTCGGTCATACGAGGTAATCCCGATAATGGCGTTCATACACCGAGGCCGGGTGATCCTCGGTCACGGGCTGCGCCTTGTCGGCCCACCATTTTGATACTTCAGCGGCCGTGGCGATCCATACGTCTTTGTGCTGCTGAATGCCCTCCAGCAATTCGCGCAGCACACCGATGCGCCCCGGCGTGGCGATGATTTCCGGGTGCAGGCGCAACACGTAGCACAGGCCAAACCGGTGGAACCCGGCGAAGTCCATTTGCAGATTGCCCAGGGTGTGGCTGTAAGACGCGATCCGCGATTGCGCCGGAGGCACGGCAGGGCTGAGGTTGAAGGCGAAGTAGGGCTCGTCTTCCAGTTCATAGTGCAGCGGCAACTCGATGACTTCAGGTGCAGTCGGATGCTTGAACGGCAAGTCATCGCCACGCCACGATGAAGACCAGCGAATGCCGTGATCCCTTAATGCCTTGATGAAACCCGGCGCGCCGTTGCCGGCCGGGATGCGAAACCCCGTCGGACGCTGGCCGGTCAGCGCAGTCAGCGCTGCGCAACCCTTGGCAATCTCGGCGCTCTGTTGGGCGAGATCGAGGGTGTCGTAGTTCTGATGGCGATAGCCTGAGCAGGCGATTTCATGCCCGCCGGCCTGTATTGCGCGGATGTGTTCAGGGTTTTCCTCGGCGACGATGCCGGGGATGCACCAACTGCTGGGCACCCCCAGTTCCTTGAACAAACCGAGCAATCGCTCGACCCCCCGTTGAGTGCCGTAACGCCAGACGGACAGCGTCTTGTCGCGCCCGGCGACTTCAGGGGCCTGGGTCAGAATGCCGTGGATGTCGTTGTAATCGACAGTCAGCACCACGGCGCAGCGCTTGCCTTGGGGCCACACAGTGGAATCAGCCATGGTGATGCTCCTTCAGCCACCACTGGGCGACATCGCGGCACGTGGCGAACCACACGTCATCGCGCTGACGCATGTGTTCGAAGAGTTTTTCCAGCAACAGGATGCGTCCCGGCTTGCCGGTGATCTTGGGGTGGAACAGCGTGGTCAGGCACAGGCCTTCGTTCATCGCGCCGTCGTATTCGCGGCACCAGTTGTCGAGGGTGAGTTCGTAGCTGGCTGTGCGGTCGAGGCCCGAGGGGAAGTCCGGGGCACGGGTGTAGGCGAGGGAGGCGTAGTCGTCCATTTCCCAGCGGCCGGGGATTTCCACCAAGGGCGTGTCGTGGCCGGGCACTTTCACCAGATACGGCCGGTCATCACCGCGCATGCTGCTGGAATAGGTCACGCCGGCTTCAACCAGCATCGCCGGGGTTTCGGCGCGCCAATCGCCGGACGGCGTGCGAAAGCCTTCGGCGCGGATGGCCAGGTGTTTCCAGAACACCTCGCGGGATTTCTTCATCACGTCCTTTTGCTGGTCCAGCGTCAGGGCGTAAAAGGATTCGTGTTTGTAGCCGTGGTACGCCACCTCATGCCCGCGCTCGACAATCGCCTGGCACTGCGTTGGCCAGTTTTCCACGACCCAGGCCGGGACGAAGAATGTCGTAGGGATCTGGTACTCGTCCAGCAGGTCGAGGATTCGCGGCAGCGACCGGTAAGGGCCGTATCCGCCGAAACCAAAGTACTCGGGCTTGTGCCAGATCGAGCCATTGAGCATGGCATCGCCGGTCGGGCCATCGAGGTCGAAGGCCAGGGCGAGGCAGGCTTTGTGCCGGTCGGGCCAGGTGGGTTGCAGCGAGGAGGACATCAGTGGCACTCCAATAATTTATAGGCACTACTCAATACCTGTGTGCGAGCCTGCTCGCGAAGGGGCCGTCACATTCAACATCACCGTTGACTGATACTCCGCATTCGCGAGCAGGCTCGCTCCCACAAGGGATGTTTTCATCCCATACAGGTTTATTTGTCGGCGTTAATGGTCACAGTCTTGATCGCGCCCAATTCCAGGTCCCATTTCTTCAGGATGGTCTGGTAGGTGCCGTCATCGATCATGCTCTGCAACGCCACCTTCACCGCTTCACTCAGCTCCGGCTTTTTCTTGCTCACGCCAAGGCCGGTGAACTGCGAGGAGATCGGCAGGCCCACAGTCTTGTACATGTCCTTTTCCTGGGTCTTGAGGTAAGGCAGGGTCTCGCTACCTTGCATCGCCGCGTCGATACGGCTCTGGCGCAGTTGCGCACGGGCATCGGCCGACCCTTCGGTGCCGATCACGTTGATCGCAGGCTTGCCGGCGGCTTCGCAGTTGGCCTTGCTCCACTCGGCGATTTCCGCCGGGAACGTGGTGCGGCGGCTGGTGCCGACTTTCTTGCCGCACAGGTCGATGATCTCGTTGAAGTCCTTGTTCTTCTGCAGGGTGTAGAACTGCGGACCGCTGGTGAAGTAGTCGACGAAGGTCACACTGGCCTGACGCTCGGCGGTGTCGGTCATGCCGGACAACACCATGTCCACGCGGTCAGTGGTCAGCGCATTGATCATCTGTTCGAAACCGGTTTCCTGCCATTTGATCTTCACGCCCAGACGCTCGGCCAGGGCATTGCCCAGGTCATAGTCGAGGCCGGTGAGGGTGTTGGTGGCCGGGTCCTTGAAATCCATCGGCGGGTAGTTCGGCATGATCGCTACCACGATCTCGCCCTTGGCCTTGATGCTGGCCGGCAATTCGGCGGCGAAGGTGAAGCTGGAAGCCATCAGGCCGGCGAGTACTGCTGGAATAACGAAGTTCTTCATGGTCGTTCTCTTATGAGTGTTGTGAGTGCCAAAGGACACCTAGGTTCGAACGGCAGAAATGAAGCTTTGGGTGCGCGGGTTTTGCGGACTTATTAGTATTTCTTCGGGGCTTCCTGCCTCCACGATCTGCCCGCCGTCCATGAACACCATGCGGTTGGAAACCTCGCGAGCGAAGCCCAGTTCATGGGTGACGACGATCATGGTCATGCCGGATTGCGCCAGATCGCGCATCACCGACAGCACCTCACCGACCAGTTCCGGGTCGAGTGCCGAAGTGGGTTCATCGAACAGCATCAGCTTGGGCCGCATGGCCAGGGCGCGGGCGATGGCCACGCGTTGTTGCTGACCACCCGACAGTTCGATCGGATAGCTGTTGCGCTTGTCGGCCAAGCCGACGCGAGCGAGCAGTTCCACGGCTTCTTCGTGCGCCTCCTTGGGCGAACGCTTGAGCACCTGGCACGGCCCTTCGATGATGTTTTGCAGCACAGTCATGTGCGGGAACAGGTTGAAACGCTGGAACACCATGCCGGTGGACAGGCGTTGCCGGGCGATCTGCGACTCGTTGAGTTCATGCAGTTTGTTGCCGACGACGCGGTAACCCACCAGTTCGCCGTCGACCCAGAGGCCGCCCTTGTCGATTTTTTCCAGTTGGTTGACGCAGCGCAGCAAGGTGCTTTTGCCGGAGCCGGACGGGCCGATGATGCACAGCACTTCGCCTTGCTCGACTTCGATGTTGATGTCCTTGAGCGCGTGGTACTGGTCGTAATATTTGTTCAGGCTCACGGCCTTGACGATGCTTCTCATGTGGGGCTCCTCAAGAACGCTTGCCGGCGCCGCGAGCGAATCGACGCTCCAGGCGGCTTTGACCAAACGACAGCACGGTGACCGTGGCCAGGTACCAGATACCGGCGACGATCAGCAGCTCCATCACGCGGGCGTTGGCGTAGTAGATGTTCTGGGCGTTGTAGAGCAGTTCCGAGTACTGGATGACGCTCGCCAGCGAGGTCATTTTCACCATGCCGATGAACTCGTTACCGACCGGCGGAATGATGATCCGCATGGCCTGCGGCAGGATGATCCGACGCAGCGCTTGCAGGCGCGGCATGCCGATCGACTTGGCGGCCTCGTACTGGCCGGTGTCCACCGACAGCAACCCGGCGCGCACCACTTCGGCGGTGTAGGCGCCCTGGTTGATGCTCAAGCCGAGCAGGGCGGCCACGAACGGCGTCATCAGGCTGACGGTGTCCATTTCGAACAGGCCGGGGATGCCGATGGTGGGGAAAATCAGCGCCAGGTTGAACCACAACAGCAGTTGCAGGATCAGCGGCGTGCCGCGAAACAGCCAGGTGTAGGTCACGGCCACGTAGCGCAGGATCGGGTTGGCCGACATGCGCATGATCGCGGTGATCACCCCGAAAATAATGCCCAGCGCCATCGCCAGCACGGCCATGACGATGGTGTTGAGCAAGCCCCACATGATCGCCTGGGAGGTCAGGAACTGGCCGATGTACGACCATTCGATCTTGCCTTCGGCGAAGGCCCGCACCAGACCGAGAATGGCGACGACGATGACGGTGGCAAAGAAAATCCGCCCGTAATAACGCCGTGGCACATGCTGGTATTGCGTGATGTCGAACTGGTTTTCCGCCAGTTTGCGCTCCGACTGGAGTCGTTCTGCCTGGGTCTGGCTCATGTTGTTTCTCCGTACACTGGGTAATTCAGGCCAACCACATTCCCTGTGGGAGCGAGCAGGCTCGCTCCCACAGGTTTTGCGTACTGCTTCAGAGGCGGAAACCCTGATAGTTCTCGGTCCACGCGTGCTGAGCCGCGAGGGCGGTTTTCAGGCGGCCGATCTGCTCGCGCACCTGTTGCGGCGCGGTGCCGCCCCAGCCACTGCGGGCGGCGATGGCGGCTTCCAGGGTCAGGCTGTCACGCACTTGCGGCGTCAGGCGCGGGTCGATCTCGGCCAGCAACGCCGGCGAGGCTTCCCACAACTCGATGTCGTGTTTCTCGCAGGCCTGGACCAGCGCGCCGGTAATTTCATGCGCTTCCTTGAACGGCACGCCGCGCATGGCCAACCAGTCGGCGACTTCGGTGGCGAGGGTGAAGCCCAGTGGCGCCTGACGCCGCAGTTCTTCAACGTTGACCTTCATGGTCGCGACCATCCCGGCCATGGCCGGCAGCACCAGCAGCAAGGTGTCGACGCTGTCGAGCACGCCGTTCTTGTCTTCGCTCAAGTCGCGGTTGTACGACAGCGGCAGGGATTTGAGCGTGGAGAGCAGACCGGTCAGGTTCCCGATCAGGCGACCCGCCTTGCCCCGTGCCAGTTCGGCGATGTCCGGGTTTTTCTTCTGCGGCATGATCGAGCTGCCGGTGGCGTAGGCATCGTCCAGCGCTACCCAGCGAAATTGCCGCGACGACCACAGGCAGAATTCTTCGGCGAGGCGTGAAATGTTGATCCCGAGCATGCTCGCGATAAACAGGAACTCGGCGACGTGATCGCGGCTGGCGACCGCGTCGATGGAGTTTTCGCAGACACCGCTGTAGCCCATTTCCTTGGCCGACTGTTGCGGCAGGCGAGCGATGGCGGAACCGGCCATGGCCGCAGCGCCGAGTGGCGACAGTGAGGTGCGTATGTCCCAATCCACCAGGCGTTGCACGTCACGCAGCATCGATTGCGAGTGGGCCAGCAAGTGGTGCGCGAAGACGATGGGTTGCGCCTGCTGCAGGTGGGTGAAGCCCGGGCAGATGCTTTCGATGTGTTGCTCGGCCTGATCGACCAGGGCCTGTTGCAGGGCCAGCACTTCGACGGCCAGGGTGCGCACGTGATCACGCAGGAACAGGCGCAGGTCGTTGGCGGTCTGGTCGTTGCGCGAGCGGCCGGCGCGCAGCTTGCCGCCCAAGGCACCGAGGCGCTCGGTCAGCAGGCGCTCGATGAAGGTGTGGACGTCTTCGTCGTCCAGCGTCGGCGCAATGCTGCCGGCGCGGAAGTCATCACCGATGCGCTCCAGGGCGTCGAGCATGGTCAGGGTTTCTTGCTCGGTCAGCAGCCTGGCACGTTGCAGTTCACGGGCATGCGCCTTGGAACCGGCGAGGTCGTACGGGGTCAGGCGAAAGTAGCGCTCGGGGCAACGGGACAGGGCCGCCAGGGCTTCAGACGGGCCGCTTTTGAAGCGAGCACCCCAGAGACGGTCGGTGGTTTGAGACATTGTTGTTTTCCTCGTCGGTAAAGCGAACTGAAATCGGTATGCCGGGCCTGGAACACGCGCCGAAAATCATTCGGGCGCGGTTCGGCCTAATCATTAATTCAAGGGCAGGGGATAAGCGCAGTTGCGAAGTCACGAGAGCTGATCGAAGTGTCAGCTTTTAGTCGTTGGACATCAGTGAGTTGGCACTGAAGTACGGAAATTATTGGCGGTTGCCAAGCCTGGTTTTCTGTGGTCATTATTATTTACCGGCATATTTTTTGTTGTTGGGCACAGGTTGTTGAATACGGCGCCAGAGGTAAATAAGCATTATGGAAACCCCACTTTCCAATTCCGGAAACCCGCCGCCAAAACCGCTGCAACGGGCACCGTTGGCCCTCAGTGGGCTGGACTTCAAATTGCTCAAAGTATTCAAGGCTGTGGTCGAGGCCGGGGGCTTTAGTGCGGCGCAAAACGAGCTGAATGTGGGGCTGGCGGCCATCAGCAAACAGATCTCCGACCTGGAAATCCGCATCGGCATGCGCCTGTGTACCCGGGGTCGAGAAGGCTTTCACCTGACCGAAGAAGGCCGCTTGGTGTATCAGGCATCGATCGACTTGTTTGCCTCGGTCGATAACTTTCGGGATCGGCTTAGTTCAGCGCAGAACGAACTGATCGGCGATCTTGGAGTGGGGGTTATTGATAATACGATTTCCGATGCTAATTCACCGTTAGTTGCGGCGCTTAGACGAATAAACGAAGAGTCGCCGAAAGTAAGGTTTCAACTTCAAGCGTCTCAATTGGACGAAGTGGAACGGGGTGTAGTGGAGGGGAGATTAGTGGCGGGAATCGTGCCGGTGTATCAAAAAAGAGAGGAGTTCGATTATTACGCGCTGTATGAAGAACGCTCGGAAGTTTATTGCGCGGTCGGGCACCCGTTGTTTTCGATGCCGGACGCCGAAATGGGCAGCGATGTGCTCAGGCATCACGAGTGCATCAACCATCGCTACGCGATTCATCGGGACAAGCTGAATTTCGCTCACTACGACAGCTTCTCGGCGTCCGCCACCCAGGTGGAGGCCGTGGCGCTGTTGATCAAGACCGGTCGTTTTGTCGGTTTCCTGCCGCAGCATTACGCGGGCCCCCTGGTGGTTCAGGGGCAGTTTCGCGCGGTACGCCCGGACCTGATCAACATCGTCACGCCGTTCAATCTGATCCTGCGTCACAACACGGTACGCAGTCCGCTGGTAAAGGCGTTTGCGCAGGCGTTGGGTGTTAATTTGAAGACTGCGGTTTGAGGTTTGATTTGAGAGTGGTGGATTAAGGGGCTATATGGAGTGAGTAAGACTTTATTTTTTTTCAAGTTTTCGAAGTCCTTCAGGTATGATTTTTATGCAATAGGCTGAGATTACAATAAAGCAAATAATTACCACTGTTCTGGCGGCGAAGATATCCATCTCGAAAAAATAATCTATTATTGATGCAATCCATACTGTATGAAACCCGGCGCATCCAAAGGAAAATAAATACAGTCGCGCATCTGATACTATTTTTTTCATACAGGCTTACCTTGGCTGCTAATTGATTTATTTGTGGCTTTCTAGCTGGTCCAACATCCCGTCGATCGTTATAGCGTCTGCGGTTCTTTCCAAAATAAGAACGGGTACAGGTGTGGTTTTGTACGCCCGAACATAGTCAGTACGTACATATCTGAATAGACGCCAAGAATCGGGCTTTAGAACCAGCTTGGTCACCCCTAAAGCAGATGTTGCCAAATCGCCAGCCCCGTACATAAAGTTTCCTTCCGCATCACTTTGGCCAACTATTTTTGAAATCATCTGATAGCCTTTTCTGACAGGTCCTTGTACATCTGAACGTCCCTCCCATAGATTTTTGCCGTTTTCATACATGTTGTTGGTTCCATGCAACATCATCGGTGTACCACCGAGCAGACAAAGCGTTCCCGCCGATCCATAACAAATCCCGACACCCGTTGCGAATTGAAGAGCGCCTGCAATAAATCCGACGCCTTTCTGTGCAACTTCCGATGCCTGAACAAGCAAACTACTCTGTTCGCTCTTGATCTCGTTCAAACCCTGATCAGCGCTCTTCCGTCCCTGCGCCACATCATTAACAATCCCCCTCGCGTAGTAAGACACCTCGCGATTGAATTGCAGGCGTAGCGTCCCGTCATTGATATAACGGGCGCCCAACGTGCAGGCTTGTTGGGTCAAATTGGCCGCCGCTTTGCTGACGGCCCAGTAATCGCAACTACTGTCTTCGCAGCGCGCTTTCAACTGTCCCATTCGCTGTTCCCCCAGGATCCGTGCCCGCTGGTGCCTGCGAGGTGGTGCCTCCAGGTGATTTCGCGATAACGAATAGCCACGTGCTCTTGGGGTTCGACGTCGTTTTGTAAAACAACGTGGGGCATATCAAGTGTCAGGTTGGCAATGATGCCGCCTTCGATTTCAATGCTGAAAAATTTCTCTTGAAGACCAAATGCAGAAATTCGATAGAAGTTGATCGCGCAGCTTATTTCTTCTCTGGTTGATAGCGCTTGAGCGAGTAGCGGAGAGGACTTGTCGACGTTTTTTGTGATGACGAGAGGGCTGTGCGTAGGCTTGTTGATGTTACCGATATTGGCCATGTTGTGGCTGTAGGACAGCACCATGATTTCGTCTGTATGCCCTGTCTGACATTTATTGCCGATGGACGCTTGAGTTGAACAGCCCGCCGATATCAATCCTTGGGTGTTGCCTGTAATGGTCATGTAGCCGTGATTGGCCATAGGGGTGCCACTCCTTTTCGTCGGAGGGGCACCTTATTGAAAATGTCTCAGGGGGGATGTAGGAGGTTTCCGAGTTTTCGGTGGGACGAAAGTGTTTTACGCGGCGCGTTGCCGCACTACTGCACGACGTGCAGCAGCACGAAATCATTCTTGTCGAATCGCCCGCTCAACACCGGTTGCAAGTTACCCAGGGCAGTGCCCTGCAAGGCGTCGTAAGCGTTCAGGTCCATCATCAACCAGGCAGGCCCTGAAAGACTTTGCAGTTCCGGGATCGAGTCGGTAAACAGCGGTTGCAAGTCATGCGGGATGTTGATCATGAACTTGATCGCCTTGGCGTCTTTGCCCATCCCGTGCAACACCAGGGGCGCCGGTGCTTCCTGGACCTGTTCATAGACGGCCAGGCTGAATGTGCGGGTGTCATAGAGCCGACGCTCAACCGGCTCGAACACGCTCATGTACACCGACCACACCGCCAGCACCGCGCAAAAAGCCAGCGTCTCTGCACGCCAACGGGGCTTGAACAGCATGGCAAGCGCGATGGCCTGCAACACGCCGAGCAGGATCACGATCGAGCGGATCGACGTCAGTTGCTCGGGAAACCGGCGCTGGGCGACCACCAATCCAACGATCATGAGCATCGGGATCAGCAACCATAACCCTTGCATCAACCCACGTAGCGCGGCAAACAACCGACCTTGCGCCACCTGAAACGGGTACGCCGCAATAATCGCCGCCATCGGCAACATCGGCAGTAGATAGCGGGCCTTTTTTGCCTGCGGGATCGACAGCCCGATCATCACAATCAACCCGGCCGCCACGCAGTACTGCAAGAGGCGCCATGCCGGGCCTGCCTGGCGGGGTTGGGTCAGCGCAATCGCCGCCAACGCAAGCCAGGCCAGCGGATAGGCGAGCGCATAGTTGCCCATCGAACTGGTGAAGTAAAACAGCGCACCACTGGCGCCTTCGCTGCCGTCCAGGCGCCCCATGAACTGCATGCGCACCACGTCTTGCATGAAGGCCGGGCCGCCATCGGTGTCGGCCAGCCACAACAAGGCGCCGACGCTGACCGCCAACAATGCGGCCGCTGTCAGGCCGAAGCCGAACAGGTGGCGCCATTGGCGATTGAGCAAGAAGTAGCTGCACAGGATGCCAGTGGGCACCACCAGCCCGATCGGCCCGCGTACTCCGAAACCGAGGACCAGCAGGGCAAGGATCAGCCACCAGCGGCGTTGTGCCCCGAAGTGGTCGGCGGCATACCCCAGATAAAACACCGAAAACGCGACGGCCGCGAGTATCAGGTCCTGAGACACCGCGCGGGCTTCGGTGATGAACGTGCTGGTCATCAGCATCAAGGCAATGCTGAGCAGCGCCCAGCGTTGGGAGTAGGGCGCCAGCAAGCGGTACATCAACGTGACAATCACCGCACCGGCCATCGCGCTCGGCAGCCAGGCGCTGAGGCTGTTGACCTGCCCGAACGGCAAGGACAGCAACCAGATGAACAGCGTCGAGACGGCCGAGTAGTCGGCGTAAGGCTGGCCATAGGTGGTGGGAAACACTGATGGCCCGTTACGCAACATTTCCTGGGCAAACAGCACGAACCGCGAATCGAAACCGATGGTTGCTTGCTGATAAACCCCGGCACTGAACAGGATCAGTGCCAGTAACCCGATACCCAGGGACTGCTGGCGAGTCGGTGATAACACGATCAGGCAACAACCGAGTCAGCAGCCCATTGCTGGTGCGGAATCGGCAGGTTGCGTGACTCGCCACGGCCCATCGGGAAGTACTTGAACCCGCTGCGCTCAAGGCGTTCGGCGTCGTACAGGTTACGTCCGTCGAAAATCACCGGCGCATTCAAACGCTGCTCGATCAGTTCGAAATCCGGGGCCTTGAATTGTTGCCACTCGGTGCAGACGATCAAGGCATCGGCGCCAGACAGCACGGATTCCGGAGTGCCCATCAGCATCAGTTTCGATTCGTCAGGGTACAGGCGCTGGGTTTCCTGCATCGCTTCCGGATCATACGCGCGGACGTTGGCCCCGGCGGCCCACAACGATTCAAGCAAGACCCGGCTCGGCGCATCACGCATGTCATCGGTATTGGGCTTGAACGCCAGGCCCCAGACCGCAAAGGTCTTGCCGCGCAAGTCGCCACGGTAGAACGCGTTGATCCGCTCGAACAGTTTGTGTTTCTGGCGCTCGTTGATCGCTTCCACCGCTTGCAGCAGGTCGCTGGAACAGTGTGCTTCCTGGGCGCTGTGAATCAGGGCGCGCATGTCTTTGGGGAAACACGAGCCGCCATAACCGCAGCCGGGATAGATGAAGTGGTAACCGATGCGCGAGTCGGCGCCGATGCCCAGACGCACCGATTCGATGTCGGCGCCGAGGTGTTCGGCCAGTTCGGCGATCTGGTTGATGAAGCTGATCTTGGTCGCCAGCATGCAGTTGGCGGCGTACTTGGTCAGTTCGGCGCTGCGCAGGTCCATGAACATGACGCGGTCGTGGTTGCGGTTGAACGGTGCATAGAGGTCGCGCATCACTTCGCGCACTTCGTCACGTTCACAGCCAATGATGATCCGGTCCGGGCGCCGGCAGTCGGCGACGGCCGAACCTTCCTTGAGAAACTCGGGGTTGGAGACGATATCGAACTGCAACACACGGCCGATCTTCACCAGGGATTTGTCGATATGCGCGCGCAATGCATCGCCGGTGCCCACCGGGACCGTGGACTTCTCCACCAGAATCACCGGTTGCTCGCGATGCCGCGCCACGGCGTCACCGACCGACATCACGTAGCTCAAATCTGCCGAGCCATCGTCCCGGGACGGCGTGCCCACGGCAATAAACAGTACCTGGCCGTGCTGGACGGCGAGTTTCTCGTCGGTGGTGAATTGCAGTCGTTTGGCTTCCAGGCTTTCACGTACCAGGCTGGCCAGCCCTGGCTCGAAAATGCTCACGTGGCCCTGTTGCAGCAGTGCGACTTTTTTCTCGTCGATGTCCATGCAGACCACATCATGGCCCACTTCAGCCAGTACGGCTGCCTGGACCAGGCCGACATAACCGCTACCAAATACACTGATTTTCATGACGCACCCCGGAGTTCGGTCGCACGGACTGAACGAGAGTTGATAGTGATGACCCCGAGAATGACCAATGCCACCCCGACAGTCTTGGAAAGGCTGAACGATTCGTGAAACAGCGGCAGGCTGGCAGCCAGCACGTACACCAGCGCGTAGCTGATGCTCAAAAGCGAATAGGCCCGCCCCAGCGGCAAGTCGCGCAGGGCGGCCAGCCAGCAGAGCATCGAGAGGGCGTAGGCCACAATCGCGCTCAGCACGACCAGTACCGGGACCAGTTCGAAACTGGCGGCCAGCCAGTTTTCGGGCGAGGGCAGGCGGGTCATGCTCCAGCGCATGCCCAGTTGCGCGGCGCTGCCCAGCACCACGCTGCCCATGGCGAAAGTGATTCCGCGACGCAGGCTCATGCGTGTTGCCCCAGCAGAACCACGCCACCGATCACCAGTGCGACGCCGAACCAGTGCTGGCGATCAATGGTTTCGTGAAAGACGAAGCGGGCGATCAGCGTGACCAATACAAAATTGAGGCTGAGCATCGGGTAGGCGATGCCGACTTCGAGGCGTTGCAGCACCAGCAGCCAGACCAGCAAGCCCGATCCCAGCGCGGCGAGCGCCAGCCACAGCCACGGCGAACGCAGTTTCGCGCCCCATCCCGAAGCCTGGCCGCGCCAGCTCTCGACGGCGTACTTCTGAGCAATCTGACCCAGGCACGTCAACAGGCACGCGACCAGAACCAGTAGCAGGCTCATGGCGCCTCCTGAGGGAAAATCAGAATCACCAGGTTGCCCTGTTCATAGCGTTTACCGTCCTTGGGCAACAATTCGATTTCCTGCAATTCGTCCTCACCTTTAACCCGCATGACGACACCGACAGAGCCGCTACGGCGGGCGTCGCGCATCCACTGCTGAACCTGGCCGACGGTGACCAGTTGCTGTACGGAGTCAGGATAGGCGAGACCATATTTCAATTCGCCTACCGAGTTGTACAACGACACGTCCGGGTGCTTCATGCGCCAGGCCAGAGCGGAGGCGGCGCCGAGATCGTTGCTCAGCAGTTTGCCGGTCTGCGCCAGTTCATCCATGTGATGCAGGATGAATTGGTCGGGCGTCTTGTTGGCGACCACCGAATTGGGCAGTCCGGCGGGAATCAAGCCGATCAGCAGCAGACTGCCGAACGCCGGTGCAGCCCAGCATTGCAGCGGCCTGAAGGCTTGCAGAAGGTTGGCCATGATCCAGCCGATCAAACCGATGAACACCAGCACCAGATTGTGCAGTTCATGGTCGTACAGCGGCTTTTTCAGTTGCAGGTAAACCAGGGCGATCAGGGTCACCAGACCCAACACCAGGTTGAGCAACCCGTTGAGCCCCAGCACCCGTCCCTGTTCGAGCTTCAGTCGGTCAGCCAGCGTGTGACCCAGCAACAAGGCCAGGGGCAGCAGGCACGGCAGGATATAACTGGGCAGTTTGCCTTTGCTGATGCTGAAAAATACCAGCGGCATCACCAACCAGAGCAGCAGGAAGCCGATGCTGGACTGGCGTCGGGTTTGCCAGGCCTGCTTCAGCGCCGACGGCAGCAACGCCGCCCACGGCAGACTGAAACCGACCAGCAGCGGCAAGTAGAACCAGAACGGCTCTTCATGCTGGGCGTCCTCACCGGCAAAGCGCTGAATGTGCTCGTGCCAGAAGAAGAACCGCCAGTAATCGGGCTCTTCCGAATGAACCGCCAGCACCCAGGGC
The DNA here is from genome assembly GCF_059415465.1 of Pseudomonas sp. GW821-FHT10C09. Lineage (NCBI taxonomy): Bacteria > Pseudomonadati > Pseudomonadota > Gammaproteobacteria > Pseudomonadales > Pseudomonadaceae > Pseudomonas > Pseudomonas sp. GW821-FHT10C09. The sequence goes on from NZ_JBWKNG010000004.1 coordinate 48,717, forward strand.
AGGCTCACTGCGATGGCCACGACAATCGCTACGGGGCCGTAGACCAGCAGTTCTTTCCAGCGCTTCTGCCAGATCATGTAGGGCAGGGCGACCAGCACCGGAAGCAACCAGGCAAGGAAACCCTTGGTCATGAAACCCATGCCGCAGGCCAGGCCGAGCATTGCCCAGCTCAGGATTTTTTGACGACGACCGACGCTGTCCAGCGCAAACCACAACGCCACCAGACTCAGGTTGACCCAAAAGGTGAATTGCGGATCAAGGTTGGCGTAACCGGCCTGACCGGCGATGACGCTGAAACTCATGTACAGCAGGGCACAGGCAAAACTTTTGCGCGGATCGTTCCACAATCGGCGGGCGATCAGGAAGCACAGCAGCACGCTCAGGCCCATGCTCAGGGCCGAGGCAAACCGCACGCCAAACAGGTTCTGACCGAATAGCGCCTGGCTGGCGGCGATCATCCAGTAACCCGCCGCCGGTTTCTCGAAATAGCGCACGTTCATGAAATGCGGCGACACCCAGTCACCGCTCAGGAGCATGTGCTGACTGATTTGCGCGTAGCGGGTTTCGTCCGGGATCCATAAGCCATGGGTGCCCAGAGGCAGCAGATAGCCCAGGACGAAAAGGACCAACAGCAGGGGTAATGCCCAGCGTTTGCTCATGCGCCTTGCACTCCCAACCAGCCTTCGCGACCTTCAAGGACGCCGCGAACGACACGTCCTGTGGGCAAGGTGTTGGGGGCGTCGGGCAGCAAATCGCCCAAGGGCTGGAAATGAATGTCACGCTGGCGTGCATCGGCCAGCAGCTGACGGAAATCGTTGGCCATCAGAATCCCTTCTACTTCTGCATGAATGGTGTAGACGTTGAGTTTTTCGGGGGTAAAGCGCTGAAGAATCCAGGCGTTGAAATCCTCGGCAGCGACCGTCGGGCCCACCACCTCATCGAAGGTCGGCAGGTCCACCGGAATCTGCGGGGCACCTAAACCACCGTTTGCCAGCGTCGGCTGGAACACGCTCTGGCCCCGGCAGTCGCTGTTGTAGCGAAAACCGAAAGTTTCCTTGGCTTCGATCACGCGCTCGTCCGCGCGCCAACCGGCGGCGGCCGAACACTCGACCTTGTTGCCGAGGATGTCGCTGAGCGTGTCGACGCCCTGGCGGATCTGCTCGATCAGTTGCGCGTCGCTCCAGCGTCCGGCATTGGCCTGCCAGCCATGGTGATCCCAGGCGTGCAGGCCGACTTCATGCCCGGCGGCCTGGGCCTGGCGCATCAAATGCCCCAGGTCCCGGCCGATCGGTTTGCCCGGCCAGGCAGTGCCGGCCAGCAAAATGTCCCAGCCGTACAGCCCGGCGGCATTGGAACGGAGCATTTTCCAGAGGAATTGCGGGCGGATCAGGCGCCACAAGTGGCGCCCCATGTTGTCCGGCCCGACGCTGAAGAAAAACGTCGCCTTGACCTGCGCTTCGTCGAGGATTTCCAGCAGCCGGGGCACCCCCTCACGGGTGCCTCGGTAGGTGTCGACATCGATTCGAAGGCCTGACTGCATTAGCATGCTTTTTCGGTAGAGTGATCCGCGATTTCGAGCATGGCTTCACGCAGGAAGAAGTCCAGCGTATTGCCGATGGTCTCGCTCATCTCCACGGTTGGCGTCCAGTCCAGCAGACGTTTGGCGTTGGCGATGCTTGGTTTGCGGTGGGACACGTCCTGGTAGCCGGTGCCGTAGAAGGCTTTGCTTTCCACGTCGCGGAAACCGGCGAACGGCGGGAAGTTGTCGCGCAGCGGGTGAGCTTCGAACTGACGCAGCAGCTCTTCGCCCAACTGGCGAATGCTCGCTTCGTTTTCCGGGTTGCCGATGTTGATGATCTGACCGTTGCAGGCGTCGTTTTCGTTGTCGATGATCCGCGCCAGGGCTTCTACGCCGTCCGCGATGTCAGTGAAGCAACGCTTTTGCTCGCCGCCATCGAACAGGCGAATCGGCGTGCCTTCCACCAGGTTCAGGATCAGTTGGGTAATGGCCCGGGAGCTGCCGATACGCGCCGAGTCCAGACGGTCCAGACGCGGGCCCATCCAGTTGAAAGGGCGGAACAGGGTGAAGTTCAGGCCTTTCTGGCCGTAGGCCCAGATGACGCGGTCAAGCAGCTGCTTGGAGATCGAGTAGATCCAGCGTTGCTTGTTGATCGGGCCGACGATCAGGTTGGAGGTGTCTTCGTCGAAGTTCTGGTCCTGGCACATGCCATAGACTTCGGACGTCGACGGGAAGATCACGCGCTTGTTGTATTTGACGCAGTAGCGAACCAGTTTCAGGTTCTCTTCGAAGTCCAGTTCGAACACGCGCAGCGGGTTACGGGTGTATTCGATCGGCGTGGCAATCGCTACCAGTGGCAGGATCACGTCGCACTTCTTGATGTGATACTCGATCCACTCGGAGTGAATGCTGATATCGCCTTCGACGAAGTGGAAGTTCGGGTGGCTGCGCAGGCGGTCGATGGCGTCCGAACCGATGTCCAGGCCGTAGACTTCGTACTGGTCGTCGCGCAGCAGGCGCTCGGACAAGTGGTTGCCGATGAAGCCGTTGACGCCGAGGATCAGCACGCGGGTGCGACGTGGCTTGCGCCCGGATTCAGCGCCGCGCAGGACGGAACCATCGACCAGGCCCAATTCGTTGGCCAGTTGCGGGCCACTCAGGTACAGACCGTTGTCATTGCGTTGACCGGCGGTGATCACCAGCGAGTCTTCGCCACACGCGATACGCAGTGGATCGACGCTGATCACACGGCCCGGTGCCAGGCCTTCATTGCCCTTGGCAACTTCGGCACTCCAGACAATCAGCTTGTGCTCGCCCACGTCGCAGAACGCACCCGGATACGGCTGGGCAACCGCGCGAACCAGGTTGAACAGTTCTTCAGCCGGTTTCTTCCAGAACAGTTTGCCGTCGGCTGCCGTGCGGCGACCAAATACCGTGGCTTTGGATTCGTCCTGAGCCGTTTCGGTGACTTTGCCTTGCAGCAAGGCGGGCAGGGTGTCGCGCAACAGGTCGACAGCGGCCACGCGCAATTTGCCGTGCAGGCTCAGCGCGGTGTCGCTGCGCTCGATGGCAACTTTTTGCTGGGCGATGATCGCGCCGGCGTCGGCGCGCTTGACCATGCGGTGCAGGGTCACGCCGGTTTCGGTCTCACCGTTCACCAGCACCCAGTTGGCCGGCGCACGGCCACGGTAGCGGGGCAGCAACGAGCCGTGCAGGTTGAATGCGCCTTTGCGGGCGGTGGCCAGCAGCGGCTCGGTCAACAGGTTGCGGTAGTAGAACGAGAACAAATAATCAGGGTTGAGTTTGGCGATGCGCTCGATCCACAGCGGATGGTTGGCATCTTCCGGCGCATGCACCGGGATGCCTTTTTGGGCACACAACTGCGCAACGGAACCATAGAACGCGTTTTCTTTCGGGTCATCGGCATGAGTGAACACGGCGGCAATTTCAAAGCCGGACGCGAGCAGGGATTCGATACCGGCACAGCCAATATCGTGGTAGGCGAAGACAACAGCTTTTGCGCTCATGAGAGAACCTGATCTGAAGTGGAAGTGAGGCCGTCAACGGTGACAACGGGAGCGGGCGCGGCGGGTTGGCTACGCAAAACTTTTTCGACGAAGAAACGGGGGCGGGCGCGGACGTCGCTGTACATGCGACCCAGGTACTCGCCCAGCAGGCCCATGCCGATGAATTGTCCGCCGGTGAAGACGAACAGCACGGCGAACAGCACGAACGATCCGTCGCCGGCCCATTCGGCGCCGAACACCAGGCGCAAGAAAATCAGGGTCATGGCGAACAGCACGCCCAGGCCGGCCATGGCGAAGCCGACAATGCTCAACAGGCGCAACGGCGTGGTGGTCATGCACGTGATCAGGTCGAACATCAGGTTGACCAGGCGCATGGGGCTGTACTTGGATTCACCGTGTTCGCGCTCGGCGTGCATCACCAGGATTTCCGTGGTGTGCCGGGCAAAACTGTTGGCCAGGATCGGGATGAAGGTGCTGCGTTCACGGCAGGCCAGCATCGCGTCGACGATGGTCCGGCGGTAAGCGCGCAGCATGCAGCCGTAATCGCTCATGGCCACGCCGGTCGAACGCTGCACGGCCATGTTGATCAGTTTCGACGGCCAGCGGCGCAGGGCCGAGTCCTGACGGTTGTTGCGCACGGTGGCGACCACGTCATAACCGAGTTCGGCCTGGGCCACCAGGCGCGGAATTTCTTCAGGCGGGTTTTGCAGGTCGGCATCGAGCGTGATGACGACGTCACCTTTGCAATGTTCGAAACCGGCCATGATTGCCGCATGCTGGCCATAGTTGCGGTTGAGAATGACCGCGACCACCGGGCTGCCTTCACGACTGGCAGCCTCTTCGAGGATTTGCGCCGAGTTGTCGCGACTGCCGTCATCCACCAGCACGATTTCGTATTCATGGTGCAACTGCGCGCAGGCCGCTTCAGTGCGTCGAAGCAACTCGGGCAAGCTGTCTTGCTCGTTGAAGACCGGGATAACAACCGACACGCAACGGATTGGGTAAGGTTTCACTGAGATCTGTCCATAACGTTTTCAATGGCATCGACCACACGATTGACATCATCGGTAGTCATGTCCGGGAACAAGGGAATCGAACACAGCCGCGCCGAATTCCATTCGGTGTTGGGCAAGTAAATGTTCGGGTACCGCTGACGATAATACGTGTGCAAATGGGTGGCGATAAAGTGGATGCCGGTGCCGATGTTCTGCTCCTGCAAACCCTTCATGAACGCTTCTCGGTCCAGCCCGCAACGCTCGGCATCGATGCGCAGGATGAACAGGTGCCAGGCGTGTTGTTGCGGGTAGGTCGGTACCGCCAGCGGTTGCACGGCGCAGCCTTCCAGGCGTTGCTGGTAGAGGTGAGCCAACTCGGTGCGTTTGGCGTTGATCTCGTCCAGGCGCTCCAGTTGCACCAGGGCGATGGCGGCATTGATGTCGGCCAGGTTGTATTTGAAGCCTGGTTCCATTACTTGCGCCTGCGGTTTGCGGCCGTGGGTCATGCGATCGTAGGCGTCGACACCGAGGCCGTGAAACTTGAGCATGCGCACCCGGTTGGCCAGCGCTTCATCGTCACTGACAAACATCGCGCCTTCAGCGCAGGTCATGTTCTTGATGGCGTGGAACGAGAAGATGGCCGTGCCCTTGGAGCCGACATGACGACCTTTGTAGAAGGTGCCGGCGGCGTGGGCGGCGTCTTCGATGACAGGAATGCCGTGTTTGTCGGCCAGCGCATACAGCGGGTCGAGGTCGAAGGCGGCGCCAGCGTAGTGCACCGGAATGATGGCTTTGGTGCGCGGGGTGATGGCGGCTTCAATGCTTGCCAGATCGCTCATCAGGGTGTCGCGGTCAACATCGACGAACACTGGCGTCGCACCCAGCAGGCAGATCATGTTGGCGGTGGACACCCACGTCTGGGACGGGGTAATGACTTCATCGCCCGGACCAATGCCCAAGGCCAACAAGGTGATGTGCATGCCACCGGTGGCGGAAGAAAGTGCAACGGCATGTCGGCATCCGACATAGTTGGCGAACTGCTCTTCCAGTTGCTGGTTTTTGGGCCCGGTGGTGATCCAGCCGGAGCGCAATACTTGCTCGACGGCTGCAATTTCTTCATCGCCGATACTGGGGCGGGAGAAGGGGAGAAACGCCTGACTCATGGGCACCTCGGGCTGAAATTGAACAAACGGTGGTACTGGATTTATTGGATCCAAAGCAAGCGTAGTCGATAAAAAAGAAGCTGCTTCAATTGGTTACATAAAATGCCTGACAAACCGCATCAATTGACTTTTTCTGTTTCAGTCGGCACGTTGGGGGCCTGTGAGGGACAGCCGCGACTCATTGAGGGTATGCGCAATTTCGTGAAAGGAACATGAAAACCCGGTCGGCAATTCGTTTATATGAGAGTCATACAGGCACTGTTCAGACTCCTGCCGCTCATCGCGGTTTTTAGAAGAAAAGTCCTACGGAAGTCTCCGCTTTATATGAGGAATGTTTCAATCCTTAGTTGTTTTACTGCAGTGTTTTAACTCAAGGCCGTTTCGTTTGACTGACTTACCTGTTACCCATCCTGTTGCATCAAAGACCAATCCGTTGACGGTATACCTGGCCCGGCTAGCGCCCTCCAGCCAGCTGACCATGCGTTATGTTTTGCAGGATGCCGCCGACCGGTTGGGCTTCGAAGACATGAACATCGAGGAAATTCCCTGGCATCAGCTACAGCCAGAAGATGTCATTGCACTGGTCGCGGCGTTGCGCGAAGACGGCTACGCGCCCAACACGTCTTCGTTGTACGTGAACGCGGTACGCGGGGTGATGAATGAGGCGTGGCGCATGAGCCTGATCAGTCAGGAACACCTGCTGAAAATGCGCTCGGTCAAAGGCATTGCCGGCACCCGGCTGTCGCAAGGGCGCAACTTGCGGCGCACGCTGATCCAGGAGTTGATGGCGGTGTGTGCTGCCGATCCACGCCCACAAGGGTTGCGGGACGCGGCGATCATCGGGATTTTGTACGGTTCGGGGATGCGCAAGTCCGAGTCGGTGAACCTCGAGCTGTCACAGGTCGACTTTGCCGAGCGCAGCCTGCGGGTCACCGCCAAGGGCAACAAGCAATTGATCAAGTACGCGCCGGCCTGGGCCTTCGCCAAGTTGGAAGCCTGGCTGGCGTTCCGTCGATCCCAGCTCAAGGAAGGCGAGGTGGATGACCCGTTTCTGTTCAACCGCATCCGCCGTGGCAGCCATATCACCCGCGAGCGCGTGACCAAACATGCGATCTATTACATTGCGCGCCAGCGCGGTGCTGAAGTCGGGGTCAAGATCATGCCGCATGATTTTCGCCGTTCATTCATCACTCGCGTGATCGAGGAACACGACTTATCGATCGCGCAGAAACTGGCGCATCACAGCAACATCCAGACAACCGCCAACTACGATGTGCGCGACGACAACGAGCGGCGTCGCGCAGTGGATCGCTTTGACCTTTGACGCACCGCTGTCAGGCGTCGCTGAACACGTGGGCATGGCCGATGGTCGAGACGTGAACCGCGCTGCCGGCAGGGGGCGCATACATGCCCGAGCTGCGAACCGTTAATGACCGTCCGGCCTGTTCACCGGCACTCGAGGCTTCCAGCTCCACGGTCAATGTGCAGGAGTTGCCGCTGAAATCCCGTTCAGTGACCACCGCGCGGCAGCCGGCAGCCTCGGTGGGATTGGGCTGGGCGCTGACCAGTTGCAGTTGTTCGGGGCGCAGCATGATCTGCGCGGCACTGTTATTGCGGTGGTTGTTCACCGGTATCCGGCCGAGGTCGCAATGCGCCCAACCAGCTTCGATTCGGGCCGGCATGACCACCGCATCGCCGAGAAACAGCGCGGTCTGTTCGTCGTCGGGGTAGCGGTAAAGGTCCAGGGGATGGCCTGACTGCACCAGCCGACCGTCACGCATCACCGCCAGTTGATCGGCAAACGACAGCGCTTCGCTCTGATCATGGGTGACCAGGATGGTGGTGACGCCGGCATCGGACAGCAGCCGGGCGACCATTTTGCGCATGGCACCGCGCAGGCCGGTATCGAGGGCGGAAAACGGTTCGTCCAGCAGCATCAGGCGCGGCTGTTGCGCCAACGCCCGGGCCAGCGCCACACGCTGTTGCTGGCCGCCGGAGAGTTCATGGGGCCAACGATTGGCCATGTTTGCGTCGAGGGACACGCTGTCCATCAGCTCGGCGATACGCTCGCTTTTTTCACTGCCCTTGCTCGCAAGCCCGAACCCGATATTCGCGGCCACGGTCATGTGCGGGAACAGGGCGCCGTCTTGGGGCACGTAACCAATCAGGCGCTGATGCGCCGGCACCTCGTGGGTGTTGTCGACGAGTGTCTGGCCGTTGAGCGACAGGCGGCCGGTGTCTGGGAACTCGAAGCCGGCGATCATCCGCAACAGGGTGGTCTTGCCTGAACCCGACGGGCCGACAATCACCGTCCGGCTGCCGGCGGGCACCGACAGGTTGATGCTCTCCAGCGCCTGATGGTCGCCGTAAGACTTGGAAATGGCATGCAGTTCAAGTGCGTTCATCGGCCAGCCGTTCGTTTGGATTGGTGATAAAGAAGTCCGGTCAGCGGTAGCGACAGCAGGATCATCAACAGGGCATAAGGTGCGGCGGCGGCATAGTCGATTTCACTGGTCAGGGCCCAGAAGCCGGTGGCCAGGGTGCGCGTGCCATTGGGCGCCAGCAGCAGGGTGGCGGTGAGCTCGTTGGTGATCGCCAGAAACACCAGTGCAGCGCCGGCGGCAGCCCCCGGCGCGGCCAGGCGCAGGGTGATCAGCCACAAGGCCCGACCCGGTGAGCGGCCGAGGCTGCGCGCAATGTTTTCCAGCTCCACCGGTGCCTGGGCAATACCGGCCCGTAGACTCACCAGCGCTCGGGGCAGGAACATCAGTAGATACGCCAGCAACACGGTGATCGTGGTCTGGTAAATCGGCCGGGCAAAATGGATGGTGAACGTGACCAGGGCCAACGCAACGACAATCCCCGGCAACGAGCTGGTGATGTAGTTGCAGCTTTCCAGTACCCGTTGCAGCCGGCCCGGCGAGCGAATCGACAGCCAGGCAATCGGGATCGCGGCGCAGGTGGTGAGGACCGCGCCTGCAGCGCCTAACAGCAACGTTTGTTGCAACGCCGGCATCAGGTCATCCAGTTGCCAGACCTCCGTACCGCCCGCAATCAGCCACTTGCCGAGCGTGATCAATGGCACGCCCAGCGCCAGTGCGCAGGTGATGCCTTGCAGGAGCAGGCCGAGCGCGATGTCGCGTGAGCCCAGGCGTACAACCCGCTGAGCGCGTGCACTTCCCGACCCGACCCGGGCGTAACGCGCCGTGCCGCGCGCAGCGGATTCGGCGGTCAACATTGCCAGGCAACACAGCGCCAGCACACTGGCCAGCATGTTGGCGGCAGGGCCGTTGAAGGTGGATTTGAACTGGTCAAAGATCGCGGTGGTGAAGGTGTCGAAGCGGATCATCGCGTACAGGCCATATTCCGCGAGCAAGTGCAGGCCCACCAACAAGGCGCCCCCGCAAATGGCCAGGCGCAGCTGTGGCAGCACCAACCGAAAGAACACCGCCCACGGTTTGAGCCCCAGTGATTCGCCAACGTCTTCGATGGCCGGGTCGAGCCGGCGCAGGGCGGCGGCAATCGGCAGGTACAGAAACGGGAAGTAGGCGATGACCGAGACCAGTACGCCGGCAAACAACCCGTGAATCGGTGGCACCAGGCTCACCCACGCATAGCTGTGGACAAAAGCCGGCACGGCCAGCGGGGCAGTGGCCAGCAGTGACCAGCCGCGTCGGCCCGGCAGATTGGTGCGCTCTGTCAGCCAGGCCAGCGCCAGGCCCAGCATCACGCACAACGGAATGGTGATCACCACCAGCAACACGGTGTTGATCAGTAATTCAGCGACACGAGGCCGAAAGACCAGCGACACGATGGCCGACCAGCCCGTTTGAATCGACACGCCGATGACGAAGGCAATCGGCAACAGCGACAGGAGGGAGACCAGTACGGACAAACCGATCACCCACACGCCGCCGCGACCTGCGAAGACGCCACGGGAACGTCGTCGCAAGTTCGAGGGCATCGCCGTGGCGACGCCCCCTGGCAAGGTTTCAGGCATCAATTAGAGCAGTCCCGCCTGAGTCATCAACTCCACGGCTTTTTTGCTGTCGAGTTTCGAGGCATCGACAGCTGGCGCGTCGAGTTGCTGCAAAGGCACCAGTTTAGGATTGGAGGGCGCGTTCTTGCCCACGGCGTATTCGAAGGATTTACCGGTTTCGAGGACTTTCTGGCCTTCTTTACCCGTGATCCACTTCAGCAGTGCCTGTGCTTCTTCCTTGTGTTTGCTGGAGGCCAGGACGCCACCACCGGAGACGCTGACAAAGGCCCCCGGGTCTTTGTGCTTGAAGTAGTACAGGGCGGTGTTCTTGCTGTTTTCGCCGGTCTTGGCTTGATCGCCGAAGCTGTAATAGTGATAGATCACACCGCTGTCGACCTGACCGGCGTTGACGGCCTTGAGCACGGCGCTGTTGCCGCGATAAATCGTGGCGTTGGTTTTCAAGCCTTTAAGCCATTCGAGGGTGGCGGCTTCGCCTTTGAGTTCCAGCACGGCGGCGACGATGGCCTGGAAATCGGCACCGCCGGGCGAGGCGCCCCAACGGCCTTTCCAGTTGGGGCCGGCGAGGTCCATCAGCGATTTTGGCAGATCGGCTTCAGGCAGCTTGCTCGGGTTGTAGACGAATACAGTGGAGCGCGCAGCGATCCCGACCCATTTGCCATGCGCCGGACGATAAGCCGCCTCGACTTGTTCCAGCGTGGTCGGCGCGACCGGTGCAAACAGGCCGGCGTTGTCCACCAGCACCATGGCCGGGGAGTTCTCGGTCAGGAACACATCGGCCGGGGAGGCGGCGCCTTCTTGTACGATCTGGTTGCCCATCTCCGTGTCGTCGCCATTGCGCAAGGTGACGGGAATCCCGGTTTCCTGAGTAAACCCCTCGACCCAGGCCTTGGTCAGGCTTTCGTGTTGGGCGTTGTAGACCACGATACCGGCGGTTTCCGCGGCATACACGTGTCCGGCGCCGAGCAGTGCAGTGGTCAGCAGTGCGGTTTTGAGGAACGAAGGAATTGAGGGCGTCATTCTGGGGGCGGCTCCTGTTCTTTTTAGGTGTCATGCACGCCGATTCGCTAGCAAATCAATGCGAATCATTTGCATGATTTTGAGTGGCAGGGAATGTAGAACGCAAAATGAGAAAAAAACGTCAAAGAAACCGTTAATACATGTCATTTTCATTCAGATTAGCAGCCCCTCAGCGCCTTGCCCGCCGGGGCTGATATCAAACGATGTCAGGTTCATCCCCGGCAGAATTTCTTTCCACACACCTCGTTGTGAGCAACCGGCGGGCGGCCGCTCATGTGTAAAAGGTGGCGAAAGGATAGTACCGTTCTCAAAGGCACGCCGGGAAGCGGGGCCAGGCGTTTCAATTCTTCGTGGTGGACGGCTCGGGAATAAACGCGACGCTCTGGTCTTCACGGGCGTGAAACAGCCGCTCGCCGTTGGTGGGCGTGGTGGTGATCACCTGGTGGTCGGCACTCAGGTAGTTCAGCGGCAGTGCATCGCCATTGCGGTACTGCGCGATAACAATGGTGCGCTGCGGATTCCAGTGCTGGCCGCTGGTGCGGTCCAGCCAGGCCATCAGCGCGGCGGTGTCGCCGGTGCGGGGAAAGTCCTCGGTTTGCTGTACGTAAAAAAACGCTGGCCCGCCGGTCTGCAGGTACAGGGGCACTTTGTTGTCGACGTCGATCATCACCATGCGCCAGTGATTCAAGGGCGCCCGTTTGCTGGCCTCAAGCTTGACCGTGTCACCGAAATCCACCACGCCGCCACCGCTGTTGGTCCAGGGATACAGCACACCGAGCACGGCCATCAGGGCGACTGCGCTCACCCCGAAACCGATCTGCAAGCCGCGACTGGCAAACGTGCCGGTCGCGTTGCGTTCAGCCATGCGTCGGGTGATCCACCACGCGCCCAGCAATTGCGCGAAGGGCACAAGCGGCAGCACGTAGTAGCTGCGTCGACTGCCACTGGCGGTAAAAAACAGCATCAGTAACCCCAGGCCCCAGATCAGCCAGCGTGTAGTGGGCTCGACACTGCGCCAGTTGCGCAACGCGACCCAGCACGCCAATAGCCAGCAAGGCGCCCACGGCAAGGTGTAGACGGGGAGATAAAGCAGGTAGGTGTAAATCGGACCGATGTTATCGAATGGCTGGAAAAACCGGACGACGTTCTCACGCAACACCAGGCCCAGGCCACTTTCACCATAGGTCGGTGCACCGTAGACATGCGACAGCATGAACGGGGTCATGTAGAAAACACCGGCAATCAGCAGGGCAGCACACAGCCGCAGATTGAGGTGGCGTTTCCAGCGTCCTTGCTGAACCAGATGCGGCAGCAGCAACAAGCCCGGCAGGATGAAACCGATCAAGCCTTTGAACAGCGAGGTCAGGGACAGCAGCAGGAAAAATACCAGGTAGCGGCCGAGGCGGGTGTCGTCCGGTCCGCGCCAATACCACCACACCGCCGCCAGCACGCCGCACACCGTGAGGATGTCGGCCGTGGCCACCCGTGCCCAGAAGACAAAATAGAAGGTGGTCGCCAGCATCCACCCGGCAATCAAACCGGTGCCTTTACGAAACAGCTGTTCGCCAATCAGGTAAACCAGCCACACGCTCAGCCACGCGGCTATTACCGAAGACAGGCGCAATGACCAATGGTCCAGACCGCCGGTCAACCAGGCGGAGGCCGTGATCAGCCAATAGGAGGGCAGCGGCTTGTCGTAATAGGCGCCACCCTTGAGGTAAGGGTCGAAATAGTCGCCGCTTTGCAGCATCTGCAACGCGATGTTGGCCCAGCGTGTTTCCGCGCCCCACAACTCGCGGGTGCCCAGGCCCAACAACAGAATCAGCGCAGTGACACCCAGCAGCAGCGTTAACCGGCCCTTGTCACTGGCCCAGAATTTCATGACGGGTTCCCAGTTGGCACGTTGGCAGAAACGCTTTCAGGGCCGCTTTTCGGAAATATCAGGATCTGCAGATTGCCTCGCTGATAGCGCACGCCGTCGATAGGTAGCAGCTCGACTTCCTGCACTTCCTGGACGCTGTTCACCCGCATGACCACGCCGACTGCACCTTTTTTCCGTGCTTCGGTCATCCACTTCCCGACACTGTCCTTGGTGACTTTGCGTGAGTCCTTGGCAGGGTCAGCGAGGCCGTATTTCAGCTCGCCTATGGTATTGAACAGATCGACTTGTGGCCGCTTCAAACGCCAGGACAACGCCGAAGCCGCCCCTAGATCATTACTCAGCAATGAAGAGGTGTGCGCCAAGGCATCGAGGTGCTCGGCGATAAACTGATCCGGCATCTTGCTGTTGACGATCTGCGAGGGCATTGCGGCCGGTGCCAACGCAACCAGCAGCCAGATACCGACGGCCGGCATCGCCCAAAACGTCAATGGCCGCATGACTTGCAAGGCGTTGGAGATGATCCAGCCGATCAACACAATGAACACCAGGGACAGGCTGAACATCTCAGTGTTTTGGTAGATTTCCTTGCTGGTTTGCATATAGAGCAAGGCGATCAGCGCCGCCGTGCCCACGCTGATGTTGATCACACCATTGATGCGGATTGAACGGCCTCGCCCCTGATTCAGCTGTTCCATGACCGTGTGCCCGATCAGCAGGGCCAACGGCAACAGGCACGGCATGATGTAGGTCGGCAGCTTGCCGCTGCTCAAGCTGAAGAACGCCAGTGGCAACATCAACCACAGCAGCATGAACGCGATGGCGGGTTGGCGTTTTTGCTTCCAGGCGTTGATCAACGTGCTCGGCAGCAATGCAGCCCACGGCAGGCTCGACGCGACCAGCAGCGGCAGATAGAACCACCATGGCCGTGCGTGTTGCGCATCATCGGCGGCGAACCGGCGCACGTGTTCATTCCAGAAGAAGAAATTCCAGAAGTCCGGCTCCCGATGCGCGATGGCGAGCACCCACGGCAAGCACACCGCGACCGCGACCATCACGGCGAGCGAACCGTAACGCAACAGTTCCCCCATGCGTCGTTGCCAGGTCATGTAGGGCAGGGCGATCAACACCGGTAACAGCCACGCCAGAAAGCCTTTGGTCATGAAGCCCATGCCACAGGCAAATCCCGTCAATGCCCACGCACCTGCTTTGCTTCGAGACGTATGGCTGTCGATGGCAAACCACAGCGCGACCAGGCTCAAGTTGACCCAAAGGGTGAATTGCGGATCGAGGTTGGCGTAACCGGCCTGACCGGCAATCAGCCCGAAACTCATGTACAGCAGCGCGCAGGCAGCGCTTTTGCGCGGATCGTTCCACAGCCTGCGGGCGATCAGGTAAGTCAGCCAGACACTCAGCCCGGTACTCACTGCAGAAGCAATACGCACACCGAACAGGTTATCGCCGAAGATCGCCTGACCGATGGCAATCATCCAGTAGCCGGCGATGGGTTTTTCGAAGTAGCGAATACCCATGAAGTGCGGCGCGACCCAGTTGCCGCTCAGGAGCATTTCCTGGCTGATCTGGCCGTAGCGGGCTTCATCGGGAATCCACAACCCGTGCGTCACCAGCGCCAGCAGGTAAAAAACTACAAACGCCAACAGCAGGCCGGGCACGAGCCATCGCTCGATGGGGTCGCGAGCGCGGCTTGACTGAACCGCAGAAAGGGGCAGTGGGTTATGTGAAGTCATGACTCGTCCTTGGCGCAATACCGCGAGCGGGCAGCGTGGGTAGCGAAGTTCAATAGGCAGTGGGGTAACTCAAGTTGAGTCGGTGGCGAGTGATGGCGAGTTTTATTGGCCCTGCACAGCGTTCCAGTCTTCGGGGTTAACAATGCCGAGCACTTGAAGTTGCCCGTTAGTGTCGATGCGCAGGAACAGTGAACTGCCATATTCACTCTTGGCCGCATGCGGGAAACCGGTCTCGGCCAGGAAGTCGCCGATACAACCACTGTGAGAGACCAGCACCAGATTGCGATGAGCCTGCTTGTGCGCGACCACGTCGTTGCGCAGTGTCTTGCCACAACTGGCCAGCCATTCCTGAGTCTTCGGGTCGTTGCCGAACATGGCGTGCGACGTTTGTATCGTGCGCGTGGTCGAGCTGCTCAACACATCGGTTTGCGCCATCCCCAAGTGCATGAAGTGCTGGCCGACTGCCGTAGAAGACTCATTGCCGAACCGGGTAATACCGTCCGCTGGCCCCAGGCAAGGGTTGCTGGATTGGTCGCACCGTTCGGCGTGACGGACCAGCGCTACGACTTCGCCAGCCTGCCAGTCTTGCAACAGTTCAGACTTGGCGGCGCTATCGGCGCTGGCCAAGTGAGTGGGCGATCTCGGCCACAAGACAAAACCCGTGACGACAACAGCAACCACTGAGGCGGTGATCAGTGAGGCCAGTTTTACTATGCGCGAAGTCATGTTTTGTTCGTAATCTGAAGTAGAAGAATTACGAGCAAAACTAGAGCCGCGCAGGTAGCGGAGGAGTGAAACGAATGTGAAAAAATTGCGCAGGGGGAAGGCGGGATTAACTTAGTTAGTTATTGAAAATTCTTATCTTTTACTCGAAAGCTGTCGACGCTTTGTTTATGAAATAAAGCCGTCATGCAACGGTTAGTTCAGCGGTGACCGGGGCACCGCTGAACAGTGCCCGGACGTTTAAGAAAAGGGGCTCAAGAGGACGGGCAACTCTGTTGTGTTCCCCTGGCCGCCTGGATGATTTGTGCAGCCAGGCGCTTGACGTTGTTCTGCTGGGCCAGGGCCAGATCTTCGATGGTTGCTCCGGAAGGCGTTTGCAGGGTGCTGCGACAAGTGATTGCAGCGTTTTTGCCTTCGCCGGCGACGCGCAAGCGCCACGTTGCATCGATCAGCCCGTATTGTCCCGGAACGGAGTCAAAGCGCTGCAAGTCGATGCGCAACGACAACTTGCGTGGAGGGTTTGCGTTGGCCAATTGATCCACCAGCGCACTTCGAAACTCATCCGCCAACGACGCCCCCCACCATTCGGTTTCAAGCAGCACCAGGCCGCTGTTGCCTTGGCGAATCACTACCTGTGGCCGATCGACCTGCGCCGGCACACTGAGGCTCTCAATCTCGATGGACCCCGCGCTGGAGTGCGTCGCACCGCCCGTTTGAGCCGGCATCAGGGTGTGGTAGTGAACGGGATCACTGCGGCAGGCTGCGAGCAGCAACAGCGCAGTGACCAAGGCGAGCTTCGGCAAAAAAGCCATAGGTATTGCTCCTTTCTTCTGCGGCCCGGTCATTATTTCAGGTCCTTTGCCGCGGCATTGTCAGGTCGACCACGAATCAGCGATTCCGGATGGCGGCCCAGGTAATCCGCCAGTTCACGCAACGATCGCGCCGTGCGTGAAAGCTCATCCAGGGTCTGCCCCAGTTTTTCCCTTTGTGGCGAATCTTCGGCAATGGTGGAGTTAGCCGATTGCAATGTTGTATTGGCCGATTGCAGGGTTTTGCCGACGTCTGACAGAGTGGAATCTACGCCGGGGAGTGTCTTGCTGTTGAATTTCACCAGGCCTTTGCGCAGTTCCACGAGGTTGCTGTCGAGGTTGTCGGCAATGCGTTCCACGGGCAGCTTGTTGATCTTGGTGATCATGGCTTCGAGTTTTTCCTGCAACTGTTCGAGGCTGCCCGGAAGCGTTGGAATCATGACCGGGCGCGCGGTCGCGTCGAAAGCCACTTTCTCCGCTTTGGGGTAGAAGTCCAGGGCGATGTACAACTGGCCGGTCAGCAGGTTGCCGGTACGGGCCTGGGCACGCAGGCCGTTTTCGATGAAGGTGCCGATCATCCGAACGCCAGCCGCTTCGTCATTGGGGTCATGATTGAGCGCCTTGATCATTTTGGTGTGGGCCTGACCCAGGCGTTGCGGGTAGATCACGATGCCGACGTTGACCGGGAAGGTGCGTTTTACCGGGTCAAAATCCAGGTTGACCGACACCACCTTGCCGATTTCCATGCCGAGGAATTCCACCGGTGCATCGACCTTGAGCCCGCGCATGGCCTGATCGAAACGCAGGGCCAGGAACTGTGCCTTGCCATTGGGCGGGGCGAGGGCGGTTTGCTGATCTTCGAACAGCTCGTAGGCATACTCTTCGGCGGCCGGTTTGTCGTTCGGGTTGTAATCCGGTGCGCGGAAGGCGATACCGCCCACCAGCAAGGCGGACAAGGACTCGGTCTTGAGCGCGAAGCCGTTGGCGCCGACGCTCACGTCGACACCGCTGGCATTCCAGAATCGGGTGTTTTCGGTGACGTACTGGTCATTGGGCGCATGGATGAACAGGTCGATATTTACGCCTTTGCCATCCGGGTCCAGCGCATAGGCCACTACTTGGCCGACCTGTATCTTGCGGTAATAGACCGGTGAGCCGATGTCCAGCGATCCGAGGTCCGGTGTGTGCAAGGTGAACCGTTTGCCCGGCTCGCCGTAAGTGATCGGTGGCGGGTTTTCCAGGCCCGTGAAGTTTTTCGAGCGGCCATTGGCCTGGCCAATGTCGGCGCCGATGTAATCCCCGGACAGCAAGGTATCAATGCCCGAAACCCCGCCAGCACCGATGCGTGGCCGTACGACCCAGAACTGCGAGTCTGAACGGGTGAAGCTTTCGGCCTGTTTGGTCAGTTTGATCGTGGCGTTGACACTCTTCTGGTCGTCGCTCAGCTCCACGTCCGAGACCTGGCCGATCACCACGTTGCGGTATTTGACCTCGGTCTTGTTGGCCGTCAGGCCGGAACCGGTCTTGAACGTGACCGTGATCGTCGGGCCTTCCTGCAAGATGCTGTGGACCACCAGTGACAACCCCACCAACACCGCAACAATGGGCACGATCCAGACCAGTGAGAGACTGCGACCGGTCTTGACCGGGGCCTGTCCGGGGGCTTGAGGCCCTTCAGTGGCTTGCGACTTCATCCATGACCTCCTCGTTTTGTGGGTATTCCCGCTTTTTATCCCAGATCAGGCGCGGGTCGAAACTCATCGCCGCCAGCATGGTGAACACCACCACCAAACCGAAAAACAGAATGCCCGGGCGCGGTTCAATGTCGGCCAGGGCTTGAAACTTCACCAGTGAGGCGACCAGCGCCACCACGATCACATCGAGCATCGACCAGTAGCCGATGACCTCGACGAAGCGGTACAGCTTCGACCGCTCCTTGCGTGCCCACAGGCTCTCGCGCTTGACGGTCACCAGCAGCAAGGTCAGCGCCGCGAACTTGATGCCCGGTACCGCGATACTCGCAATGAAAATGATCAGGGCAATGTCCCACGCACCGGCCTCCCAAAATTCCAGCACGCCGCTCATGATCGTGCTGTCGGCGCCATTGCCGACCATCTTGGTGTTCATCACCGGCAACAGGTTTGCCGGCACGTAAAACGCCAGGGCGGTGAACATGTAGGCCCAGGTGCGGGTCAGCGAGTTGGTTTTACGCCGGTGCAGCGGCGCGCCGCAGCGCTCGCATTCGTGAGGCTCACCGGTCATGTCGCAGGCCATGCCGCAGGTATGGCACAGGCAGAGGTTGAGGTCTCTGGCGACCGGGGGCGTGTTCATAGGATGTCCCACAATTCACGGATATCGCGCCCGGCGATGCGGATCATCATCAGGCTGAGCACGGCCAGGGCAAACAGGCCGATGCCGGGCAGCACGTCGAGCAGTCCGGCCAGTTTGATCACCGCGACCATTGCCCCAAGCAGGCAGACTTCGAGCATGCTCCACGGCCGCAAGGATTCGAGCCAGCGCATGCAGAATTTAAAACCGGGGGCACGTCGGTGCGAGAGGGCAAAACCCAGGACCCAGATCAGCAGCAACAGCTGGAAAATCGGCGCGATGATCATGGCAATCGCTGCGACCATCGCGATGAAGGTGATCGGCCCCAGGCTCAGGGCCATGACCGAATCCCACAGGGTTGCGCTGTTTTTCAGGCCTTTGAGGCTGATGCTCATGACCGGATAGAAATTGGCGAAAATCCACAGCACCAACGCCGTGAACGTCAACGCCAGTCGTTGCTCGACCGTCAGGCCGTTGTAACGCTGGAGCACGCCGCCGCAGCGGGTGCACAGGGTTTTCTGGTGTTTGGCGAGCGTGACTTTTTCATACACACAGTCGCAGTGCTCGCAGATGATCAATTGATCAGTATTCGCCATGGGCCAAGGCTCAACAGTAGGCAGGAAGTTCAGAGCACCTCCTCAATATAGAAGTGCCTCGCAATTGAGCAAATCGAAAGTCGAAACGGTGCTGTATCGGTGAACCTTCATTTGTTCGGCGTACTGTCGATTTCGCAGCAGCTCGTTCGACTATCTACTAAGGAATGAGACGGCGGATACGCTGTGATCCCCGGCATTCCCGGAACATGCACTTAACAGGAGAAGACCATGCGCAAGCTCACCGTTGCCGCTTTCCTGAGTCTGGACGGCGTTATGCAAGCCCCCGGCGGCCCTGACGAAGACACCAGCGACGAATTCCGCTTCGGTGGCTGGATCGTGCCCCACGCCGACAAGGTCTCCGGCGAGGCGGTACAGGACTTGTTCTCGCAGCCGTTCGAGTTGCTGCTGGGGCGTCGCACCTACGACATATTTGCGGCGTATTGGCCGCGGCAAACGGCCGATTCACATAGCCATTGCATTGCTGACCTGTTCAACCGTGCGACCAAGCATGTGGCCACGCATCGCCCCGATACGCTGGAATGGCAGAACAGTCATGCGCTGGAAGGGAACGTTGCCGATGCGATACGCGCGCTCAAGCAACAAGAGGGTGCCGACCTGTTGACGCAGGGCAGCGGCGATCTGGTGCGCCAACTGCTTGCTGCCGGATTGGTCGATGAACTTCGGCTGATGACGTTTCCCGTCATGCTGGGGCGCGGCAGGCGCTTGTTCGACGACACGGCGCAGGCTTCGGCCTTCACGTTGGTGAACTCCACCAGCACGTCCAACGGTGTGCTGATCACCCGGTATGTGCGCGACGGGGAGGTGCGCACCGGTACGTTTGATAAATGAATAGCATGGCCATCGGCGGACTTCTGTTCCACCCAATGGGTAATCGATTCTCCCTCTGTGGCGACGAACCGGTTCTTCGCCACAGAGGATCTGTGCTTACACCTTCACTTCAACCTTATCCAATACCTGATTCACCGCCAATTCCCCCAACATCACCACTTGTGTAATCCCCAGCAGTGTCTTGCGGTTTGAGTTGTCCAGTAGCGCCGCGAGATTACTGAGCATGGTGGTGGCCGAGCCCAGTGATTCGCTGGCATTGACCAGCAGGGATTCGGTGTCGTACTTGGGGTTGGCGAGGAACATCGGTTCAGGTTCGTGGTTGCTGGCCATGATCTGGGCGGCCGGGTTGAGGTAGTGGTCGAGGGCGCGTTCGGCCGCTTCGTGGAATTTTTTCGAATCGAGGGATTCGTAGGGCGATGCCGGGTCAGTGTCCGGTGGGTTGGGTGTTGGTTTTTTCATAGTGAAACTCCTGGAAGAACTACTGAGGAGCCATCTCCCTTCGCTACCAAACGAAAGGTGGTGGCCATGCACAGGTTGGTAGACCGGTCCAGGAACCCGGCGCTCCCGAGGGAGCCCTACGCATGGCCACCATAAAAAACAGAGATTAAGACGATCTCTGTAAAAGGTGGCGCTATGCGCCTGGAAATACCGGGCTACCAAACCCGATCACTGTTTTCAGTGACCCAGCCACGATAGAACCCGTGCCCCAGACGCACAAGCCGGCGGATTCTGTCTTACCCGTAGGCGATGGCGCAAGGCGTTGTAGCCTTTGGGTGGTAACAGGAGGCTTCGTTTAAACAGGCAGGAATTTCGTTGTTTAAGCGTCAGTCCCCACAAGGGGGTAATACCGTTCACTTAAGAAAATCTCGGGACAAACGAAAACTTGTGGCGAGGGAGCTTGCTCCCGCTGGACTGCGCAGCAGTCCCCTTCTTTTTGGATAAGCAAGGGGCGCTTCATTGGGTCTTTGCGCTACAGCAACTGGCGCCCGGAAAAAGACATTACGCCGTGGCTTCTTCTTGATAGAACGCGTAGTCGGTGTAGCCCACTTCGGTACCGCCAAAGAAGGTTGGGCGGTCATAAGCGTTCAGCGGCAGATTGTGGCGCAGGCGCTCCGGCAAGTCCGGGTTGGCGATGAAGTGACGACCGAAGGCCACCAGGTCGGCGTCGCCAGCCTGAATGATGGCCTCGGCGGATTCGCCGTTGAAGCCACCGGCAGCAATGATCACGCCGTTGTAGTGTTTGCGCATCAGTTGGGCTGCGACCGGCGCCGGGTCGGCATTTTCGTCCTCGATGTTGCCCAGGATCCGCGGCTCGATCAGGTGCAGGTAAGCCAGGTTCAGCGGCGCCAGTTGCTGCGCTACGTAGGTAAACAGGCCTTCCGGATCGCTGTCGCCCATGTCACCCCAGGTGCCGCTCGGGCCGACACGTACCGCCACGCGATCACTGCCCCACACGGAAATCAGCGCGTTGGTCACTTCCAACAGGAAACGAGCGCGGTTTTCGAACGAGCCGCCGTAAATGTCGGTGCGCTTGTTGCTGTTGTCCTGCAGGAACTGATCGACCAGATAACCGTTGGCGCCATGCAGTTCCACGCCGTCAAAACCGGCTTTCACGCCGCGTTCGGCTGCGGTGCGGAAGTTTTCTACCTGTTCTGCGATCTCTTCGATGGTCAGGGCGCGGTTCGGGGTGTTGGGTACCCAACCTTCAGTGGTGTAAGCCACGCCGCCGTGCAGGATTTCCGATGGGCCGACCGGGAGGCTGTCTGCAGGCTGCACGTCGACATTGGACTGGCGACCCGCATGATAAAGCTGCAGGAAGATCTTGCCGCCTTTGGCGTGCACGGCGTCAGTGACGTGTTTCCAACCTGCGATCTGGCTGTCCTCGAACAGGCCCGGTGCGCCGAGATAGCCATTGCCGTTTGGCGCGGCGATGGTGGCTTCACCAATCAGGAAACCGCCTTCGGAAGTGCGCTGGGCGTAGTACTCGGCCATCAAGGCGCCAGGGCGGGCGCCGTCTTCGGCACGCATCCGGGTCAGCGGTGCCAATACAACGCGGTGGGCGAAGGTGAAGGGGCCGACGTTAACTGGGGAATGAAGTTTGGACATGATTGCCTCGGTCTGAAGAGTTAGGGGTAGAGCCATTGATCATTTGCCTGGGTCGATTGCCGTGTGGCTTTCGGGGTTGAGGCGCTTGGCATTAGTTAATGCGATTTCCCCAGGCGGATAAATGGGCTGTGATTCCCAACACTTCGGACTTTTCGGCTGTAATGCCTGTCGGCTAGCCGGTTAACACAATCACCTCTTCGCAGGTTTTCCGCTGGTAGGGATGTGCAGGTACGACATCACGCTTTCCGTCAGTTCGGTGGCGAGTTTGACCGCTTCTTTATTGCGCGCCATCACGCCAGCAGGGGGGGCTTTGTATCGGGGAGGGGGAGGTCGTTTCAATGCCTGGCCGATTGCTGCCCATTACGGCGGGCAGCAATCGACCAGGAAAGTGCTCGTCGGGATGCCCCGACGCCTAATCAATCCAACGGTTTCAGCGCTTGATCTGGGAAATCTTCGTGCCTTCGATGCTGACCCCGGCCATCAAGCCTTGCTGGTCGGTAATGAACGCGTACGCGTCATCCTTCAGCGTTGAGCTGGACAGGTTCTTCGCAATCCCTTCATCCACTACAACAACCGTTGGCCCGACACCGATTTCCCAGCCCTTGGTTTCGGCGAGGTATTTCACCGCTTTGTCGGTCATCAGAAACACCACATAGCCGTACGACTGGGCGCCGGCTTGCAGCCCCCAGGACCCGCTGACGGAGTTGTAATAATCCACTGCTTTATCGCCCTTCATTAACACGCCTTCGCCATAACTACCGCCGAATACCAGGCCGGCCTTGATGATTTTCGGGAAGACCAGGATAGCCTTGGCTTGTTTTGAGAGGGTTTCGGCAGCAGGAGTGGATTTGTAGAGGATTTTCAATTCTTGCCGAGCGTCGGCGTTCAGATCCTCGGCGGTGGCTGCACCGGCTGTGTTGAGGAAGCTCGCCGAGGCCAGTGAGGCTGTCGCGAGAAAGAACGAGAGGAGGAATCGCATTGATTGTGTCATTACCGTACTCCGAGAAAGGGAGCTTGGACGGGAACAGCAGTCAGTGCCTGCGTCTGGCAGGAACCGGGTTTGCTGAAGTTATCCGGCTCACCCTGAAAGGTTGGGATTGCAAGCGTCGCGCTTGAACACTAGAGGCCCCGGGCCGCTGATCAGTTGCGATGCCATCACTTGTTGTGACCACTGTGTAACGGCGGGGTTCGCTGATGGCTGACACGCCTCGAACCTCGATCAATTCCTTGGCGTCCGGCCGTAATCATCTGCGCTGCTAAAATGCACCTTCGAGTTCCAATCCAGGAGAACCAAGATGATCAGCAAAAACACGATTTGTCTCTGGTACGACGGCAGCGCGCTGGAAGCTGCGACCTTCTATGCAAAGACATTTCCCGACAGCGCCGTGGGCGCCGTGCACCGCGCGCCGAGCGACTATCCGGCGGGTAAGCAGGGCGATGTCTTGACGGTTGAGTTCACGGTGATGGGCATTCCGTGTCTGGGCCTGAACGGCGGGTCGGGGATCCAGCATAACCAGGCCTTTTCGTTCCAGGTCGCGACTGACGACCAAGCCGAAACGGATCGCCTGTGGCATGCGATTGTCAGCAACGGCGGCACGGAAAATGTCTGCGGCTGGTGCCAAGACAAGTGGGGGTTGTCGTGGCAGATCACCCCTCGTGTGTTGACGGCCGCGGTCACCAACCCTGATCAAGCGGTGGCCAAGCGTGCGTTTGAGGCCATGATGCAAATGGGCAAGATCGACATCGCGGCGATCGAAGCAGCGGTGGGGCGTTAGCGGGTCACGTGGAAGTGGTTGATTGCTCCGCGCTGGCCCGATCAATCAACCACTTCTTCAATACCGCAGCGGCTGGACGTAATACAGCCTGACGGTGGTGAACCAGGTAATAGCCTCTGGATACCGGTAGGCGCATTTCAAAGGGTTCGCACAGCGAGCCATTGCGCATTTCCACCTCCGTCAGGACCGCGCTACTCAGTACAACCCCCTGTCCATGTCGTGCCGTTTCTATGGCCAGAATGGACTGGTCGAAATGTTGACTGGGGATGCCAGCCACCTGCGCGTCGGTCAATTGGCTGAACCGTTTGAACCACGGCGTCCAGTGGGGAAGCAGGGTGGTTTGCAGGAGTGTGGCCCGCACCAGGTCTTCGGGGCCTTTGAGCTTGAGTTTGCGGGCATAGTCGGGTGAGCAATAAAGCCGGGCTTCATCCGGATACAGCAAGGTTGCGTCCAGCGTCGGATCGTTGCCGTCAAAGTAGCGAATCGCCAGATCAACCCGATCCCGCTCAAAGTCGATCAACGCCGTCGATGCGCTCAGGTGCAGGGAAATGTCGGGCCTGAAACTCAAGAAGTCGGCCATTCGTGGCGCGAACCACTTCGCAGCCAGCGTCGGCGGCATGGACAGCCACACTTCATTGACGTTGCTCAGGCGCAGCTCGTTGCTGGCTTGCTGGATCCGCAGCAATGCGGGTTGCACGGCGGCCCAGTAGTTCAGCGCAGCTTGAGTCGGCTGGACTTGCCGCACCGACCGGATGAACAGCGGCGTACCCAACCATTCCTCGAGCTTCTGAATCTGCTGCCCCACGGCGCCCGGGGTGACATGCAGTTCAGCCGCCGCTTCAGTAAAACTGGCGTGTTTCATCGCGGCATCGAATGCGATCAGTGCCTTGAGGGGAGGCATGTTGTTCATACTGAAATTTTGCTACTCCATGCAGGTTTTTTAATCGTTTGTTCAGTTCGGCCTTCAGCCCGTACCTTCGCACATTAACTCCCCGCGCAGAGGTTCATCATGAACAAATTTGTCTATCCTGCCTTTACTTTGCTCGGGCTGATCTGGGGCACTAATTTCATTTTCATGAAGTGGGCTGCCGAGGTGATTACGCCGATGCAGATTGTGCTGTTGCGGGTGCTCTTCGGCTTCCTCCCGATCCTTGTCCTGGCACTGTCCCGCCGTGCGTTGCGCTGGTCACATTTGCGCTACTTGCACCATTTCTTCGTTATGTCGTTGCTCGCCACCACCGTGTATTACCTGGCGTTTGCCAAGGGCGCGGCGCTGCTTCCTTCGGGAATCGCCGGCATGCTCAGTGGTGCGATTCCGCTCTTCGCCTTTTTGACGGCGTTTGTGTTTTTGCGCCAGGAACCCATCAACCGCTTGACCGTGACGGGCCTGATGATCGGTTTTGTCGGTGTGCTGCTCATCGCCCAGCCATGGAACAGCGGCGGCAATGCCGTTGATATTCGTGGCGTGCTGTACATGGTCGGCGGTTCGCTGAGCCTGGGTTGCTCATTCGTTTACGCCAGACGGTTCCTGATGGACAAGGATCTGTCGCCGCTGGCCTTGTCCACATACCAGATCGGCCTGGCACTGCTGGTGCTGTTGTTGACCGCCGACCTTCACGGGATCGAGCGCATTGCACACGAGCCCGTCGCCTTGAGTGGGCTGGTGTTCGGGCTTGGGGTCATCGGCACCGGCGTGGCGTTCCTGTTGTATTACTTCCTGGTGCAGCACCTCGGCGCGCTCAAGGCGGCGGGTGTCACCTACATTCCGCCCGTCGTGGCACTGGGCATTGGTGCATTGCTGATCCATGAACCGTTGCAGGCGCATGATGTGCTGGCACTGCTGTGCATCATCGTCGGGGTCTATGTATTGCAGGTCGGGAAGTCTGCGCCGCGCCCGATAGCCACCGCGTCTTCTTTAAAACCGCTTTAAAAACGTCCTCCAACAAACAAACCCTCAACCCCAGCAGGAAACCACCATGCCTTTAGCCAGAATCGACGTTGCCGCTGATACCTCCGAAGAAACCGTCGCCGCCATCAGCGATGTGGTTTACGAGGCCATGATGCAGACGGCCAACGTTCCCGAACATGACAAGTTCCAGATCATCAATCGCCACCGCAAGGATGAGCTGGTTTATCCGTCGGCCGGCTACCTGGGCCTGACTTACACCCCGGGGATTGTGTTCATTCAAGTGACCTGGAATGCCGGGCGAACCGTTGAGGTCAAGAAAGCGTTTTACCAGGCAATTGCCCAGGGCATTCATGCAAGGACAGGACTGCGAAAGGAAGATGTCTGGATCAGTCTGGTGGATGTGAAGCGCGAGGACTGGTCGTTCGGCAATGGCGAGATGCAATACGCACCCGTCGATTGAGGGAGGGGGCAAGCCCCCTCGCCACACGCCGCTAACCCAACATTTCGCGCATCCGGTACCAGAGCATGCCCAGCGCCAGCAGTGGTGAGCGCAGGGCGCGGCCGCCGGGGAAGGTCATGTGCGGAACGGCACTGAATACATCGAAGCCTTTGCTGTGCCCGGCATGGATGGCTTCGCCCAATAGTTTGGCGCACCAATGGGTGACGTTCAGGCCATGGCCGGAGTAGCCCTGGGCGTAGAACACGTTGGGATGCTGGCTCAAGCGACCTACCTGGGGGAAGCGGTTGGCCGAGATGCCGATCATCCCGCCCCATTGATAGTCGATCCTTACATTGGCCAGTTGCGGGAACACCTTGAGCATGTGCGGGCGCATGTAGGCGGCGATGTCCGCTGGATCGCGACCGGAGTAATGGCAAGCCCCGCCGAACAGCAAACGCCGGTCCGCCGAGAGCCGGTAGTAATCGAGGCCGACTTTCTGGTCACACAGCGCGACGTTATGCGGGATCAGCTGCGCCGCGGCTTCTTGCGACAGCGGTTCGGTGGCGATGATGTAGCTGCCCGCCGGAAGCACCTTGCCGCTGAGCTTGGGTTCGAGTTCCTCCAGATGCGCATTGCACGCCAGTACCAGGCTGCCGGCGCGCACCGTGCCACCGGCACAGCGCACCTGCACGGTACTTCCATGGATCAGCTCCAGCACCGGGCTCTGCTCGAAGATCTGCACGCCGAGGGATTGCGCGACCTTGGCTTCGCCGAGGACCAGGTTCAGCGGGTGCAAGTGCCCCGAGCCCATGTCGACCAAACCGCCGGCATACACGCCGGAGTTCACCACTTGCTCGCGGATCTGTCCGGGTTCGACCAGACGGGTTTCATGGGCGTAGCCCGACGCGATCAGTTCCGCGTGTTCGGCCTTCAGCCCGGCGAATTGCGCCGGGGTGTTGGCCAGTTCGCAGAAGCCCCAGCGCAGGTCGCAATCGATGCCGTGTTCGCGGACCCGGTTGCCCACCACTTGCACCGATTCGACGCCGGCCCGTTCCAGGTAGCGCACACCTTCGGCACCGACATGCTTGGCAAACCCGCTGACGTCGTGGCCGATGCCGCGAATCAACTGGCCGCCATTGCGCCCGCTGGCGCCCCAGCCAATCCGCCGGGCCTCCAGCAGGATCACCGAGAGCCCGCGCTGCGCCAGTTCGATGGCGGTGTTGACGCCGGTAAAGCCGCCGCCGATCACGCAGACATCGGCCGTCAGGTCCGAGGCCAGCGCGGGGCGCGGCGTCAGGCCGTTTGCCGACGCGGCGTAGTAGGAATGGGTGTGTTCGTTGCTGTACTGAGTCATTTGTTGGACTTCACTTTGCTCCAGGAACGGGTCATCAAACGCATGATCGCCTGGGGCGGGGTGGTCGAAATGTAGAGTTTGTCGAGGACGGCCTGCGATGGATACACCTCAGGATTGTTCACCAGTTCCGGGTCCATGAATTCCTTGGCCGCCGGGTTCGGGTTGGCATAACCGACCGACGCGCTGACCTTGGCAATCACTTTTGGGTCCAGCAGGTAGTTGATGAACGCGTGGGCTTCTTTTGGGTTGCTCGCGTCGGCGGGAACAGCCAGCAAGTCGAACCACAGGTTGCTGCCTTCCTTGGGAATGGCGTAGGCGATATTCACACCGTTCTTGGCTTCCTTGGCACGGTTGGCGGCCTGGAACACGTCACCCGAGTAGCCGAACGCTACGCATATGTCGCCGTTGGCCAGGTCGGACACGTACTTCGAGGAGTGGAAGTAGGTGATGTAAGGGCGGATGGCCAACAACTTGGCTTCGGCCTTTTTGAAGTCTTCAGGGTTTTCACTGCGCGGGTCCATGCCCATGTAGTTGAGCATCGCCGGGAACACTTCATCCGCCGAGTCCATCATCGACACGCCACACTGGCTGAGTTTCTTGATGTTTTCCGGTTCGAAAAGCACGGCCCAGGAATCGATATGGTCGACGCCCAGCACTTGCTTGACCTTGTCGACGTTGTAGCCGATGCCGTTGGTGCCCCACAGGTACGGCACCGAGTGGGCGTTTTGCGGGTCGTTCTTTTCCAGCAGCGCCAACAGTTTCGGGTCGAGGTTCTTGAAGTTCGGCAGTTGTTCGCGGTCGAGTTTCAGGAACGCGCCGGCTTTCACCTGGCGTGCCAGGAAGTGGTTGGACGGCACGACTACGTCGTAGCCGGTGCGGCCCGCGAGCAGTTTGCCCTCCAGGGTTTCGTTGGAGTCGAAGACGTCGTAGATCACCTTGATCCCGGTTTTGGCCTGGAAGTCGGCGAGGGTGGTTTCGCCGATGTAATCGGTCCAGTTGTAGACGCTGACCTGTGGCTGAGCCTGCACACCGGCGCTGAACATTGCCGCCAGCGCGACCGGGACCATGGATTTCAATAGACGCATATCGACACCTCTTCTAATTATTGGATTCTTCCGGAGATTCTTTGGTGTTCCTGAGGCCGCCATCGCGAGCAGGCTCGCTCCCACAGGGGGAATGCATTTCAAATGTGGGAGCGAGCCTGCTCGCGAAGAGGCCAGTACAGGCAAATCAGGTCTCACACGCTCAGCAGCAGGAACTCACGCTCCCAGGAGCTGATCACGCGCTTGAAGTTTTCGTGTTCCGCGCGTTTGACCGCGACATAGCCGCGAACAAACTTGCTGCCCAGATAACGCTCGACGGTGTCGCATTCTTCCATCTGGGTCAGGGCGTCCTCGATGGTGATCGGCAAGCGCAGGTTGCGACGCTCATAGGCGCGTCCTTGCACTGCAGCGCTCGGTTCGATGCGCTCGACCATGCCCAGGTAACCGCACAGCAAACTGGCGGCAATCGCCAGGTACGGGTTGGCGTCGGCGCCCGGCAAGCGGTTTTCCACGCGCATCGCATCCGGCGACGAGGTCGGCACACGCAAACCGACGGTGCGGTTTTCTTCGCCCCATTCAACGTTGACCGGCGCCGAGGTGTCCGGCAGGAAGCGGCGGAACGAGTTCACGTTAGGCGCGAACATCGGCAGCAGTTTGGGGATGTACTTTTGCAGACCACCAATGTGGTGCAGGAACAACTCGCTCATGTTGCCATCGGCGTCGGCGAAGATCGGCAGCCCGGTGGCGATGTCGACCACGCTCTGGTGGATGTGCATGGCGCTGCCGGGCTCATCGCCAATCGGTTTGGCCATGAAGGTCGCCGCGACGTTGTGCTTGAGCGCCGCTTCACGCAGGGTGCGCTTGAACACGGTGATCTGGTCCGCCAGGTCCAGTGCGTCGCCGTGACGGAAGTTGATTTCCATCTGCGCCGGGCCGTCTTCGTGGATCAAGGTATCGAGGTCCAGGCCCTGCAGTTCACACCAGTCGTAGACGTCTTCGAACAGCGGATCGAATTCGTTGGCCGCGTCGATGGAAAACGACTGACGACCGCTTTCGGCACGGCCCGAACGGCCCATTGGTGCCTTGAGTGGCAAGTCCGGGTCTTCGCATCGCTGGGTCAGGTAAAACTCCATTTCCGGCGCAACAATCGGCCGCCAGCCTTTGTCGGTGTACAACTGCAGCACTTTCTTCAGCACGTTGCGCGGCGACAATTCGATCGGGTTGCCGAACTTGTCGAAGGTGTCGTGGATGACGATGGCGGTCGGCTCGATGGCCCATGGAATCACGTAGACCGCATTCGGGTCCGGCTTGCAGACCATGTCGATGTCGGCCGGGTCGAGCAGGTCGTAGTAGATGTCGTCGTCGACAAAGTCCCCGGTTACCGTTTGCAAAAGCACACTTTCCGGCAGGCGCATGCCTCGCTCATGCAGGAACTTGTTGGTGGGTGCAATCTTGCCGCGTGCAATGCCGGTCAAGTCACTGACCACACACTCGACTTCGGTAATCTTGTGATCTTTCAGCCAAGTGAACAGCTGATCGAAAGGGACATTCATAAAGACCTCGTTATTGGTTTTATTAACGTCGGGGAGGGCGGTTTCATCCACCGCACTCTTCCCCTGAGACGCGTTGACGACTATCTTGGGCGAGCCTTGCGGTTCCATCTATCCACTTTAAGCAGCACCAAAACGCACCAAACGAGTGCGTAAGGTCACCCATGTCAGCGTCCAGTCCGATTCAGGTTCAAGCGTTCAACACCGAAGATGTCGCCGAGCAAATCCGCGCCACACCGGGTTGGGTCCAGCACTATCAGCAAATGTCCCCGGGGCATTTCGCCGGGCGTGTGCGCTATCTGGACTTGCAAGGCGTGGAGATCTACGAAGAACAGATGAACACCCGCGTCGAGCAGAATTTCAGCGCGCCGCAAGGGTCGTTGGCGTTCTGTTTCGATCGCAGCGACAACGCGCTTTACCTGCTCAATGGCGAAAGCCGCAACATCTGGATCACCCCCGAGAACTACCAGGAAATCGCCGTGGTGTTCGGCCCGGAGTTCGTTCAGCGACAGGGTTTGGACGTGGAGCGGCTGGAAGGGTTGTTCCTGTCGCCACTCAACTCGGGGCAGAACGCATTGTTCAGCCGCTGGTTGAGCGGCACGCTGACCCGCTTGGGAGAAACCCTCGACCCACCGAGCAAGGAAGCCTTGACGCAGCAATTGCTGGAGGACTGTTTGTACATCCTCGACAACGCCTGCGTGTGCCTCGACCGGGGTGGCTTACAGCGCCGCAGCGAAGAGCGCGCGGTCATGAAACGCATCGGCGAGTGGGCCGCCGATTCTCCGGAAGAAACCCTCAATTTGCTCGAGCTTTCCCAGGTCGCCGGGGTTTCGTTGCGCCAGTTGCAGCATGCGTTCAAGGCCTTCACCGGGATGACGCCGACCCATTGGCTGCGCCTGCGCCGGCTCAACAGCGCACACCGCGAACTGCTCAGCCGCACCCCCAACGAGACCACCGTCGCTGAAGTGGCAATGAACTGGTCGTTCTGGCATTTGGGGCGATTTTCCAGCAGCTATCGGGCGTTGTTCAAAGAGTTGCCGAGTGAAACGCTCAAGCGCGGCGGCCAACGCTAGATCATCGGCGGCAGCTTCTGCAAAATCTTGTCCAGCGTGATGGGGTATTCCCGAACGCGCGCGGCGGTGGCGTTGTAGATCGCATTGGCAATTGCCGCACTGACGCCGCACAAACCCAACTCGCCGACGCCCTTGGCTTTCATCGGCGATGAGGCCGGGTCCGTTTCGTCGAGGAAAATCACCTCCTGATGCGGGATGTCCGCATGCACCGGCACTTCGTAGCCGGCCAGGTCGTGGTTGACGAAGAAGCCCAGGCGCTTATCGACCACCAGGTCCTCCATCAACGCCGCGCCGACACCCATAGTCATCGCGCCGATCACCTGGCTGCGCGCCGAGGTCGGGTTGAGAATCCGCCCGGCTGCGCACACCGCGAGCATCCGCCGTACGCGGGTTTCACCGGTGGCGCTGTCGACCGCGACTTCGACAAAGTGCGCGCCGAAGGTGGATTGCTGGTACTGCTTGCTCAGTTCGGCGAATTCGATGGAGTCCTCGGCGACGATTTCGCCTGCGGTGGCCGCATCGTGCAGCGCAAAGGTGTTGCCGCCCGCGTGGACTTCACCACCGGCAAACACAGCCTCTTCCACGTTGACGCCAAATTGTCGGGCTACCGCTTCGCGCAGTTTGACGCACGCCGCGTACACGCCCGCCGTCGAGCAATTGCCGCCGAACTGACCGCCAGAACCGGAGGACACCGGAAAGCTCGAATCGCCGAGCCGCACCACCACGTCATCGAGGCCGACGCCCATCATCTCGGCGGCGGTCTGGGCGATGATCGTGTAACTGCCGGTGCCGATATCGGTCATGTCGGTTTCCACGGTCACCGTTCCACTGGCATCCAGACGCACCCGTGCGCCGGACTTCACCTGCAGGTTATTGCGAAACGCGACGCCGACGCCCATGCCGATCAGCCAGCGACCTTCGCGTTGAGTGCCCGGCTGTGGATGACGTTTGTCCCAGCCAAATCGCGCGGCCCCGGTGCGCAGGCATTCGACCAGTTGTCGTTGGGAGAACGGGCGCTTGGGGTCGACCGGATCGACCTGAGTGTCGTTGATGATCCGAAACTCGATGGGGTCGAGTTTGAGTTTCTCGGCCATCTCGTCCATGGCGATTTCCAGTGCCATCAGCCCCGGTGCCTCACCCGGTGCGCGCATGGCGTTGCCTTCCGGCAGATCAAGCGTACTCAGGCGCATCGACACCAGGCGATTGTCCCCGGCATACAGCAGTT
The DNA here is from genome assembly GCF_059415465.1 of Pseudomonas sp. GW821-FHT10C09. Taxonomy (NCBI): domain Bacteria; kingdom Pseudomonadati; phylum Pseudomonadota; class Gammaproteobacteria; order Pseudomonadales; family Pseudomonadaceae; genus Pseudomonas; species Pseudomonas sp. GW821-FHT10C09. The sequence continues at coordinate 80,844 of NZ_JBWKNG010000004.1, forward strand.
TGCTCGGTTGCGAGGCGTTTTCGACTTTGCCGCCGGGCAGGTCGCCGGACCAGCCTTCATGGCCCATGGCGGTGATCTTGCCGTCCACGGTGGCGCCGATGCGAATGCGTTGAATCGTTGCTGGGCGGTGGGTCGAGTTGTTGAAGATCATCGGCCGTGCCAGCGCGACTTTCACCGGCCGACCGGCCAGGCGCGCGCCGAGGGCGGCGAGGACTGCATCGCAGCGCAGGAACAGCTTGCCGCCAAAGCCGCCGCCAATGTAGGGCGAGATCAGGCGCACATTTTTCTTAGGGATACCGAGCGTGGTCGCCAGGTCTGTCACCGACCAGTCGATCATCTGATTCGAGGTCCACACGGTCAGTTGATCGCCTTGCCACGCGGCGATCGAGGCAAAGGGTTCCATCATCGAATGGGCTTGATCCGGGGTGGTGTACGTCGCATCAAACTGCACCGGCGCTGTCGCGAAGGCCGCGGCAAAGTCGCCATGGGTGGTGTCCGGCGATTCTTTGGTGGGCTCGCCGGAACTGTGAACACTGGCCAGATCGAAGGCGCCCTCGCTTTTGACATACTGGATGTCGAGCCGCTGCGCAGCGGCCCGTGCCTGTTCGAAGGTCTCCGCCACCACCAGCGCCACGGCCTGGTGATAATGCTCGATCTCAGGACCGCCAAGCAGTTTTGCGGTGTTGTATTTGCCTTTGCCCAACTTGCCGGCGTTGGTGGCCGTGACAATGGCGATCACGCCCGGAGCAGACTGCGCCTCTTCAAGGTTCATCGAGGCAATGCGGCCCTTGGCGATGGCCGAACCGACGACCACGCCATACGCCTGGTTCGGCGCTACGTCGTGGTGTTCGTAGGCATAAGGCGCAGAACCGGTGGTCTTCAATGGCCCTTCGATACGGGTGGTGGGCTTGCCGACCACTTTCATCTGGTCGATGGGATTGGTGGTGGCGAGGGTGTCGAATTTCATGCGTGAGTCCTCGCTTGTGCCATGACCGACGCGAGCGTGCGCTCGACGAGGGTGAGTTTGAAGGCGTTTTCCGGAGTGGGCGTCGCGCCGGCGAGCAACTGATCTGCCACGGCTTTGGCCCCTTGTGGCATCGCCGTTTCAGCCGTTTCGACTCGCCATGGCTTGTGCGCAACGCCGCCCAGCGCGACGCGGCCGCTGCCGTCCTGCTGAATGATGGCCGCCACGGAAATCAGTGCAAACGCGTATGAAGCGCGGTCTCGAACCTTCTGATAAATGTGCGTCCCGCCGAGTGGCGCCGGCAGTGTCACGGCGGTGATCAACTCATTCGCTGCCAGCGTGGTTTCGATGTTCGGCGTGTTGCCTGGCAACCGATGGAAATCGGCGATGGCAATCACCCGGGTCGAGCCATCGGGGCGCACGGTTTCCACCTGCGCATCGAGTGCACGCATGGCCACAGCCATGTCGCTGGGGTGCGTGGCAATGCAGGCATCACTGACGCCGATGACGCCCAGCGAACGACTGAAACCACCGATGGCCGCGCAGCCACTGCCGGGTTGGCGCTTGTTGCAGGCTTGATGGGTGTCGTAGAAATACGGGCAGCGCGTGCGTTGCAACAGGTTGCCAGCGGTGGTCGCCTTGTTGCGCAACTGACCGGAAGCACCGGCGAGGAGGGCGCGCGACAGTAGCGCGTAGTCCTTGCGAACCCGGGCGTCGGCGGCGAGGTCGGTATTGCGCACCAGCGCACCGATTCTCAAGCCCCCTTCGGGAGTGGCTTCGATCCGCTCCAGCGCCAGACCGTTGACATCAATCAGGTGCGTGGGGGTTTCGATGTCCAGTTTCATCAGGTCGAGCAGGTTGGTGCCACCGGCGATAAACCGTGAGCCGTTGACCTGAGCTGCCAATGCAGCGGCTTCGGCGGGGGATTTGGCACGCAGGTAAGTGAAGGGCCTCATACGTTGGCCTCCGCGACTTCGGTGATCGCTTCGATGATGTTGGAGTACGCGCCACAGCGGCAGATGTTGCCGCTCATGCGCTCCTGCAGTTCACTGGCGATCAGTTGCGGCGAATCGGTCAGGCTGGCACTGGCGTGACTCGGAATGCCGGCGCGCATTTCCTCGAGCACCGCGACTGCCGAGCAGATCTGCCCCGGCGTGCAATAACCGCATTGGTAGCCGTCGTGCTTGATGAACGCGGCCTGCATCGGATGGAGCTTTTCAGGCGTGCCCAGCCCCTCGATGGTGGTGACCTTGGCGCCGTTGTGCATCACCGCCAGCGTCAGGCAAGCGTTAATGCGCCGGCCATCGACGATCACCGTGCAGGCGCCGCACTGGCCGTGATCACAACCCTTTTTGGTGCCGGTAAGCTGCAAGTGTTCGCGCAATGCATCGAGCAGTGTGGTTCGGGTGTCGAGGTCCAGGTGGCGCTGTTGGCCATTGACCGACAGGGACACAGCAGCCTTGATCGGCTGCGCGGCATTGGCGGCGCAGGCTTTGGCCGAGATAAAGGGCGGCAGCACCATGGCTGTCGCCGTCACGACGCCGACGATCAGGAAGGTGCGTCTTGAAAGCGGTAGCGGGGCACGGTTGTCCATTGATTCGATTCCTGTGTGTTTGGGCATGGCCAAGGCTCACAGAAAGAGTGACCCGCCTGAGCGGCGAATGTTTTTGCGTAATTCGTCTATAGAGTTATGAGCGGTGCTCATCAATCCGCTGGGGTCGCCGGTTTGGCCAGTTCGATACCCGCCGCGCCCAGGCGCTTCAAAATCTCGAACAACAGGTCACTTTTGGTGATGCCGACAATTCTCGGGCTGCTGACGTAACCGGTGATGGTCAGGGTGATGCCATCCGGGCTGAGTTTGCTGAAGCGGACAAACGTCGCCGGTTTGTCGAGGATGTTCTCATTCTCGTGGTAGGTGTCGTACAGCAGGTCTTTCACCTGCTCCGGGTCGATGTCCAACGGGAACATCAACTCAAGGCTCGCCACGCCTTGCGCACTGCCGCCCAACGTCACGTTGCGCAGGTTTTGCGAGATCAATTGGGAGTTGGGCACGATCACGATCGAGCGGTCGGCGAGTTGTATTTCGGTGGCCCGGACGTTGATGCGGCGGATATCGCCCTCGACCCCACTGATGCTGATCAGGTCGCCGACCTTCACCGGGCGCTCGGTCAGCAGGATCAGGCCGGAGACGAAGTTCTTGACGATTTCCTGCAAGCCGAAACCGATACCCACCGACAGGGCGCTGACGATCCACGCCAGGTTGGTCCACTTGATGCCCAGTGAAGACAAGGTCAGCAGAATCACCAGGGCATAGCCGATGTTGGCGAACAGCGTGCTCAGCGAGGCACACATGCCGGGGTCCATGTCGGTTTTTGGCAGGAACTCGTTATCCAGCCAGCGGCACAGCGCCCGAATCAGGTAGATACCGACAAACAGGGCCAGGATGGCGTTGAGCAAATGACCCGGGATGATGTTCAGTTTGCGCAAGCCGTCGCCGCCGAGAATCGACATTGCCTGGGCCACCAGTTGCCCGAACGTGGTGCCCACGCCGCCTACAAACAGCGAAATGACCGCCAACAGTATTAACGTCGCACGACCGGCCCCGGACAAAATGATCTGGGCTTGCTCAAGGCGTACATCGCCCATCCCCAGCAACTGTTTGATCGCCTTGCCGCTCGGGCTCTTGGGTGAGAACAGGTATTCGCAACTGTCCTTGAGCAACTGGATCAGCATGTAGAAGCCGGAGAGGATGATAAATCCCCAGACCAGTTCGTAGGTGATGAACCTTGCCAGGGAGACGTAGCCGATCAGCAAGGCGAAGAACGAGATGACCAGCGCAATGATCGTGCAGGTGTAAATCAGGCCGGCGAGGGCCGTCCCCGTTTCAGTAGCTTCGCCGGAGGCTACCAGGACTCTACGGGCGTGACTGGCGCGGCGGAACAGCAGGGTGAAAATCACCGCGACCACCAGCGCGATCAAGCCTCGTCCCAACAGCAAGGCGGGGCCGCTCATGCCGGAGACATTGCTGATTTGCGCCGCCGACGCCATCACCAGCAGGGTGGCGGCCAGTATTTTGGGGTAGGGCTGAATGGCCTCCGCGACGGAGTCTTCGATAGCGGGCAGTCGCCAGGAGGGGTGCTGGTTGGCCAGCAATGCCCGGCTCAACCCGGTGATCAGCACGCAGGTATAGACCACCCTTTCGAATTCCTCGGCGAAGTTCTGGATCATCGGCGACAACGGCAGTTCTCGCGTGAGCGCGTAAAACAGCAATTGCAGTGCGCACGCCGTGGTCAATACCGTGGCCACGACAGACGCCAGCGCCAGCGTGCTTCGCCGTAATCGCCCTTCAGGCAGGCGATGGATGCAAATCCAGGTCAGCCCGCGATCAGCCAGCCGACGGCCCCAGATCCAGATGACCAGGGCCAGCAAAATAATCATGATTGCCGAAAAACGCTGGCCGGGTTGCCAGGCGGCCGCAAGGGTGTTGCCGGCCTGCTCAATGAAATTTATGAGCCGCAGGCGATCCTCCGGGAGGGGATTAATTAACGGTTCCCAAAAATCCCGGCCCAGGATGCTGCCACTGCGCAGCGTGACTTCGCTTTCCAGGAGACTGCGTCGAATACTGGCAATCTGAGTGAGCAGGTCAACAGCACTGCCTCTCAGCGCGGCGAGGGTGTTCAAACTGGCATCGACGACTTTCTTTTGCTCGGAAAGAACTGCCCGTTGCGTGGTGATATCCGATTTCTCGACAGCTTCGCCACCCAGGGAAACCGGACCGCTCAGCACATCCAGTTGCGCTTGCAGTTGTTTCTGTTCGGGCAGCAGCGATGATTGCAGGTTGTCCACGTCATTGATGAACGACTGAACGGAATCTTGCAGGCCGACCATCATGGTGACGTTATTGGCCAGTGAAACCCGCTGTTTGATCAGGTCCAGGCGCAGTTGCAGGCCTTGCAGTTCAGTGGTGGACACCGCCGCGGGCGCAGACTCCGGCGCAATGATTGAAGACGGTGTCGGATCGTCGGCAGGCAGCGCTGCGCCACTGGGCACCAGCAGGGTGAGCGCGACGAAGATCACTGACATCAATACATGACGCATAGGCGTGCGGCCCTGTTGTTGGTCACTCAGCCTATGAGGTTAGGTCATCAGGCCAAAACGATCGAAAAGTTTCATGTTGACGGGCCGCAATCGACATAAGGGCCCTGAGGCGGGTGATGGCTGATCTACACTTCTTGATGCTCAATCAAGCGCGGGATAGTGGTCAACGGACTGCTCGGTACTGCGCAGGAGGTCGTCATGCCCAAGTTGTCTTCCATCAGCCTGTGTGTCGCGTTATCGGTTGCATCTGCCCAGGGCTGGGCGCAAACCGTTGTGCCGACCAAAGGCCAGAGTTCGCAACAGACCCAGCTGGATATCAATGAATGCCAGAGCATCGCGGCCAGCCAGACGGCTTCGACCGACACGTCGCCTTCGGGGGGAAGAGTGAAGGGCGCAGCGGTGGGTGCCGCCGCCGGTGCTGTTGCAGCCGACGCCCGCGGGCGTCAGCACGACGAGTTTTACGACAACGCGAATGACAACGTGAAGCAGGAATATCGGCAAAATCAAGCCAAAGGGGCGGCGGCGGCCGGTGTCGTGGTGGGTGGTTCGCGCCAGCGTCAGGAACGCCGAGCGGATGAAAAAACCAGCGCTGCCAACAGCCAGGCTTCCTATACCAGCTGCCTGCAAGGCAAGGGTTATCAGGTCAATCCCTGAGCCGGTGCCGCTGTCGGCCGGTCAAGCAAGCGAACCATCACGCAGGCGTACAGCGTGACGGCGATGAACAGTCCCATGCGCACGGCGAAGGCGGTGTAGACGTCTTTGCCCAAGGCGCTGTCCTGCACGGACTGGCCCAGCAGAATGATCAGCGTGATAAAGGTGTTGAGCCACAACCCCGGGCCATAACGGGACGGACTCAGCGCATACAGCTTGCGCGCCAGGATCAGGCCGAACAGCAGCATCCACAGGAAGAACATCCACAGGTGCACAAACAGGCTCAGTGCACACCAGAACAGGATGGCCAGCAATCCGCCGAGCAACGTCGCGCCGAGCAGCTCACGTCCGGCATTGCGCGCGCTGGTCGTTGAGCATTGCTGACCCAGGCCGACGGCTTTCAGGATGATGGGCAGGTAGCTCGCCGGGTCGACCATGGCCAGCAGGAACGTTGGTAAAACGATCAAGGTTGCACGCAGCGCGATCCGACTGGCTTCTACGCCCTCCGGCGGTGGGGCGGCGGGCGGAGAGGGCGCATTGGCAGGTTCGGGGAATAGCCAGTGACTGATCGCAATCACTATCACCGCCAGTAACAAACCTTTGACCAACGCGCCGATGACCATCGCCGCCAGGTCGAATTCGGCGACGCCCGCCGATGAAATCATCGTCAGCCCCATCACCAGCAGGGTCACGATCAGGTTATTGCCGCCACTGAGCCCCCAGCGAAAGACCAGGAACAGGCTGACCGTGACCAACAGCACGCCGCTCAACGGGTAGTAACGCAGGATCGGGATCAATAGCAGGCCGATGCCGGTGGTCAGCATCGCCACCAGGGCGAGAACAATGGCAGCCTTGAACGGCAGCGGTCGATTGACCGAGGCCAGGAGCAGCAGGCACAGCACAGGCGCGAGAAACGGAATCGGCAGCGCCAGGCCGAAACTGATGGCCAGGCACAGTGCCGCACCGCTGGCCAACCGCAACGCGCGTTGTGCCCGTGGCGTGCGTTTAGTAGGCATAGGACAGCCAGCTCATCATCCCTAAAAAGACCCGGCCCAGCGGGTTGAGCCAATTGCCCGGTGAAGGGAAGGCCATGACTTCAGCCTGCCCGCCGGCACGAATGTTCCCGCTGCCAAGCAGTTTGCTCATGGACTGCTCGGAAAACTCGATGATCACCGGGAAGCGTTGAGCCGGTCGCAGCCAGTCGCGGCTGTTCTGTATGCCGGGCAAGGTGCCGGGCGGGGCTGGCTGCCCGACGCTGATCCCATAACCGACACTGCGCACGTGGCCCTCGAAGACTTCACCCGGCACCGCATCGAGGACGATGGACACCGGCGTGTCGGGCCGCACCAGGCCGAGGTTGTTCTCGGTCATGTCGGCTGTGATCCAGATGTCTTGAATTGTGATCAGGGTCATCACCGGGCTGCCGGCGGCGGCGAATTGCCCGACGTCGGTGCGCAAGTCCGTGATCAACCCCGCCGAGCGTGCCCGTGTCTGCGTGTTGGACAGGTCCAGCTCGGCTTTTTCCAGCACCCCGGCGGCGCTGCGCAGTTTTGCGTTGACGTCTTCACCGCCACCTTCGGTTTCTTTTGCACGCTCTACCTCGGCGCGGGCGGCCGCCGTTTGACTGATCGCGGCTTCGCGGCTGGTGCGTGACGCGTCGAGAACGCGCACGGAAATGGTTCCCGGGTCTTCACGATACAACCCTTCCAGGCGCTGATTCTCCTGACGGGCCTTGGTTTCGTTGGCCTGGGCGGCGCGCAAGGCCGCTTGCGCCGAAGAAATCCCCGCAGTGCTGGCGCCCAATTGCCGACGGGTTGTCTCAAGGTCGGCGCGGGCGCGGTCGACGGCAATCTTGTAAGGCGCCGGGTCCACCTCGAACACCACGTCGCCGGCCTTGACGGTCTGATTGTTGTGAACGTTTACCCGGATCACCCGGCCCGCGACTTCCGATGCCACCGGAATGACGAATGCGCCGACCCGCGCCTGTTGCGTATAGGGCGTGAAACGGTCGGCCAACACATACCAGACCAGGCTCAGGATGATCAGCAGCAACACCCATTTGATGCCTTTTTTCGCCGGATCGGCCGCCACGGGCTCGGCGGCGTTGGGGGAGGGCTGCGCAGCGTCACTCATGGCTAATGTCCTTGGCGGGTAGCGGGAAAGCGGGCAGGTCGGCGGCGGGCTCGTCCAGCATGTTGCCCCAGTCGGTGCGTTGTTCCATCAGATGGCGCGTGGCCGGGTCGACACGTGGCAGGGCGGAGTACCAACCACCGCCCAAGGCCTTGTACAGAGCAATGACATTGCTCACCGCATTGCCGCGGGCGATCAGGTAATTGTCCTGTTGTTCGAGCAGCGCCCGTTGCGCGTCGAGTACTCGCTGGAAGTCGGAGTAACCTTCGCGAAATTGCACGCTGGCCAGTGACAGCGAACGCGTGGCGGCGCCGCCGGCTTCGCGCAGGATGCGCTCGCTTTCCAGGGACTGGATCAGCCCGTTGGCCGCATCATCGGCCTCGCGCGCAGCCTGGCGAACCTTGTCGCGGTAGGCTTCGATCAACTGCTGCAACCGCGCGTCCTGCACGCGCACGTTGTTGGTGATCTGCCCGTAATCGAACACATTCCAGCGCAGGCTGGGACCACCGACCAGGTCCAGGCTGCTGGACGTGCCGTGAATCGTGTCAGTCGACCAGACAATGCTGCCGAGCAAGGTCAGCGACGGATAGAAATCACTTTCGGCCACGCCGATCAGCGCACCTTGGGCGGCCACGTTGAGTTCGGCGGCGCGGACGTCAGGCCGACGCAACAGCAGGCTGGCGGGCACATCTTGCAGTACGGCGCGATCGACCAGCGGCACCAGGCTGTCATTCTCGATCACCTGCGGCAGCCCGCCCGGCGGTTGCCCGATCAACACAGCCAGGGCGTTACGCGTGCGTTGCAACTGATCCTGGAGGTTGGGAATACTGGCCAACGTGCCCAAGTATTGGGTTTTGGCCTGTTGCAGATCGAGTTCGGCGTCCTGGCCACTCTTGAACAGTTTTTCAGTGATTTCGAAATTGCGCTTTTGCTGTTTGGCGTTTTCACGGGCGACGCGCAGCCGGGCTTCTGTGGTGCGCAACAAATAATAGGTATCGGCCACTTGAGCGCGCAGCAAAACCAGCGCGTCTTCGTAGTTGGCCTGGGCAGAAAAATACAGCGCATCGGCGGATTCTATGGCACGGGCGAAACGTCCCCAGAAGTCGAGCTCCCAGCCGACGTCAAACCCGCCACTGTGTTGCCAGAAATTATTGTCCTGCGGATTGTTGCCACCGTATTGGTGACGTTTGACATACACACTGTCAGCGCTCACTTGCTGCAGTTGCGGGTACAGCGTGCTTTGCGCAATGCCCAGTTGGGCGCGGGACTCCATGACGCGCAAACCGGCGATTTTAAGGCTGGAGTTGTGAGCATCCGCTTGCGCAATCAGTTGATCGAGCACCGGATCGTTGAAGACATGCCACCACTGGCGCAGATCCGGATTCGCCCCGCGCTGGCTGGATTGCTCAAGGGACGGAGTGTCCCAATGCTTGATCCATTCTTCACCGGGTGGCTGGAAATCCGGGCCGAGCTTAATGCAGCCGCTCAGGGCCAGTGCCCCCAGCAGGGTGAGGTAGCCCGGTTGCACCAGCGGGGACCGACTTGGAGGCATAGTTCCGTGTCCAGCCAAGAAAGATCACTGGAGCATAGACGGCTGTTTGAACTGTCGAGTGGCCGGCGGCGGTTTTTTTCCTAGCGCGAAATAATCCCGTGATCGATCGCGTATTTGACCAGCGCCGCCGGTTTGTCGATGTTGAGTTTGCGGCGGATGCTCAAGCGATGGGTTTCGACGGTGCGCACACTGATGTCCAGTTCGCGGGCCATTTCCTTGTTGTTCAATCCTTGAGCCATTTTGTACAGCACCTGGCTTTCGCGTGGGGTCAGCTCGTTGTCGGTGCTTTTATCGGCGATCAGGCGCTGGGCAATTTCGGCGCTGTAGAAGGTGCCGCCGCTGGCAATGGCTTCGATGGCCGCGATGATTTCCCGCGAGGGCGAGTTTTTCAGCACATAGCCGCTGGCGCCGGCACGCACGGACTCGCTCACGTATTCATTATTGTCGTACATGCTCAGCACCAGGACTTTCAGCGTCGGGTACCGGCTGCGCAATACGCGCGTCAGTTCGAGGCCGTTCATGTCGCGCAGGCTGATGTCGACCAGCAACAGGTCCGGCTGGCAGCGCCCGACCATCTCGATCGCCTGCGCGCCACTTTCGGCTTCGCCCACCACTTCCAGGGGCGCCATGACCGCCAGCAGCGCTTTGATCCCGTCACGGACCAGGGAATGATCGTCGACCAGGGCGACGCGGATCGGGTAGGGCAGGTTCATCGCGGGTGTTCACTCTTGTTGTAAGGGGTGAGTCAGCGTTTCGTCGCGGGCACTTTCATCGGCAGCTGCACGTCCAGTTCACTTCTGCCGGGCACCGATATCAGCTCGAAACGCCCGCCAAAGTGCTCGACCCGCTCACGGATGTTACGCAGGCCGATGCCCGCGTGGCGACGTTCGACCTGGGCGACATTGAAGCCGATCCCGTCATCCACCACGCTCAGGCGTACCGATTCTTGCGCGCCGTGCAGGGTAATGGAAACGTTCTTTGCCTGGGCGTGGCGTTCGATATTGGTCAGGCCTTCTTGCACGATCCGGAACAGCGCGACGGCCGCACCGTCGACCAGGTGACAGTCGAATTCGTTGTCGTCATACGTCACTTTTAGGCCGCTGCGTTGCTCGAATTCGGCGGCGAGTTGGCCGATGGCAGCCGGCAAGCCCAAGGTGTCGAGCAAGGAAGAACGCAGGTCGTGGGAGAGGCTGCGGACCTCACCAATGGCTTCGCCCAGGCGTTCGGTGGCGTCTTTGAGCGTGCTCAAGCCCTTGTCGTGGCCCTGTTCGTTTTCCAGCAAATGGCTGGCCAGTTCGAAGCGAAACTTGATCGACACCAGCAACTGGCTGATGCCGTCGTGCAGCTCACGGGAGACCCGTGATCGCTCTTCTTCCTGCAGGCTGACGATACGCTGGGTCAGGCGCTGCAGTTTTTTATCCGCCAGGCGATGCTCGCTGACGTTGAGCGTCATGCCACTGGCGAACACAAACAGCACCGCCACCAGCGCCACCACGGCAATCGCCAGCATGGTCTTGCGGATGCCCTGAGCCACTTCGTCACGGGCCTGCTGCGTGGCGCGTTCGACGTCCTCCAGGTAAATGCCGGTGCCGAGCATCCAGCCCCAGCGGTCCAGCATCACCACGTAGGCGAGTTTGTCGGTGACCTGGCCGGAGGAGGGTTTGTTCCAGGCGTAACGCTGAAAGCCTTCGCCCGATTGCGCACTTTTGAGCAACGCCTGAATCACCGGCAAACCGTGGGGGTCTTTCATGTCCCACAGGTATTTGCCCACCAGTTCGGTCTGGCGCGCGTGCATCAGGCTGCGACCTTCGCGGTCGTAGACGAAGAAGTAGCCGTTAATGCCGAAGCTGAGTTTGCGCAATTCTTCCAGGACTTGCTGCTGGGCGTGTGCGTCACCGTGGCCGTCGTCGTACAGCGGCGCGATCAGGCTTTGCGCCATTTCGACGTAGTTTTTAAGCTCGGCACGCTTGCTGGCCAGAATGCTGTCTTCGATCAACTGGGCCTGTTGATCGCCGAGCTGCCGATTGAGTGAAATCACCAGCGCACAGATCACCGCGATGGCCAGTACCAGCGGAAGAATCCCGAGCGCGACGATTTTGTGTTTGAGCTGCATCTTGGCTCCAGGCCGGACCGAAGAAGGGCGAAGGCCGGCATCATAGGCCAAAGGGATGCGTTTCCAGTAGCGCTGCTGGACGGAATGACCGGTGTGTCAGCGAGATGAAATACAAAACCCCTGTGGGAGCGAGCCTGCTCGCGAAAGCATTTTGTCATTCAACATCAATGTCGCCTGATACATCGCCTTCGCGAGCAGGCTCGCTCCCACAGGGGATCAAACCCGTCTACGTAGAACTACGTAGGCGCCGCGTACGTAGTAACGCGGATTTATTTGTAGACGGCATGCGGGGATATTGGGCCAGCTCCGCACCGCGGACACAATTATAAAAATTACCGCCGCAGTCACTGGCTGTCGGCAGGAGACACGCTATGCCCCGTCTGGCTAAACACCTCGCCTGGTTTGCCGTGGCTGTTCTGGGAGCGTTTGCGCTAAGTGTCGTGGCCCTGCGCCGCGGCGAAGCGATCAACGCCCTCTGGATCGTCGTCGCAGCTGTCGCTATCTACCTCGTTGCCTATCGCTACTACAGCCTGTTCATCGCCACCAAGGTGATGCAACTCGACCCCAATCGTGCCACGCCCGCGGTCATCAATAACGATGGCCTGGACTACGTGCCGACCAATAAACACGTACTGTTCGGTCACCACTTCGCGGCCATCGCCGGCGCGGGTCCCTTGGTCGGCCCGGTATTGGCGGCGCAGATGGGCTACCTGCCCGGCACGCTGTGGCTGATTGCCGGCGTGGTGCTGGCCGGCGCGGTTCAGGACTTCATGGTCCTGTTCATGTCCACTCGCCGCAACGGTCGTTCGCTCGGCGACATGGTCCGTGAAGAAATGGGCCGTATCCCCGGCACCATCGCGCTGTTTGGCTGCTTCCTGATCATGATCATCATCCTCGCGGTGCTGGCGTTGATCGTGGTGAAAGCCCTGGCCGAAAGCCCTTGGGGCATCTTTACGGTGATGGCGACCATCCCGATTGCGATGTTCATGGGCATCTACATGCGCTACATCCGCCCGGGTCGCATTGGCGAAATCTCCGTGGTCGGCGTGGCGTTGCTGCTCGGTTCGATCTGGCTCGGTGGGCAGATTGCGGCTGATCCGGTCTGGGCCAAGGCCTTTACGTTTACTGGCATTCAGATCACCTGGATGCTGATCGGTTACGGTTTTGTCGCGGCGGTACTGCCGGTGTGGCTGATCCTGGCCCCGCGTGACTACCTGTCGACCTTCCTGAAAATCGGTACCATCGTGGCCTTGGCGATCGGCATTCTGATCACCATGCCCGACCTGAAAATGCCTGCGCTGACCCAGTTCATCGATGGCACTGGCCCAGTGTGGAAAGGCGGGTTGTTCCCGTTCCTGTTCATCACCATCGCCTGTGGCGCGGTCTCGGGTTTCCATGCGCTGATCGCGTCCGGCACTACGCCGAAACTGCTGGCCAGTGAAGGTCATGCCCGTTACATCGGTTATGGCGGCATGTTGATGGAATCCTTCGTCGCCATCATGGCTATGGTTGCCGCCTCGGTGATCGAGCCGGGTGTGTACTTTGCGATGAACAGCCCGGCAGCGTTGGTCGGCGCGGATGTTGTCTCCGTCGCTCAAACCGTCAGCAGCTGGGGCTTTGCGATTACCCCGGAAGCCCTGCAAGCGGTGGCCAAGGACATCGGTGAAACCACCATCCTCGCTCGTGCCGGCGGTGCGCCGACCTTGGCGGTCGGTATTGCGCAGATCCTGCACCACGTCCTGCCGGGTGAAAACACCATGGCGTTCTGGTACCACTTTGCGATCCTGTTCGAAGCGCTGTTCATCCTGACGGCGGTCGATGCGGGTACCCGTGCCGGTCGCTTCATGCTGCAAGACTTGCTTGGCTCCTTCGTGCCGGCGCTGAAACGCACCGATTCCTGGCCTGCCAACCTGATCGCCACCGCAGGTTGCGTGGCGATGTGGGGTTACTTGCTGTACCAAGGCGTGATCGACCCGTTGGGCGGCATCAACACCTTGTGGCCGCTGTTCGGCATCTCCAACCAGATGCTGGCCGGTATCGCGCTGATGTTGGCAACGGTTGTGCTGATCAAAATGAAGCGCCAGCGCTACATCTGGGTGACCATGCTGCCAGCCGTCTGGTTGCTGATCTGCACCGTGACCGCAGGCTTCATCAAGCTGTTCGACGCCAACCCGGCCATCGGTTTCCTCGCCCTGGCGAAGAAATACAGCGACGCGCTGGCCAACGGTCAGGTGCTGGCCCCGGCCAAGAGTATCGACCAGATGCAGCATGTGATCTTCAACGCCTACACCAACGCAACGCTGACGGCGCTGTTCCTGTTCGTGGTCTTCAGTATTCTGTTCTTCGCACTCAAGGTCGGCATCGCCGCCTGGGGCACCAAGGAACGCACGGATAAAGAAGCGCCATTCCAGGCCATTCCACAGGCTTGATGGAGGAGGATGTTGATGTTCAATGACTTGAGTCGCCTCGGTAAATACCTCGGCCAGGCCGCGCGCCTGATGGTGGGCATGCCGGACTACGATACCTACGTCGAGCACATGCAGAACAAGCACCCGGATAAACCGGTGATGAGCTACGAGGTGTTCTTCAGGGAACGCCAGGAAGCTCGATATGGCAGCAAGGCTGGGCCGAAGTGCTGTTGATGCACTAAGCCCAGACAAAAAACAGGAGCCCGGCTTGCCGCGCTCCTGTTTTTTTTTGTTCGCCGACCGCTGCACAATCGCTTACCACGCAGCAACGGCGGGAATCTGACAACCAATCATCGCTCGTCTACGCTGCGATACAGACCCTTGATCTAAACCTGTGGCGTAAGGAACTGACGCATGCGGAGCAGGTTGCTCGCGGTGATGTTGATTGTTTTCGGGATGTTCGGGTCGGTGTTGGTGTGGGCCGAAAATGCACCCAAAGTGGTGGATGCACCGGCTGAATTGAAGGTCGCCAACCGTAGCGTCATGGTGTTTCGCGCAACGATATTGGGTGAGCCCCCGGTGTCGCGGGTCAAGCGCGCGAAAGCGGTGATCGGCGAAGCGCTGGATGAGGCGGATGACCTGAACGTCACCGTCGACCCGGTGCTGAACAGCTATATGGTGCTGCTGGGCAGCCGGCGCGCGTTTATCGTTTCGCCCAAGGATTTCGACGCCAGCGAATTCGACTCGGCGCAGCAGGCTGCCGAAGCGGCAGCGCAAAATCTGCGTCTGGTGGTGGCTGAAACCCAGGAAGCGCGCAGCGTGCAGTTGATCATCAGGTCGGTTGGCGCTGCGGTGCTCGCCACCGGCATTTTCATCGCCTTGCTCTACGCCATGGCGTATCTGCGGCGCAAACTGCTGAAGAAACTCCCGGGATTGGTGCATCGCCATACCCAGGCGCTGAAGGTCGGGCGCACACAGCTTCTCGACGTCAGTTACCTCTATCCGTTGGTCAGCCGTGCGTTTGAACTGCTGCGCTGGGCCGTGGTGGTGTTGCTGACCTATGAATGGCTGGGGTTTGTCTTGTCGCGATTCCCCTACACCCGGCCATGGGGCGAAAGCCTTAACGCCTACCTGTTGGAGCTCGGCGACTATTTGCTGCAAGGCATCCTCGGCGCCATTCCCGGGCTGGGTGTGGCGGTGGCGATCTACTTTATCGCCCGAGGCGTTACCGCCTTCATGCGCCGGGTGCTTCGGCGCATGGCGACCCCCGGCACCTTCAGT
This sequence comes from Pseudomonas sp. GW821-FHT10C09, assembly GCF_059415465.1. Taxonomy (NCBI): domain Bacteria; kingdom Pseudomonadati; phylum Pseudomonadota; class Gammaproteobacteria; order Pseudomonadales; family Pseudomonadaceae; genus Pseudomonas; species Pseudomonas sp. GW821-FHT10C09. Next base: position 96,041 of record NZ_JBWKNG010000004.1, read on the forward strand.
TGGTTGAACCATGAAACCCTGCAACCAACCCAACGCCTGGTGTCCCTGGCGGTGTGGCTGTTTGCCCTGGCCATGGCTTATCCATACCTGCCGGGCGCCGGCACCGATGCATTTAAAGGTTTGTCGGTGCTGATCGGTTTGATGATTTCGTTGGGCGCGTCCAGCGTGGTTGGCCAAGCGGCGGCCGGGTTGATCCTGACGTATACCCGAACATTGCGCCCCGGCGAGTTTGTACGCATTGGCGAATACGAAGGCACGGTGACTGAGCTGGGCATGTTTACCACACGCATCCGCACGGGCCTGGGCGAAGTGTTGACCCTGCCCAATTCGATGATCACCAACACCGTGACCAAGAACTACTCGCGCACTGTGCAGGGAGCCGGTTACGTGGTCGACACCGTGGTGACCATTGGCTACGACACGCCGTGGCGACAGGTGGAAGCGATGTTGCTGGAAGCCGCCAGACGCACCCAAGGCATTCTTGAAGACCCGGCCCCGCAGGTATTTCAAACCGCGTTATCAGACTTTTATCCGGAATACCGCCTGGTAGCTCAGGCGATCCCTCGAGAGCCTCGACCGCGTGCGGAATTGCTGAGCATGCTGCACGCCAATATTCAGGATGTGTTCAATGAGTACGGCGTGCAGATCATGTCGCCGCATTATTTGGGCGATCCGCAGGCTGAGAAGTGGGTGCCCAGGGACAAGTGGTATAAGGCACCTGCGCAAGAGCTGAAGGACAGTTGAGCGCCGATGCCAAGGAGTCCGAGCCACGTTTGAGTTTTCATCGCATTGCAACCCACCGCATGGCCCAATTCAGACATCTACTGACCGCACATCCGCACTGTTGCGCCCAAAGTGATTAATTATGATTTAATTTAGATCGTAATGAAGCATTGTGATTTACGGCAATAAGGTAGCTATCGCAATGTCAGTCAGTAGTTGCGAGTACCGCATCGGCCTTGGCGTCTGAAAATACATAAAGCGAATCTGCTGCGCTGAGCAGCACTGGAGTAACTACCATGGCTACTAACGTCAAAACCCGATCTGTGACGGCTCACGTCCCTGTAGATCTGGCCGAGAGGATTGACGAGATTGCCGAGCGTCTTGAGCGCTCCAAGAACTGGATCGTCAAGCAAGCGCTGTCTGCCTGGATAGATCAGGAAGAAGAACGCAGTCGTCTCACCCGTGAAGCCTTGGCCGATGTAGACGCTGGCCGCGTGATCGATCATCAGGCTGTTCAGGCGTGGGCTGACAGTCTCAGTACAGATTCCCCGTTGCCGGTGCCGCGCTAATGGAGTTGAAGTGGACCAGCAAAGCACTTTCCGACATTGCCCGATTGTATGAATTTCTGGCCTCGGTGAACAAAGACGCCGCCATCCATACCGTTCAACAACTCACCGCCGTTCCAGGCACCTTGTTGGTTAATCCGCGCATTGGTGAGCGCCTGGAAGAGTTTGAGCCACGCGATGTGCGCCGAATCCTGATTGGCCACTACGAACTACGTTATGAAATTCAGAGCTCAACCATTTACCTGCTGCGCCTTTGGCATACACGCGAGAATCGGTAGGGCACCCGGATCACGGCAACTCAACCCGTGTTTACATTCTCTGCCGAGGCATCATCGGAGGCTGAAGTTGCTGCTGCGGGATGTACTTGCCGTTGCCATCGGTAAACGGTGGATGTTGCACGGCGTTTTCATCGTTGTCCTGTTGATGGTCATGGCAGGACGAACCGCTGATCGCGATGAGGAGGGCGACCATGACGGGGGGAATCAAGTGCTTGATCACGGGAGTTCTCCAGTGGACACCGTCTGTTTTCACCGGCGCTATGGCAGCGCATAGACCTTGAACAGCTTTTTGGTCGTCTCGCTGGCGCCTTCCAGGTACTTATCGTACGCCTGTTCAATCTCACCGGAGCGGTACATTTCACTCAGCGTGGTGTCGACCAGCAAGCGGAAATCTTCATCGTCACGCGGCACCGCCATGGCCGTCGGGGCGTACTCGAAAATACGCTCCAGCAACACCAGATTGCCGGTCGGGTAACGGCTGTCGAGGAGGTTCCTGAGCATCATTCGTTCGCTGAACATGGCATCGGCTTTGCCTTTGGCAATCAACTCGAGCCCCTCGGAGGTAGTGTCGACCGTGATCAGTGTGGCGACCACGCCGAGCAAGCGCATCTGCTGTCGAATCCACGCCTCGGTCACACCTCCTGCCGTGGTGACGTAAGTCTGGTTGGCCAGGCCACGGTTGACGGTGGCACGCCAAGTGGGTCCGGTGTGAGCGACTTTGCCGTTGAGCACGTCCAGCAGCGTCGCCGGGGCATCCTGGTGCACCACCGCGGAGAGGCCAGCGGTGTAAACAGGCACCGAGTAGCTCACTGATTTTCGTCGCTCAAGGGTTGGCGGTGTCGGTGTGCAAAGGAGGTCGACCTTGCCCGAACTCACGGCGCTGACCTCATCGGCGACGGTGACAGGCTGGTAACTCACCTGTAGTTCGGGCAAACCGAGTTCGGCCTTGATCTTGTCGGCGATTTTTTCGCAAAGACCGATGGCATAACCCTGGACCTTGTCGCCCACTTTGACGCTAAAAGGGGCGAAATCCGGCAGGTAGCCGAGGGTCAACGTATTGCTTGAACGCACCCGTTCAAGGGTGTTGGCAGCGGCCAGCAGCGGCAGGCAGGCAAAGAGCAGTGCGATGGTTTTGCTTCGTTGTGCGTTCATGTCCTGATTCCCCCGAGTTCAGATGTCAGTACCGTCCAGAAACCAGAGCTAAGGGGTGTCGACCCTGGCGGGGTCGGTGGCAGGCATAACGGCAAAGCGCTTGGCGAGCCAGCCATAAAGCGGGTAGCCGAACACCAGCACAAGGGCGCCCCCGAACACAGCATCCTTGCCGCAGGCGTGCAGGGCGTACAACGAATAGGCGATCGCGATCAGCAGCACGGGGGTGTTGCGCAGATAAACCGCTGGCGAAACCCGCGCCTTGTACATCATGACCAGCAGCCCGGTCAGCGCCGTCACGTAGGGGATCAGATTGGTCACGGCGGCAAGATTGACCAGTTTGCCGAACTGGGCAGCGGCGTTGGGCGAAATGGTCGACAGGGCCATCAGCGTCTGCAACACACCACACACCAGCATGCCCATGAGGGGCGCGTTGTGCCGGTTGAGCTTGCTGAACAGTTTCGGAAACATCCCTTGGTCAGCGGTCATTTTCGCCGTTTGAGCCAGGGTGAACTGCCACCCCAGCAGCGAGCCCACACACGCCATCACCGCCAGCGCCATGATGATGGTGCCGACCGTGGGGTTGAACATTTGTGCGTAGACCAGCGCGAAGGGGGCCGAGGAGTTGGCCAGTTGTTCATTGGGAATGATGCCCTGGATGACGGTCGTCGACAGCACGTAGACCACCGCCGCGCCGAGCGTGCCAAACAGACAGGCCAGTGGGACGGTTCGCTTGGGATCTTCAACGGCATCGCTGGCCTGCGCCGCTGATTCCATGCCGAGGAACGCCCAAAGGGTCAATGGAATCGCACTGCTGATCGCATCGGCGTTGGAAAGGTTATTCGGGTTCCAGGCGGACACCAATATCTCTGGTTTAAACCAGAACCAGCCAATGATGCTCAGGCCTGCCACCGGGATGATCACTCCCCAGACGGTGATCGCGCCGATCCTGCCGGTAATGCCGGGGCCACCGAAGTTGGCGACGGTGGTCAGCCACAGCAGGCCGACCGTGCCGATGAACAGGGGGATTGCGCCCGTGCCCAGCCAGGGCAGGAACGAGGTCATGTACCCCACGGCGGAGATGGCGACCGCGACGTTGGCAATGGCCAGCGACAGGAAGTACAGATACGAACACAGGAAGAACCCGGACTTGCCGTGCGCCTCTTCGGTGTAGGCGGACAACCCGCCCGGGCGCTGACAGTAAATGCCGCACTGGGAAAAGCAGTAGGCGATGGCCATGGAGCCGACAGCGGTGACGATCCATGACAGCAAGGAAATGGCCCCGAGCTGCGCCATGCTGGTCGGCAACATGATGATGCCCGACCCCATCATGTTGACCATCACCAGTGTAGTAAGCCCCACGAGGCTCATTTTTTTGCTTGAGTCGGCCATCAAAAACTCCTTTTTCCTCACATGTGCCAAGCTGTCAGGTGTTACTGCACCACGCACTCAGATGTCGCCAAGCTCAACTTCAGGAAGCCCATGTCATGACGCAATCTCATGCAAAGCAGGTCCGTCGCGAGTTTTACAAAACAGTGTGGTTCTACATTCGAGTTGTCTGGCCGATTTTCTCAATTCTGTTGTTTACGATCGTGCTGTTCGGTTTGATCATCGCCTACCTGGAAGGGTGGGGGGCGCTTGACGGGATCTACTTCGGGTTCGTGACCGGTTTAACCATCGGCTACGGCGACCTGGTACCCAAAACGCCTCTCTCGCGTGTCCTTGCAGTCTTGCTGGGTTTCAATGGCGTCCTGATGACGGCGATATTCGCCGCCGTCAGTATCCGCGCCATCGAGGAGACCGCGCGAGCGGCCCAATCCGAGGAATAAGGCCGTCGCATCGCGCTGAACCCTAGTAGGGTTCAGCGATGTATTTGAACGGGTAATTGGCCGCCTTGTAGCCGCCAATTTTGCGTTTCGGCAGGCTGACTTTTTCTTGCTTGACCTTTTTATAGGGGATGTTCTCCAGCAAGTGAGTCAGGACGTTCAGCCGTACGGATTTCTTGTCCTCGGAGCGAGCGACGTTCCACGGTGCCCAGTCGGTGTCGGTGGCTTCGAACATTTCGTCACGGGCGCGCGTGTAGTCGTCCCAGCGGTTGTAGGACTTGATGTCCATCGGCGACAGTTTCCAGATCTTGCGCCCGTCGGTGATGCGTTCCTTGAGCCGGCGGGCCTGCTCTTCAGGGCTGACTTCCAGCCAATACTTGAACAACAGCACGCCGGAATTGACCATAAGCCGTTCGAACATCGGTGCCAGCGTTAAAAAGCTGGTGACCTGCTTCTCGTCGCAGAACCCCATGACCCGCTCGACGCCCGCGCGGTTGTACCAGCTGCGATCGAAGATCACGACTTCGCCGGCCGCCGGAAAGTGCGGCATGTAGCGTTGCAGGTACATCTGGCTTTTTTCTCGCTCGGACGGTGCCGGCAGGGCTACCACACGAAACACCCGCGGGCTGACACGCTCTGTCAGCGCCTTGATCGTGCCACCTTTCCCGGCGCCGTCGCGGCCTTCGAAAACAATCACGACCTTGGCCCCGGTGGCGACCACCCACTGCTGCAATCTGACCAGTTCGACGTGCAGGGTCTTGAGCTGTTTTTCGTAGTCTTTGCGGCTAAGCGTGTCGGCTTTTTTTTCCGCAGAATCGGCTATTTCACGATTGGTTTTTTTCATCGCGATACTTCAACCTCTGGTGGTCTTGAATAGGGTGTGTACCGGTTGCGAGTTCCCGGTACGGCTTGCGAATAAAGGGTAGTTCAAATTACCAAGGGCAAGATGACGCAGGTCATCCGCCTTCCGGGCCGCGTGCGAAATCACTGTTGATCTCGCTGCAGGCGTTGATAATCCGCAACGGCTTGCTCCAGATTGGGGAGCATCCGTGTATCACCCAATGCCTGGCCCAATGGAGCATGGATAACCATCGCGTAAACACTGGGACTCATGCCCACCAGCCACAATGAAATGCCTTTTTCTCGCAAGCGCTGTTCTGCCGCCGTGAGCATTTTCAACGCGGTGTACTCCAGGTCGAAAACACTGCGCAGATCGAGAATCACAACGCGAGGCTCTGCCACCTCGATAAACGAGCGGATTTTCGTACTGAGGTGTTCGGCGTTGGCAAAGAAGATGCGACCTTCAGGGCGCAGCATCAGCAACCCCTCAAAGTGTTCGTCGCCGTCAGTCTCTGCAGAGGGCGGGCGATACACATTGGTGCAGGGTTTGCGTCCCAATATGTGCACGGGCGGGTCCGAGACCTGGTAGGCCAGTGCCAGCAACGAAACAATGATCGCCACGACGATCCCTTGCAGCGTGCCGAGCAACATGACCCCGACCAGTGCCACCAGCGCCCAGATAAATTCTGTTCGGCGTATCAAGAGAATGTCGCGAAATTCCGAAGGCTGGATCAGGCCAATCGAATACACGATCACCACGGCGGCGAGCGTGGCATTGGGCATCAGGCCAATGAACGGTGCGATCAACAGGCAAGTCCCCAGTGCCAGTCCGGCCGTGATCAATCCCGCCAGTTGTGATTGCGCACCGGCCAAGCGGTTGACGGCGGTTTGGGTGGTCCCACCGCCAGCGGCCATGGCCCCCAGCAATGCACCGCCGATGTTGGCAAACCCTGTCGCTACCAACTCACGGTTGGGCTGCAACGCGGGTTCATCACTGCGGGCAAATGCTCGTCCCGCCGCGATGGTTTCGGTAAAGCTCATCAGCGCAATGCCCAAGGCCGATGGCCAGAGTTGCGACACGATCGACCAGTCGGGCAGCGTCAACGCGGGCAATCCGATTGGAACGACTCCCACGGCCGACACACCCAATTGCTCCAGGTTCAGCACACTCATGCCGACAATGCCGAGCGCAACCGCAATCAGCGGCGCCGGCAATCGCGGGGTAAAGTGCTTCATGCCGATAAGAATCAGCACCATGAACACACCGACGGCCACGGTCGGCAATGAGGCATGCCCCAACCCTTCAACAGTGGCGATGACGTTGTGAAAAAAACCACCTTTTTCGATATGGATGCCCAGCAACTTGGGCAGTTGATCGAGCACGATGACAATCCCGATGCCGGCCTTGAAACCCACCAGCACCGGGTCTGAAATGAAGTTGGCAACGAAGCCGAGGCGCAGTATCCCGGCCAGGGCCAAGATGGCGCCGACCATCAAGGCCAGGGTGGCGGAGGCAACGATCAGGGTTGCCGTATCGCCGGACGGGCTGACCTGGCCCAGTGCGGAAGCGACCAGAATGGCAAGCGTCGTAGTGGTGCTGACGCTGAGCGGGCGTGAACTGCCGAGCACGGCATAGATCGCCATCGGTACCAATACGGTATAGAGGCCGATCTGTACCGGCAGCCCTGCAATGGTGGCGTAGGCCAGTGCCTTGGGAATGACCACGGCTGCGGCGGTCAGACCCGCGATGGCATCGCCTTTGAACCAGCCCTGTTGATAGTTGCCGAGCCATTCCGGTAACAGGGAACTCACAACCCGCCGGGGGGTTAATCCTGAAAGCCGATCGTCCTGATCGCTACGTTGTTGGTTCATGAGGTGCTCCAACCCAAACTTTTCATGCCGCGTTAAATCCCTACGCCACTGACCACGCGGCGCCTGGACGGCGGCGTGCAGTGACAGACAATGCAGTTGATCGAGGACACGCAGAGGAGGGCAGGCGCCCCTTGGTAAAAGGGGACGCCTGTTATTTTATTAATGGAATGGAAAGATGTAGTTCATCCACGCAGCCATGCGCAGCAGGATTTTGCGCATCATCGCAATGTGCTCAAAGTGCTTGCTATAGAGTGCTGCCTGCCCGTACGCGCCGCCCGGCATCTGGCTACTGTATTGGGCGTAGTCCGGATCGGTTATCTCGATAATGACCGGTACCCGGCCTGCCGGCGGTGAGCCGGTGAAGCCGATCAACGTTCCGGAGGGCTGTACCTGGCCTTCTGCGATAACGGTGATGACGCTTGAGACCCGTCCCTCGAAGACTCTGCCGGGAATGCCATCGAAAGCCACTTCCGCCTCATCGCCGACCGACAGGCGTAACAGGCTGTTTTGACGCATCCAGGCGGCAAAATAATGCCCCTCGTCAGGGATGAATATCATGCTGGGGCGCAAGGGGAACTTGGTCGCCATCATGCCCGGACGCAAGGAAACATGGGTCACGAAGCCTTTGCTCGGGGCGCGAACGGTGGTGTTGTCCAGTTCATACTGGGCACTGTCCAGTTGTGCCTGCAAATCGTCGGATCGAGCAATCACGACGTCCAGTTCTCGTTGGGTGGCGAAGTTGCGCTTGATCAACTCAGTGATTCGAGCACGATCAGCTTTTGCCGAGATCAATTGTGCCTTGATGGACTGGATCTTGTACTCGAACGGAGCAGGATCGATCCGAAACAGCACGTCGCCTTTTTCCAGAGGCTCATTCCCTTTGACCGGCACGTCGATCACCTGACCACTGACCACCGGAATCACGGGCACGGAGACGAAGTAAGAACGCGCGACCTCTGAGTACGGGTGGTTGTAGTTCATCGTGAAAATCAATGCGCCCACAATCAGGATCCCGCCGAGGACGGCGGTAGGGACTGTCCATTTGTTCAGTGGAATGCGGAAAATCTTGAAGATGGCAACGCAGATGGCGGCATAAGTCAGAATAAGTAGAAGATCCATGGCTTAGATTCCCTCGCCTCGATTGTCCGACGCTGGATTGCCCCGCGCAGTGCCTGTAGCCGTCTCCAGTCGCTCAATGCGACTTTGCAGATCGGCAACCTGTTGTTCCAGATGCGCAACATGAAATTGTGGTGACTTGCCATCACCAAACCCCCATCCCCTGTCTTCCCGGTACGCCATCGCCCAGATCCATAGAAATGGCCAAAGCGCATGCAGGGTGAACAAACTGACCCAGCCAGTGGCATGGATCGCATCCTGGTGCGGGTGATTGCGGTGTACGGCGATTTCGTAAGGAATGTCGTGTAGCGCGATGATTCCGTAGAACAGGACCAGCCCTACAAAGAACAGCAGGCCTAGTGCGAAGTAATCCAGCATGGTCGCCCCCTCGTGGCACAAGCGATGTACTTGGGTCAGTGTAGTCACGGATTTTTATGAGTGCGGGCAGTCTTGATGACTAGAACTGAACCGCCGCTCGATTGTCAGCCTACGCAGGCCTGGCCTGGGGGCGAGCGAGAGAATCTGCTTAATTGAGGCTGTGTTCTAGGTCGTTTTATGCAAGCGTTGGTATTTTCTGCGCGCTGCTGGATACGGGCGGTTGGGCCGTACCAGTGAGGGAGGCGAGGGCTCGTCTTTGCACTGTCGAAGAGCTCTCGCTATTCACTTGGCGTCCGTCAATCAATCCCTGCGCTTATCAAGACATTGACGGCGCAGGGTCATGTTGTTGATCTCCATGCAGCTGACCGCGTGATCATCCGCTTTGTCTTTGGCATTCTTGGCTTTGTCACAGTTGCCATTACCGTTGCAATTGCCTTTTTGATCATTGTTGTTTTTTACGCAGTTTTTGGCAGCGTTTGCACTGCCCGCGTTATTGCAATTTGAAGCGGCGAAGGACGGCGATGGCAAAGCCAGCGAGAACAAGAGTGTGCATACAAACGTCGCGATGATTCTCATAACCAAGCTCCTGAGTAGATTTTTTTACCAGCAACACTGCTCGAATCGATCAGCGTTGAACGGTTCATTGCGTGTAGCACCGAATGTCAGTTTCGTTTTTACCCCTGTCGGGTGGATAAAATCGTTGGCATTTGCAGATCCTTGTAAATCGCGAGAAACCTCAGGCCCGAGGTAAAGAGCAAGGCAATCCACCCAGCGACCTGGATGGTCGGGAATGCATCGCGCAACAAGACATAGACGATGCACCCCAGCAGGATCGGCGTGGCGTAGATCTCACGCGACATCAACAAGGAAGTTCTGCCGGCCAGAACATCACGCACGATGCCGCCGCCAATACTGGTCAGTACACCCATCATCACGGCAAAAGGTGCCGCGAGATGCAATCCGAGCACTTTCTCGGTAGCGACCAATCCGAACAGCGCGGCCGCAAATCCATCGAGGTACAGCAAAAGGCGATAGCGCTGCTGGAATCTTTTGGTGAGAAAAAAAGCCAGCGTGGCTGCAATCAGGCCAACCCAGATGTAGTTGAAGTCTGCGATCCAGAAAATCGGTTGATCGAGTATCAGGTCGCGTACGGTCCCGCCACCAATAGCGGTGATGATGCCCAGCACCACGGCGCCGAACACATCGACCCCCGCCTTCTGGATCGCCAGCACCCCGGTGATGGCAAACACGGCGGTGCCCAACATTTGCTGAAAATAAAGCATCCATTACTCCGTTCTCAGGCTGCGCCCATCAGCAGTCGGTCACTTGCTCGCATCCAGCACGACGCGATAGCGCGCCTTGCCACTGCGCAGATGATCGATGGCTTCGTTGACCTTGCTCATCGGGAAAAGCTCGACCTGCGGCAGGATCTGATGACGTGCGCAGAACTCCAGCATAGTCGCCGTGTTGCTGGGCGAACCCACGGGGGAGCCGGACAGGCTCTTTTGTCTGGGAATCAGGTCAAACACGTGCACCGGAATGGCGCTGGGCACGATGCCGACAAAATGCAGGCGCCCCTTGCCGCGCAACGTGCCGAGCATGGCTGCCCAGTCGAGGTCGGCGCTGGCGCTGACCAGCAGAAAATCCAGGGTGCCGGCAATGGCCTTCAGGGCGTTGCTGTCGGTCGAGGCGATGACGTTGTGGGCACCGAGGCGCTTGGCTTCATCCTGCTTGTTCAACGACGAGGTAAAAGCCGTGACTTCGCAACCCCAGGCATTCAGGAAGCGCAGTGCCAGGTGCCCCAGGCCGCCGATGCCCACCACGCCGACCCGGTCGGTGGGTTTGACGCCGAACTCCACCAAAGGGTTAAACACCGTCGAACCGGCGCAGAACAAGGGGCCGGCCATGGACGGGTCAAGCCCTTTTGGAATCGGCAGCGCCCAGGCCCAGTGTGAGCGCAGGCGGTCGGCGAAACCTCCGTTGCTGCCGATGATGGTGGGCTTGGCAGTGTTGCAGAGCTGGTGGGAGCCTTCGATGCACGAAGAACAATGCATGCAACTGCCCTTGAACCAGCCGATGCCGACCCGTTGTCCGACTTTTAGACCGCGTACCTGCGGGCCCACGCGAACGATGCTGCCGACCACTTCGTGGCCGGGAATAAACGGGTATTGGCTGATGCCCCATTCGTTATCGATCATCGATTGGTCGGAATGGCAGACCCCGCAATACTCCACGGCGACTTCCACTTCCTCGCTGCCCAACGGGCCGGGATCATAGCTATGGCGCTCGAGTGGCGCGCCGGCCTTTGTTGCGGCCCAACCGGTGAATGTCGAGAGTTCGGTGCTGTCGCTCATGGGGAACCTCCATATCGGCGGCCGCCAGGGAGGGTGCGGCGCAGATAAGGAAGTGTAGCGGGGCGCTTGCGCTTGTCTCGGATGTTGATGAATGGGGCGCCCCGCGGCATGGATCACCCGGTTGTAGATTCCGCGAGCCTGGCGATCACCTTGATCTCGAACTGGAAGCCATAGAGCCACGTCACGCCGACGGCGGTTAACGTCGGGTGCGGCGCGTTACCCCAGAATTCCGGTATTACTTTCCAGATCTTCTCGAACGTTGATTCGGGATCGACCATGAAGATGGTGACATCAATCACATCGTCGAAGGTGCAACCCGCTTCCATCAGAATGGCATTGAGATTGTTGAACGCGCGGCGGACCTGGTCTTCCAGTGCGGGCTCGGGCGAACCCGCCTCGGTGCTGCCTACTTGCCCGGAAACGAATAAAAACCCATTGGAACGAATAGCAGGCGAATAGCGATTGCGCTCATACAGTGCCTGGCGTCCAGGTGGAAAAACAACATCACGCGGTGTCATGCGGTGCCTCCTCGAAGGGCCAAAACCGACCCGGATATAACGTTGGAGAGACTGTAAGTACTTGTGCGCGGCTGATAAACGAGCAACCTTAGGCATCACTGTTTGTGAAACTCAAACAATCCGATCGATAGCCGGGGCAACAATGGACCGATTTGATGCAATGCAGGCATTTGCTCGAGTCGTGGAGGCGGGCAGCTTCACCAAGGCCGCCGAAACGCTGCACATGAGCAAGACCACCGTGACGCAACTGGTGCAGCAGTTGGAGGCCCGGTTACGCGTTAAATTGCTCAACCGTACGACTCGCAAAGTCAACGTCACGGCCGATGGCGCTGTTTATTACGAGCGGGTGCTGCGGCTACTGGCCGACATGGACGATGCGGAAACCAGCCTGTCCGACGCATCAACACTGCCCAGGGGCCGCTTGCGAGTGGATGTCCCCAGCCCGCTGGCCAGCTCGATCCTGATACCCGCATTGCCGGCGTTTTACGCGCGATATCCCGACATCCAGATCGACATGGGCGTCAGTGATCGCCTCGTCGATATGATTGATGAAAACGTCGATTGCGTGGTGCGCGGCGGCGAGTTGACGGACCAGTCGCTGATGGCGCGGAGGGTAGGGGACCTGCAACTGGGTGTATTTGCCTCACCCGATTATCTGAAGCGCAACGGCACACCCGCGCATCCGCAGGAACTGGAAGACTCGGATCATCGTATCGTCGGTTTCTTGTGGGCACGCACCGGCAAACCGGTGCCTTATGCCATGCATAACCACAGTGAACACCTTCAAATCAAAGGCCGTTACGTATTGGCCGTCGACGATGGCAATGCTTATATCGCCGCGGGGCTGGCCGGGTTGGGCGTACTTTGGCTGCCAAAATACATGTCCAGAATTCACGAGGACCGCGGTGACCTGGTGCAACTGTTCGAAGACTGGAGGCTCGATCCGATGCCACTCTACGTGGCCTATCCGCCAAACCGGCATATCAGCATCAAGCTGCGGGTGTTCATCGATTGGGTGGTCGAACTGATGGAACAACATGCGCCTGTCAGCGTCCGACAGGGCTAACTCATCTAAAGCACTATTTAGTCGAGTTATGTTGCTAAATGCTGCGAACGTGCATCAATTTCGCACAACAGGGGTTTGCGCAATGACTTTAAAAGCATTCAGCATCGTCGATCTGGTCGCAGCGCTAGATCTGGAGCCGCATTTGGAAGGCGGTTACTACCGCAGAACGTATCAGTCGGATGATCAAAGCATGGTCATAACCACGGGTGGCCTGCGTTACCGGATGACGTCGATTTACTATCTGTTAACGAAAGATTCTCCGGTTGGGCATTTTCATCTGAACCAGTCCGATATTGTTCATTACTACCATCTGGGCGATGCCATCGAGTACTCGCTGATTTTTCCGGACGGCACATTGAAGACTGTCTTGATGGGCAGCGATGTCATTGCGGGAGAATGTTTGCAGTTGAATGTACCTGGCGGCGTTTGGAAAGCTTCGCGGCTTGTAGAGGGATCGGCAGGATTCGGTTTGATCAGTGAAGCGGTGTCGCCGGGGTTTGATTACGCGGATATGGAGTTGGGTGATCGAGAAAAGCTCAGTGAGCGGTTTCCTGAGTATTCGAGGTTGATAGAAAGGCTTACACGAGGATAAGGGCTTGAGGTGGATTGAGGGCTGCAGAATCTGCGCGCAACCGGGCTAATCGTGAAATACATTGTTACGTGTAATGTATATTATGTTAAACCAGATGCTATGTTAGAAATGTTCATGAGGCTCTTAAGGCACTGATTCGACAAACCCGGTTCTGCCGTCCACGCTCTCAACGGGCCATGTACTTCGTGTTCATGGCGCGTCATTGAATGAGGTGGCTGCCGATGAAGCTGATTCAGTGCCGTTACTCTTCTGGTCAGCGGGTACCGCTGCTTGTGCAGGATGGTCAGGCGGCGCCATTGCCCAAGCTAGTCCCATTCATCTACGTCCAGCTCAAGCTCAGGCATCGTGCATACAACACCGCCGCAGCGCACCTGCGTGCGATCCAGGCTTTCTACACCTATGCCAACAGCCGAGATCTGGATATCGATGAGGCCATCTTGGCCTGTCACTTTGAGGCGATTCTCGCCTTGTTGGATGGTTACGCCATCTGGCTCCAAAGCGGCCGTCAGGCCGATAATCTGGTCGCCCGAATCGGCACAGCTGCAACGGCACCTTTTCCGCATGTCGATCCGCGTACTCGTGACCAGTACCTGCGATTGCTGAAGCAATACCTGTCCTGGTGTGTCACCCGTTACATCCCGCGCGCCCGTCAAAACTCAACCACCCTGGCTAACATCGAGGTGGTATTTGCAGATGTCGCCGACGTCATTGAACGACGCTTTGAGAGCCATATCATCAATGTTCGTCCCGACCGCACTCGTTACCGCAGCCTGACAGATACGCAACTCCAGATCATTCGCACACTGATTCGCCCGGGCGCTGCGGAGAATCCGTTTCCGGAACGATTGCAGTTGCGCAATTGGCTAATGATTGAATTGCTGCTGGAGACCGGTATCCGTCGCGGAGAGCTTCTGAAGCTCTACACCACGGATATCAATCAGGGTTCTCAGCATGCCTATGTCAGCATCAATGACCGCGAACATGACCCAGGCGACCCGCGCGCTGAAGAGCCTGCGCTGAAAACCCACGGACGGACAGTAGGTATCTCCGCACAGTTGTATGAGGTCTACGAGCACTATATCCAGGGCGATCGGCGCCCCATACGTAACGGCAGACCAATGAAATTGCTGTACCGCTATTTGTTCATCTCTGACCGAGGTCGTCCGTTGTCGATCCGCGCGTTGTCTAACGTCCTTGATCGACTGTTTCTGACCGTTGAACTGGCTCATCCGGGATTGTTGCCTACACTTTCCGCGCATGACTTTCGCCACACCTTTGCCGACCGGTTTTTAGCTTACCTGGTCGAGAAGCGTGGGTATGACCTCGAGCGGGCCACGGACGAACTCCGACGAGTCTGCGGCTGGTCTGGCACTTCGACGATGCCACGCCGTTATGCAAGTCGTTATCTAGCCGAGTCGGCCAACCGCCACAATGCCCAGCGTGCCTCGGCAGCCTGGAGCCGACTTGACAGTTAAGGAGGTTCGCCTTGACCAAATCAGCCGATCAAGAACACGCTGCACCCTCCTCCTCTTTGCCGGCTTACGTATTCAAGGGCCCGGCTCAGGTTGCCATTCGAACTCGCACTAATGACCAACCAAGGTACGTCGATACTCGATTGAGCGTTTGGACGTGGTACGACGGCGGAACGGCTATGAAAATAGATTGGGATGCGCTCCACCTGAATCCGAACCTCATGCAAATCGCCAAAGCGTTCGTGGCCTATGCACTGGAAAAGTATGCACCTGTAACGGCATTCAAAGCATCCGGGGTGTTCGGACGACTAGCTGAAAGCGATATCTCAGCCAAGTTTCCTTGGACGCGACAAGAGGTGGTCACGACCATAAGTACTTGGGCGAAATTTCGCGAGAGCACTATTTTTTTTAGAACGTTTTATCGCTGGGCCCTTAATCGAGGAATATTGGGCTTTGATAAAGAAACATATCTAGCACTTAAAGAAATCAAGACGAGCCGCCTTGATCCGTACGAACGTATATTTCTATCCCAGTCCGGTTTAGCCCTTGATGAAGAGATCCGGCTACTGCAGCGAATTGAGCGCGATATCCAGACCAAAGACTGGAGTGAAGCTCAGCTCAACATGATGCTCCACTTAAGTTTCGAACTAGGCCCGCGCTCGATTCAATTCCATTCGCTTGATATTGCGGATTTTGAGTTCATCGAAAGCGCTGATCATGAAACGTATTACACACTGTGGTTACCCATGGCCAAAAAGGTCGGTCAGCGCAGACCTGAGCGACGGCCCCGCAAAATAACCACGCGGTTGGGTGAAAAAATCTCACGGCACATTTCAGAAATTCAACGCCGATTTGGTAACGACTGTGAACCATTATTTGTCAGTCCTCGTGGAAGGCGCCTGTCTGTAACCGAAATCATTGTGGGCCTCAAATACGAGCTACGCGAAGCTGGGATAGACAAGCCGAACCAGGTAACCATGTTGTTGCGTCATCACCTCGGGCAAGGTTTGGCGGATCAGGGTACTCCGGCAGACATGATTGCCGAGCTGCTCGGCCACAACAGCACGGTTGCGGCGCGTGCTTACGTAACGGCAACCCCCAACATTGCCCGGATTTAAGAGAAAGCACTCGGTAAAAGCCCTTCCTATCAGCGCATTATGCGCAGTTTATTAACCGGGGAAATCGTCCAGCGCCGAAATACAGTCGCAGAAAGAGCCATCCGCGGCGTAATCGATACGCAGTACATCGGGGACATCGGTGCCTGTGCCCTGCCAGCTCATACGCACTGCCCCTACAATCCCGTCTACGCCTGCTACACCTGCAAGAAGTTTCACCCCTTTGCTGACGGCCGCCATGAGCAGGTGAAGGACGCGCTGCAACGGGAGGCTCAACGGTTCATTGATATGGCAGAACAAGCCGGTGACCTAATTCACAACCGGCCCCTCGCCCAGCATCAGACAACCATCCTGGCGGTAAGCGCTACCATCGAACGCTGCCGGCAGTACTCGGAGGATGCCGCAGATGACGCTGTCTAGGGCAAGGCAGAGCCTCGAGGGCTTTATTACACAGGAGCAAGCGTTTTTTCAGTCGTTGCCAATTTCAACAACGTGGGCGTCACCGGTGTGGGACGTCGGAAGTTGGTTACCACAACGGGATAACCAACATGCTCTTACCTTCGAAACGCATCGGCAAGCCCTCGAGAAGACAGGCTATCCCGCCCCGCCTAAGGGGCCACTCCCCTTCACTTTCCAAGATTTTAGCAAGGCCTTGATTGTGTATCTGCAACGCACCCGGAACCTGAAGTTTTCGATGGCGGCGGCATACAATATTGCCGTCCGGCGGTTGTACAACCCGTTATTTGAGCGCGGTGTATCCGACCCCACACTGTTGACGCGAGGCGATTTCGACCGCGTCGTAGGGTTTCTCCGCGACAGTGGCTACAAGAATCTCTACGACGCGATCTCTCATCTTCAAGTAGTTGCGGATACGATTGATAATCTGCAATTAACCGAGATCGCCATCCACTTTGCGCATGATGCAAAACCAGAGAAACGTCGCCACGACTACATTTCATTGTACGATCCTGATCGTGCGGTAAAACAGCGTAAATCTGATGACAGGTTGCCTTCTCGCGAGGCGATGGAAGCCTACGCCTTATGCTCGAACCACCCGATCAGTGAGGGCGAAGAAATTTTGCTGCGTGTGATCGATTTGTTGATCGCGACTGGGCAACGGGGTAATGAGGTAACAGTAATTCCCTATGACTGTTGGGTCGAAAGGCCGATCAAAGGGACGGCAGGAAAGGTGGTTGTAGATGCCAATGGTAAACCCATAGTCGAATGCGGGATCAGGTACTTTGCGGAAAAGCAATTTCAATCCCGAGTTCATTGGTTCGCAGAAAGCGACGTTCCTTTAGCTAGGCGCGCGGTCGAACGATTGAAGAAGCTGACCCAAGAGCAGCGAGAGCTCGCTAGGTGGCAAGAAGCCCATCCAGGGCGTCTCTGGAGCTACTCACCACAAACAGCAATGTCAGAGATTGAGGTTCTAGATTGGCTCGGGTTTAGCGAGAACCGAGATACCCTTAGGAATCTCTCTGTGTATCTTTCCCGAAACGGAGTTCACCCCTTAGACGGGACTAACCATCAGTATAACGATATCGAGCGTAGATACTTGGCCGGTGATATTGAGCGTTTTCTCGTTCCCAAACTTCGGGGTCATGCAGCGCTTACTGAAAATGTTGGAGGTAAGCTCTGTGTTGTCCTACAAACCAGCGAAACATTAGCCATCGCGTTTGATGGTCAATTCCGCCTCGGTGGGCGGGAAGCAAATGTGTTTCGGGCAATCCCGCGTCGGGTAACCCTCGTGGATATCAATCGCGCGCTGGGTAATGATGAAAAGTATCCGTCCATTTTTTCGCGTCGGTCATTGACCGAGTCTGATGGAGCTCCGATTAGGCTAACAAGCCACCAACCTCGACACTGGCGAAACACTATTTACCATCTGACCGGCATGAGTGACGTTCAGCAGGCGTTGGCCCTGGGGCGAAAGCGCCTCGACCAGAATGTCTATTACCAGCACACGAGCATTGAAGAAAACAACGCAGCCCAACAAGAGTTCTTGGCGTTCAATAGCCATCACGAGCGTATCGACTTTCTACATACGGGCATAAGAGAAAAGCGAATTCAGGGCGCTTTGACCGACAGCTACCATGCTTTGCTGTCAGATAAAGGCACGACAACTGCAGAAGCATTCCTCACCGTGCACGCTACGGCGCTGCATGTGACACCCTTTGGAGATTGCATTCACGATTTCTCCCAAGCGCCCTGCCCTAAGCATCTTCAGTGCTGGAATGGCTGCTCGCATCTCCATCTGATGGGCACTCCATCGGAACGGACCAACCTTGAGAAACAAGCCGAGAATCTTACGACCGCAATTACTATCATGCGCGACGCCGGCGCCGGAGAGGCAGGCAGCGATGTATGGCTGGCGGACCAGGAGGACAAACTCAACAATCTAAAATCTGTCCTCGCGCGCGACACCAATGCAGGTGTGCAACGCGTGTTTCCAGATGGGCATCCAATGACGATTGCGGACACGGACAAACGACACAGTTCGGTTTCAGACGATTAGAGGCGAACATGGCGCAACGACAGATCTTGAGGGGCGGCACGTTGGACGAGGCGATCGACGCCCTCCTCGCCCAAATGGTTAGCTTAGGATTGGAGCTCGCGCCTATTTCACGCCCCGAAGTGCAGCGTAGATTGGGCCTGACGAGCCGCGCGACCTTAGTGGGAGATCGTGGTCGGCGGATCGAGTCCGCCCGTATCGCACAACTGAAGGAAAGCGGAAGAGATCCAGACGGTGCCCGCCGGCGGAGAAGCTTCGAAGAGCGCATTGCTCATCTACAGGCGGAAAATGCCGCCTTGATTACACAGCGCGATAGGCTCTACGAAGCGCTGTCCGTGATTTTGCATCGGTGCCTATTGAAAGGGTTGGATGTTGAAGACGTAATGGAGCCGGTACGAAAACGATGAGCAAATGATTACTCATGTTTGCTCTGCACGGGCTTGACTAACCAGGCCATCCAGGTTTGACCGAGTATTTGAATGCGTCAGACAGCTATGGGCACCACTGGAGGTGAGGCAAAATCTTCCAATTCCGGACTGGCTGCTTTATAGCGCTTGCTGTATAGCCGCTTCCCAGTAACGCGGACCAGGAGACCTGCAACTCGATCACGTCGAAGACCTCGGCACGGCGCACCGGCCTCAGTAAGTCAAAGCCCCACATGAGAGTCGTACTACCTGAGATCGCTGCGGACCCGCTCAAGGAGATCTTCCAGCTTAATGTCTGGGTCTTTCTTGAGGTAGCAGGCGATGATGACGGATACCGGATGCACCCCAATCGTGCCCGCCAGCTCGTCGACCTTCTCTATGGTCGCACCTTTAATACCTCTCTCCAGCGAGCTCAAGAAGGTACGGCTGCTGACTAGAGCAAAATCCTCCTGTGTTAATCCTCGGCTGATACGCAAGGCGCGAAGCGCTAACCCGAACGCTTGTTTTACTTCCATTTGCTTTACTCGCAAATGGAAAGATAAGGCCTTTTGTGCACTCTATAGGGCTACAATCTATAGTGTTCATTTTGGGGATTTTTATGTTTAGAACCTATCGGCGAGACGCAATGATCTTTTCTTCCCAGTTGGAGCCGGATCTCCATCTGTGGTCGTGCGTGGAGCAGATCATCCCGTTACCTTGGTTTTATGTCACAGTCCTCAAATGCAGTGGCGATTCCACATCGCGACACATGCTCATGGTTTCCGACGTCCAAACGTTGGAAGATCTGAGTTTGTTCAAGTCAGCTGGTACGGCAATCGAGTCAATTCTCCTCGCCACACCGCCTGCCATGAATGGCAAAGAGAGATGGCTAATGGAGCAGCTCACAGAAATAGCATACGTTCCGAAGTCAAAGGGCGCGGTCCGTCACTACCGATTTAATGTTAAAGAGGGCGCGGTTTACACCAGCTCATGTGACCCTGGACTAGAGGTAGAGCAAGGTAACATCAGCAGGGTCGTGATCTCGCTGTGCTCTTGATTTATGCCATTTGGTCTGCCCGTCGCGCGTCTGAGGCATCAGCCCGCCCGGTTGGCCGGACGGTTTCGCCGCTTAGGTCGTTTTCAGTCCTTCACGACAGACAGCCATCGGCCGAGGTTGTGTAAAAACGTTTTACAGCAAATTTAACGGCCTGAACCAGGACGAAAATCACGTTCCTACGTAAACTTCAGGTCTGCTGATTAACCAAGCACTAGCAGATTCTACGTAGCAACGCAGACTTCAAAACCATACCTTCGTTTTTACACACTCTGGGCCAAAAGCGGCCCCTGGCGTGACACCTCCTTGCGACGACATCGGTCGTAGACACTTCGCAAACGACTTCGTATCCTCTCATCTATAATTATCGTATTTTTCCCTCAGCTCCATGGTGTGTAGACGCTGACGCCGAATTGACCCACGTGCCGACGCAAGACTGCCCTACCCCAAGTAGCCAGAAATCCAGCATAGGCAATGGTTCGCGAGGAATAAGACTGGGTCAGCGTCATCTCGGCCACTGGATCAATTCGGCGTCAGCACCAACATTGAGCGCTCATTTCATGTTTGAGCAGTGGGGTCAACCTTGGTCAACTGGTGAGACGGCCGCCTGCCCGCCTGGCGCACCCTTCGATCGCCGCTACGGGCGCAACAGCAATACCAACTCGGTAAGTACTCCGAGCCCATATTTTCTGCCACCATCCGTATCATACGCCACCCATGAGCCAGGCTCAGGATCAAGCGATGGTGTATCGATGTAGAGGCTTAGCCATCCCGTGGGTGACGCTATTTTGAACGCCGTATCATCCCGCCAAGACATAAATCTGAAAGCTGCGCCCACTGGAGGGTTTGACTGTTTATCCCTTAATTCTATTGAGCCAGAACTCTCCTGGATTAGTACTCCTTCCTGATTACCGCTTTCAACATAAGCATGCATTGTGGTGCCAAATGTTAAGCCGCCAACTCTTAAAGAAATCTCCCTCTTTAGCTTCAAGGAATTAGACATCCCAACGAACTGCTTAAAGTCGAAGAACACTTTGCTATGTGGAGGAATGGTCCACACTACAAAAGATCGGCCGGCACCTGACGTGTAGCACACAGGGTCTTGTCCCACCATATGAGTGACGTCGCAAAGTAAAAGGCACTTCCAGCAGCGTCTTATCAACCATTTTGTTGTGAACGACTTAATAACCAGCGTGGATTGCAGTGCATTGTCGGCACCATAGGATCTTTTCGCAATCAGAGGTAAATACTTCCCGTCAACAGGATATTGATGCGGGTGAATAGTTAGGGTGCTGCTAGGAGATTGCGGAATTCCATGGGCTAGAGTGAGGTAGGGGTTTTTGTCTTGGACCGCTATGGGCACCCCTTGAGTACTATAAAGAATGCGCCCAAATATGAGTAGATACCCCCGTATGCAAACAAGCAGCATGAACGCCATCTGTAGTACAGACATTACACTCATTGCCAGGAAGGTCCAGTTTACTGCATTGATAGCAGACTTTTCCGCAATTTTAAATTCTTCTACTACAATCAGCTTAATTTCATCAGCTGCGGTTGATATTCCTACAACGACTTTGTTCCCCATAGAGCTTAATCTCTCTTCCAAGGCGCTTTTCAATCTGTTGCGCGGCCCCCGATACGCTGCATCAACACGCTTATACGCTATACTTTTAGCAATACAAGGTGCACTGACCCCAACAAACCAAAAACAACTGCCAATTTCAGGAGGTTCAAGATCCGGATAAAGTTCGTATATGTGTTCAGGCAGGACAGTTGCGAACATTTCCTTTATTTTGGCTTGGGTAGCCAGCACCGTTTCTTGTACGCCACCTTTGGCTTCGCTAGAATGAGCAAGAATTTTCGCCTCGATTGATTTTAATTTGCGTAAAACACCCGCTTTGACATCTTCATGCAACGTATCGCGCCATGGATCGCTTTTATAAATTTCAAAGTAGCTATTTGCGACCTGACCTTTTTCATAAATTTTATCGGAGAGAGCCGAGTACATCGAGTCGCTTACATAGAGAACTCCAGCAACCACAAGTGGAAACGGCAACCATTTAATTGTTGAAAGATATGCAGCGCTTATGATCTTTTGCTTCGGGAACATTTTAAATATCGCCTGGTTATCTGTGATAGCCCGAAGCGCAAACCTAAGAACAAATCCTGAAACAACTGCAATAAATACCGGGTAAAGAGCAACTACAACACCTATCTGTTGAGTGCCAACTTCCGATGACTTAGTTGAAAAATAACTGACAACAGCCGTCGCAACTACAAACAAATAAAACGTCGAATTGAGAAACCCTGCAACCCAGATCAATAGCGAAAATACAACTGAGGCTGACATTATGTAGAGCATGGAATCGCCGTACGTTTTGTTTGCGATCATACGATGCCTTAACAGGTCGAAATCTGTTTCATCTACAGAAGCAGCAGCCAGTACAAGCGAATACATCCGACCCGCGCCCAACTCATTGCTTAGTTCTCTAAATCGGGACTCCAACCAAGCAACTCTCTTTTTTATTACAGGTATTGACTTGGCATAACCTTGACATTCGCGCGGCCTGTTTATAACAACGCAATTGGCCGCTCGCTCGATATTCCCTAACTCAAACTTTATTATATCGTTTATGAGGAGGATACTGTCCTCCGCTTTTCTGGCATCCAGCCAAATCTCAACGGGGCGAAGCATTGTATTCTCCCACCGAGTTTGTACATCACTAAGGAGCACATTTGGAGGTGCTGGCGAAACTATCCAACCGCCGTTAGCCAGCCCTTCGTCCAGCCTCACAATGCGTCTTTTGATCACTTCCAAGTCGTGAGATGTAGGGTAGAAAGAGAGATCACTTTTTTGGCTGTTTGAAACACCGCCAATCTCGTTGGGGGTGCTCACTATGAAGAGCAACCCTGGTACGAGCATCACAGCCATGACCCAATTTTTATTGAAATAAGCAATCATCGCCCCAGCTACCAAGGGAATGCTGAAGTAAGGACGCAGCACTTCAACATTAATAGTCGTCATGTAAAATCGATCTGCACCCAGTATCCAGTTCATTGGATACAGGGCAACTACGGCCGCTGCAGGAGCGATCATCAAAGCGGCGCACCAGTAACCCACTACCGGGTTCTTGTAAACTTGGGTGAAGCGCTGTACGCAGTGTTTTAGAAACGGTCCCATTACCCTTCCCCCGCTGTGATCCGCCTCAGTTATCGTAGACGGGCAAAAGAATTTCGGCTTAACAGCAGATGAACCATTTCAGGCGAGATTTCGGGTAGAGCGGGTATGGGGTCGCGAATTGTACTGCCGGCGCGCGGGCTGAACTCAGCCCGCCGTCAAATTGACTGGCAATGGTTGGGCACCAGGCAGAGATACCCGCTGTGATCGCGAGGACGCCAAAGCCCCGATGACTGAACCTTTGCGCCTAAGGTTTCTACAGCGGCGGTAGCACTTGGGATCTTTGCTTCTCGCTCCCATGTCGGCGGATAAAGGCCTGCATCGCGTCCGAGATCGGATGCTCAATATGGAAATCACCGTAGCGGTCGAGCAGGTCTTGCCAACGCGCCCTGAGTAGGCCGCTCCGACGGAACCCGGGCGCGATCCAGATCCAATGCAACCCCCACTGACCGTTGCGAGAACCGGACTCCTCCTGCATGAAGCCGCAAGCCCCAGCGATCGTGCCATCAGGTCCAGCCGCAAATAGGTACCCTTCCCAGTCCGCAGGAGCGCGCGTGGACTGGGAGCCAGGCCATTGAACAAAGTCATACCCAAACTCACGTCGAAACGCCCTGGCGCGTTCGTAGGCCTCTCCGTGCATCCATAAAGGACTCTCTGAGTTAATGAGTTCACCGGAGGTGACCGCTGCAAGCCTTTTCGCGAAACGCTTGTTTGCAGAAGGCTCCATCACCCTCCGCTTCCGCTCATGCACGACGCGATGCCGGCGGGAATCAGCTTGGTTGTTTGTCACGTAAGTCATATCGCAGAATTCGCATGTCACGCTTTCTTGCAGTCTGGGCGCCCGGTATTTTGGTCCACGCACCTCCAGCGAAATGGCCGTGTCCCCCCGCCAGGTCATCGAAAACCGGTATCCCCCGGCATCCTTGTGCTCAGTAAGCTTAGGAGCACCTTCGACGCCCTTCCAGTCAGCGTTCAGAACCTTGCGCTGCTTACCGACGCTGCGCGAGTAGTAAAGGATGTCAAACTCGCTGCTTGTGAGGTAATTGCGGTCAGAAAGCTCAGGGGTCAGCGCGTTAGTCAGTCGACTTGGGTCTACAGACATCCCAAGTGCCTCCATTGCGATGAGAAGACCCGTCACGTCCACTGCCGTCATCCCTTGATTGCCGCTCACCTCGTCTCCCGGCCGGGCGGGCTTGCGGAAAATCCACTGTTTGGGAATTGACAGCTCATCGATAAGGGTTCCTAAAACCCTCTCGATCGCTCCGTACCGCCTAGTCTCCGTCGTAAGAAGGTAGTCACCCAGATCTACAAGCGTCGAAACCCTGTCACTCAAAAGTTGGCTTTCGAAGCGGGTAAGGTTGGCCTTCGCGGGCAGAGGCCGCTTTTCCTCGGTAAGCAGCTTGTAGAGATCCGCGAGGTCGTCGCTATCAAAAAAGGTGGGCATCTGGTGTACCAGGTCGGCAAGGTGGAGTCATTTTGCCGACCCGACCGCCTCCACGCAACGCGGCTAGGCACAACGGTGCGTCTGGTAATTGCCAGTTCATCGGTGAAGCGCACCATACGGTGTTCCTTGACGAAATCCTGTCCGGGTAATTCAAGAGCGCGCTAGATGGAATTGCAAAAGCTGAAAATATTAAGGCAGTAGCAAAAGCATCCAAGACCCAAATCGCGGCCACTTTGATCAAAGAAGTTGAGGGCACAAGCGCGACGGCTAAGTCTTCTTCACCAGTCCAAAAAGGGATCAATAGCGCCGATCAGGCCGCAACCTGTTGGCGCTGACGCCGAATTGATCTAGTGGCCGATGCCACGCTGACCCAACACCAATCGGCAAAAAAGCAGGACTGGTAGTGAGTCACAAGGTAAGAGCCTGGATCAATGAAATTTCGGTAACTGGGTCAATCCTGCGCTGGCGACTACACAATTGGGGCACCAGCAGTGAGGAACCCTGCGGTGTCAAAGGCTTAACAGGCGGTTGGACGATCACTCTCGTCGAGCGACGGGGCGCTCTTCTGATCATGAAGATGAATTAGATCAACCTCGGTACCGCAGCTGCTTCGAGGAGGTACAACTGATTGACGAGCATGAACTCGCGAACCGCGTCACGACTACTCATTACAACTTCTCGGTGAGCGCGTGGATTGCGGTAGGCCATCGTTACGGACTTGAACAAATTGGATTTGCCCGCTTGCTCCCCTGCGTCCGGGTCATCCCAATGCAGCAACGATCTATTCCCTTCGAATGCGTGCGTGAAAAGCTGGTTGCTGCTCTTATCGTAGACTCCGATCCGGGTTCGAACGATATCTTCCAATCTTCGAAAAGCAGTCGTGATAGCGAAGTCCGGATTGTCGAGAAATCCAATCGACAAATCGATCAGTCGTTCGTCGAGCAGCCCCAAATTCAGTACAGGTGGAAACTCTTCAAGCAGGTGTATGACATCAGCCTTGGCGCGATAGGACGGCCGCTCAACGTATTCGTAATATCGGGAGGGTCGGACGGGCCTAGATTGAGTCAGATTTTTCAGATCAGATGAATGGAGGCAACCAGCTTCGCAACGACGATGAAATTCCTCATCGATATCGTATTCCTCAATATCCACCTTAAACAGCTGAAGCAACCCAATGGCAGTAGAAAGCCCTGTCGGTCCGGTTCCTGAATATCCTGATCTGAATCCAGGCCTGATCAATATTTGCAGATAAGGTGAGACGGTCAGCAGGATACTGTGCTCGCCTATTCCTCCATCGGACCACGACAAAATCCAAGCCGATTGTACACGTTCACCCGCGGCTAGAACGCTTTTTAGTGCGTCTACGCACCGCTGGGTA
The DNA here is from genome assembly GCF_059415465.1 of Pseudomonas sp. GW821-FHT10C09. Classification (NCBI taxonomy): domain Bacteria; kingdom Pseudomonadati; phylum Pseudomonadota; class Gammaproteobacteria; order Pseudomonadales; family Pseudomonadaceae; genus Pseudomonas; species Pseudomonas sp. GW821-FHT10C09. The sequence continues at coordinate 121,876 of NZ_JBWKNG010000004.1, forward strand.
ACTCCGGGCGTGCCATGATATTCGATACCCGCGAGTTTGCTCATGTCGATCTTTTTGCCCATCACCGCGTTCCGTCCGTTTTTTGTACCGCTTCTATCTTAGAATTTCGATGAGTAATTAACTAGGCCAAAATAAACTACTCCCTTGGCTAGCTCGCGCAAACGGACAGGGCTAAAGGTGTGAATGGTAGAAAAACCGCTAGGACAGCTGACCTGAGTCAGGGATCGAGTACGAGAAATTTAAGCGTCCGCTTTCGGCTGTGGATTTAACCGGTCGACGCAACATGACTAAATTCTGTGTGAGCAGAAGAAGTGTTGCAGATGAAGCAGAGACCTCGGATCTATTACACCGAAAACCAGAAAAAATTGATGTAGGATCACTGGCAGAAAGGCGATTCTCTCCAGTAAGTTGCCCAACTATTTGATCGAAACCAATCATCGATACAGCACATTTTGGCGGAGAGCGGGGGAATCAGACCCGGTGTACCTACCCGGACGATAAGAGCCTTATCCAGTGCATCGGCCATGTGGTAGAGCAAACCAAATGCCTAGAATTCCAGCAGTGTCTCGCTACCGAGCAACTCCACGTGCTGCTCGACGGTGAGTAGATCACCGTTACGCAAGAGGAATACTAAAAAGGTTAGGCTTGGGGGAGGCATGAAAAAGCTCCTTTTTAATATGATACGATTGGATCTACAGGCTGAGCAATATTGGTCGCTCGGAGCACTTGTAAAGCGTCAACATAATTAACACAGCACAGGATGTGAGATGCGTACTGCGTTCAAACTACTGGTTCACGAATCAGATGGTCAGAGATACGAAGATTTGTTCGTCAAAATAATGTCCTATAGCGATCCGGATTTTCAACCGGTGAAGGCGTACGGCAATATTGGAGATCGAGGCAATGACGGCTGGGTGGCCAAGAAGGGTCGGTACTATCAGTCCTACGCGCCTGAGTCATTGGCAAAAAATACGAAAAGCGCACTTAGTAAGCTGTCTGAAGATTTTGAAAAGTTGAAGGGGTTTTGGAATCATCTATCACCTGTTCGAGAGTTTTACTTCGTCGTTAATGATAAGTTCAAGGGCGTCTCCCCTCACATCTACGAAGCCGTTGATAAACTGAAACATCTACACGACTTAGATCGCTCAGAAGTTTTTCTGGCAAGCCAATTGGAAAACAAGCTCTTCTCGCTTGAGCACGACCAGATCAAGCAGGTGCTGAACTCATTTGAGCCTTCACCGCCCGCTCACAGCCTCAAGGTTGTCGACTTCTACGAGGTGATTGATGAGGACGAGGACAATCAAAAAGACCGGGATGATCTCGCTACCGAAGTCGAATTGAAGCTGAGAAATTCGGGCTCTGAAGTCGCTTTCGTTAAGGAAATTTCATTCCACACGGTTAAGCATTGGAACCTCGTGACAGACCGGAATCACCGGATTGTGGATGTTTCAGCTACCTATGACATCTCTCTCTCCGAGAAGGCTGGAAGCGTAGCCAGGAAAAAGATTCACCACGAATTAAAGCCTCAAGAAACGGATAGAATCAGGTTTAAGCTGCACTCGAAATTTTGGGCAGACCCGGACGGATTGTCGCTCTATCTCATTGAGATCAACGTTCATTTTAATGAGGAGACGGCGCCAGCGACCTTCCGTCAGACGATTGTGAACGTGCGTCCATCGCACATTAGCCAAGCCTCGTATTTTGGAGGCTACTCCCCCGAAACGGTAACGAATAACAAGGCCTTGGCCCGCGAGGTTCTTGAGCTGCATGCAGGAGGTGTTGGCGTTGAGGACTATGTGGTCGGAGCGTTGGAGTCATGGATGCTAGCGCCCGACACACCGTAGGCTACAGGCAGCGTTGTTGATGCTGCTGGCGTGTTGCCGCTGACCGAAAACTGACCCAGGTGTTCAACTGCTTCTGCTCGCTTTCCGAGCAGGAGAACACAGGGTGATCAGCATGGAAATGTTGGGGAAAATTCGGCGGATGTACTTTCGCGACAAGCTGTCGCTGCATTAGATAGCCAAGCGTACCGGGCTGTCGAGAAACACTATTATGGGTGGGAGCACCCGAAGCCGCTCAGCCGGCGTACCAACGGTGCGCAACCTTCAACAAACTCAGTCCATTTCAAGAGACGCTGGAGCAGGCGCTCAAGGCCAATTCGTTTCAGGCAATGCACAACCACAGAAGTGCCAAAGCACTCTTCGAACAGATCAAGGCCGAGGGGTACGACGGCGGCTACAGCCAGCTCACCGCCTTCATACGCGCGTGGCGCGGCGAGCAAGGCAAGTTTTTACGGGCCTTCGTACCGCTGACCTTTGCACTCGGCGAGGCCTTTCAAATCGACTGGAGCGAAGAAGGCCTGCTGATCGGCGGCCTGTTCCGACGCATCCAGGTCTCCCATATGAAGCTGGGCGCCAGTCTTGCATTTTGGTTGGTGGCGTATCCCAGACGACGCACGTCGAGCCGAAGAGATTCAAGTTGCCGCTCCAAATCTTCTCGTTCCGGTGACGACGGAGTTTCTTGTCGGCGTTTCATGGGTGCGGATGCCTCTGGGCCGAGTAACTGATTTTTCCAGTTCTACAAGGTCGGCCTGCACACGCCCAGCTTTTGAACCACGGCTTTCGCACTTTCAAGTCGCGTGCACAGCGCGATGACCGCGACCTGCTTCATCGCTAACCGAGACAAGTACGCGTTTGAATATGACTACATCATTTAATTTTTACCCGTTCCGCAATGAGGGGCTGGAGCGCGTTCGGTTCTTGGAACTCATTAGAAAGCTCTCGCCCACAGGAGTCATTGAGGCGTATCCCGGCCGAGTCATCATTCATCGTTGACATGGCCAGGATGAGTAAAGTGCCAGCCTTGCCGCACGTCGTGAAGAAAGCGGTGGTCGACTGACACGGAATCACCTCTCGGTGCGGATGACCTATCATTGAATTTTCCGCGGCTGCCGTACCTTCGCGCTATTGCCAGTCGCGGGCTTTTTAGGCCGAGCTGTCTTCTTGGGCTTGGGTTCAACCACCTGCTCTCCCCGACGTTTTGTAAGGTGGATGCCTATCACACGTACATCTTCTACGTGAGAGTAACGGCTGTGGCAGCCAGGTAGTCGGCGAGCTTGCCAGCTGTCATTTGCATTGGAGATGCCCCTGTGGTGATTACATTGCTGCTCGTCATTCTTCTGAAGCCTTTTCGAATCGACTTTTCAGCTTGGTCAATTCACGCCCCTTCCCAAACGCGTCCGAGATTATCTGCATGTCCCCTTCGCTGAGTGTGGATGCGTCGACCGATGCCAACGCTGCATGGGTACCGAGGCTATAGGTCAAACGAGCCAGGTTTGTCTTGATCTTGATCGAGGAGCAACGCGGCAGTGTTCTCAAGAAGGTATGGGCAGTAGCGAGTTTGCTCTCTTGGTTGGTCAGGCGGACGCAGAAAGACTCCAGGTTGTCGTTAACCGCGCTGGCAGTTTCCGGTGCTGAGCCCAGTGCCAAGATCCGGATGCCAAGATCAATAAGCTCTTGTGGCGCCGGCATTGGATCAAGTGATGTGATCTGGCGCCAGAGTCGGCGTCGCCGATCGTCGGTAGCTTCGACGGTAAGGATGGTCTGCGCCAGTACTTGATAAGCCGTCTTGTCCAAGCACTTCGACCACAGCGACAACACCTGATCGGGCGCATCCACGGTGCCGGTATGCCCTAGCGCCAGCACCTCTAATGTCGATGCGACGCTTTGCGGTAGATTCAGCACCGATACCGCTTTTGTCCACGCAGCTGCCAACAAGGCCACCTCTTGCTCCGAATCCCAACTGATGGGCGTTGGTAGCAGGACGATCTGACTTGGCGAAAGACGCCTGGCAGCACAGGTGAAGAAATGCTCCGCTTCGGCTGGGTGGGTTTGCCATACCTGGCAGGCGAATTCGAGGAGTTCAGCTTCACGCTCGGCGGGTGCCCGTTTGGCTGTGATCATGGAGTCAAGGGAAGCCAGCAAACCGCGCTTCGCTTCCTTGAGGTCGCGCCGACCGGTGCTGATCGCTTCCGTAAAGATCGTGTCGGGCACGTAGCCTGGATGTACCTGCTCGACCGATGGCCACGTCCGTGCGAAATGCTGATGGAGCTGATTATTCTGAGCGGGGTAGCTGCCAGCGGAAGAAAACGTATCTCGCAAACAAGCTGCGATCGTCGCCGGCGACCCATTGAGGTAGATTTTTGAAAGGCCGACCATAACGCTGTCGAGATCATCGGTTGATCGTGATACGAATGAGGGCAGCCGACTCAGCGCGCGATCAAGATGTGCTTGCAGATTCCCAGTCGCCCAGCATTGACTCGGAATTTCCTCGGAGGCCATCGTGTAAATCTCGCCAAAACCTTCAGGCATCGGAGCGGTAAACCCGGAGTCGAAATACGTAGTGATCTGAACTTGAACCGCGTCCGGCAATTTGTCGAAGGCCTTCATCAGGGAGCGACAGCATTCTATCGGCAGTTCGTCAGCCAGACGCTCGACCCAGTTGGTGCTGACCTGGGCAGTAAGCTCAGGGGCACGCTGAAGCATTAACTCGAAAAGCGCTACTGCATCAGTTTGGTACGATTCTCCCGTGGATAGGTTGTTGCACAGTAAAACAAGATTAGATTGTGCGTCCGTCGTCAGCTCACCAAAGCGAGCTGAAGCCACAGCCATTGTCCATTGGAACCCTCGACGGTAATCGATTTCAGGTTTTGGATGAGCCACAAGGTTTTTCGCCACCGCGATCACGCATCCCGAAAGCGTTTGTGCGTCAGCCCTTTGATGTGATGTCTCCAGTACAGTCAGTGCGCAAGCCTGCAGCTCAATTCGCGGCAGAGTCAAATATCTCAGTACGAGTGGCCACAAAATGGATCTGCTCTCCTCCCCCTGGGAAACCAACTCGGCAAACAGCCGATCCACTCGAGCCGCAACTGCTGGCAACTTCATCACTTCGCCACGGTTTGCATCCAATTCGTCGGCAACAAGTGTCACATAGTCCGTGCCTAACATCGTCAGCAGCATGGCTTCATGATCATCAATCCACCGCTCCAGCTCTTGGAACTCGAATTGGTAGGAGCCTCCGCTGAGATTGACATCTCTGACCTTGAGCCAATCGATCAGCTTACGTTCCTGAGGAGCGGGGAGCCCGTGAGCTGCGCGGACACTGAGCACGATGTTACAGGCCTTACTAACCATCCCCCGTGCTTCGTCAAGACTCGGAGTCTGCATGGTTTCAAGGCGAAATTCGATGGTCTGGCTGGTCGACAGTAGATCGTCAACCAACTCTGCGGCGATTTGGCGTTGTTCTTGAGCATTGGCGCTTTTTACGACATTGCCAATTTTGTCCAGACCAATCATTGACCGGAGATCGAGTGACGCCGTCAGCTCGTTGCACAGTTTTCCCAGCATCAGGCGCACTGTCCGTGGTGGTAGGCGGTCAAGGAGGTTGGCGATTACACGCATTGCATTATGACGGCGGGCAGTCGTCTCCAGGTGCAGATCGCTGACCAGCTCATGGAGCAGGTGCGCGTGGTCATCGCCTAGGACGACATTATCAGCGCGCGTGGACAGTTGCTCAACCACACTGCGAGTATCGCCAGACATCAGCAGGTTGTAGATAACGCTGGTCCCGGCACCAAACTTTCGACTTATTGGATCTTCAGACAGCAGAAGCAGACTCTGAAGAGAGTCTGGCCAACGAATACCAACAAGGCTGGACAGGAATTGACGAAGCTCTCTGCAGTCATCGCGGATGGTCGTTGTCTTTGTGTCCTTGTCCAAGGTTACATAACGCTTACCCAATAACGCTTGGGCCTCAACTGGTTGATCTAGGAGTGAGCCTTCATTCACCAGTAACTGGGTCAGTCGACCGAGCAGCAACGGGTCATCCTGAAGATCGCGATAGAAGTCCGGAAAGCTCACCCGCGCTGCACTGAGTGCACCCAAGGATATGGGGTGAGCAGTCACCGATCCCTCGTGCAGACCGCCTGGTCGCTCCCCTGCACTGCCCTCGTATTCACGACGTTTCGCCAACCACCAGGACTGTGCAAAAGCGTTGACAATTTGCAGAGCGTTCCGGGGATCCGCGACATTCACATGGATCATCCGATCAATCACTTGCTCCGGGCTGGTGCCCGAAGTCTTCAGGTCGCTGACAATCTCAGTAAATGACAGGAGATTTTTCAGCGCGAATTGCCTCATGTCGCCTCGAGGTACTGGCGGGATTTCAAGTCGAAATTGGAAGATGCGATCCAGGTACCGACGAGCGTCCATGTGTGTGAAAACGGTACCTGGCTGCTCAGGGTTTTTGCCGCGACCACGCGCCAGCGCATCGGCAACTTTTGCTTCGTCACACGAGATCACAAACACTAGTCCCAACCCGTGTGGAAGCTTTTCAGAGGGGATTTCCATGAACGCCCGGACGGCGTCGAGGCCGAGCACCATTTCTTCTGCTGAGAGCCGATCCAGATCATCGACGAAGATCACCAGGCGCTCGCAAGGGTTTACTTTTCGAAATATCCCCGAAGGCTCCTTGAACGCTTTCAACTGTTCGAGGAGCATCTCTTCGTATTGTTCTGCGCTGGCGCTGGGAAGAGAAACCTTGGTGATCGACCGGAAGCTATCGACCTTTGAGGGCTTCAGATTCTTGAGTAGATAGCTGTAGGCACCGCTTATTGCCAAGATGAAGGTCGATCGAACATAGGGGTCGCTCCATGGGAGGACGGTTAGCCCAACCCACAGCAAACCAAAAAGCAACAGTATGGCCACCAGGAAGGCAGGCAACGGCATCGACCACGCGCGCCACAACTGACAGGCATACTCTCGAAATCCTTTCCACTGATGCTCAACCTGTGTGATGTTGCGGAAGAGCTTGTCATGAAGCGCCTGTTCGTCTCCCCCAAGCTCGATAAAAACATGGCGCAGAAGCGCGCGCTTGATGTCCTGATCTTTCCCGCCGAAACGCCAGGCATTAAAAGTGATGCTCTTGATGCGAGACCTGCGCGAGGGTTTACCGGAACCGTCGGATGCACCGTCTGCGAGGCCTTGGGTGTAAAGCTCTTTGATAGAGCTTTTCCCGGTCCCCCATCCGCCGAGTAATCCAATGCTGAACGGAGGCTTATGGTGATCGGCCTCAATGAGGCTCTGGAGTGCCTGGGAAAAATGCCTGTGACCAAATGCATCCTGAGCTTCGTTTTCGATTTGCCGATCTAGCACTGCCGGCATTGGCTTGTAGGATTCAGGCATGCGTTGCGTCCTTCAACGTGTTACTGGCGGGCTGCCACTATCAGCCAAGCCTACTGGAAGGATGGAGGGCAACACAACTTTGCCCTTGGTACAAATTTGGGCTTGAGCTCGGGCTGAGCATCAAAGCCATATTGCAAAGGTCGTCATCGCCTGGCTCTTAGTCGCCTCAAGGCATGCGGTTCGGGCGCGAGCACTTCGAAGTGCCGTACCAGGTAGGCTAGGTTGGCCATAAATCGCGCAACCTTCCCCACATGAATAATGCCGGCCCGCTTGACGTTTTGACTGTTACGCGGTGCCCACTGGCCTGTTGTACGACACGGAAAAACTTTCAGACAGACTGATGAGTCAAACGAAACCCTGTGGTTTGGTATCAAAGCGGAAGCAGCAGCCTTCGGCTGCAAAGAGAACGACTCTTCCCTGCCCCACCTTGCCACCCGCCATCGATTTCCAATCCAGCCCCCAACGCGCGTTTTTTGAAGACCCGCATGCCTCGTCCTCACTGCATGTGTGACCGCCAGAGGTCTGGCAGTGAGACTAAAACGGGCAGGCAACGGTGCCTATGAACATCAATCCATGAACAACCGCGCTAATTTCGAGACCTTTAAGTCAGCAATCTCGGGCCCGTGAGCTACTTATGAGCACCTGACATCGCCCACTTGTTAAATCATGTATCTGCGTGGATCTTCTCCAATGGCCCTCTCAGATCAATCCTGAACCGGATGAACCTTGCCGCTGAAAACTTAGAAGCCATAGGAGTTGTAGATGAGCGTCACCGGTATCAACACGGCAAAACCAACCAGCGAACATCTAATACTCCCGACGGCTTCGCCAGCCCATTATGAAGCCGACTGACAGGCCAATAAACAACGCGGCGCCCCGGTAACCAGATCAGCGTGTCGCAAAGCCTTCGCACGTACCGAACATCCAGCTTCACCGTCCAGACGACTAAAACCGCCAGCAATACGATAATCACGATGGCCAGCCTTTTTTTGCCTGGCGCTTGATCAGTGTGGCCAGCACGATATGAAAGCTGGGGGTTGTTGCGAACTGAGCTCGCGCAGCCAGAAGAGCCGATTCAATCAAGCCCCGAAAATTCGGGGCTTGATAATCACCCAGCATCAGGATTGACGCCCTCCGCCACCGCTGTTTTCACCTTCTTTGCGTCCCGCTTCAGAGGTTTTGTCCTGGTCATCGGCAAAGTCGCCGCCGCGACCGCTCTGGCCACCGCCAGTGGACTGATCAGCTTCGTTTGATTGCCGCCCACCCGATGCCTGGCCGCCCTTTTGCCCGGGCTTATTCATGCTTTCCTTGTCGTCGGCGAATTCGCCTCCGCGATTGGTACCTTGCCCTCCTCCGGACATACGATCAGCATCGCGTGATTGTTGACCTCCTGAAGCCTGACCGCCTTTCTTGCCTGCTTCAGAAGCCTTATCTCGGTCATTAGAAAAATTGCCGGGATTGTTGTTTCCGGTATTGGCCATTTCTATTCACCTCTACTCGTTAATACGAGCATTTGCTCGTTTAATTCGGAGGACGCAGAAAATTGAAAGTTTGGACGAAAATCGAGTTTGGCGACCAATGGTTTTTCGACGTTAGTTCCCTGAAAAATAGAGACTTTCGACTAGCGGAACGGGTAATCAAAGAGGGCTTTTAAAGTCGTTTTTTTCGCTAAGAAATGGCCAATATGAACTAAGCTAACTAGCTCATAAGCAGCTTTACAAACGACGGATTTCGGAAGTCAGTCATGACCGAACATATCGTGCACTTTCACTGCCAGATCGACCAGGCAACGACTGAGCGTTTCAGAGATTGCTGTCTTGAAGCCATTGATCAAGGCGCCACGTCCTTGCTGCTGAACCTGTCCACTTCTGGCGGTAGTACAAATTTCGGCTTCACGCTCTATACCTTTCTAAAGTCACTGCCTGTTCCGCTATGTGCAATTAATGCCGGGAACATCGAGTCGATGGGCATCATCATGTTTCTGGCCGCAGCCCGCCGGATCACGTCACCCCACTCGCGATTTCTTATCCACCCGATGAACTGGTATTTCAGTCAGAAATCCGTCGATCACCAACGCCTGCGCGAATATCTATCGAGCCTCGACAATGACCTCGCGCGTTACGTCCAGATTTTCACGCTGGAAACCACTGACGCACAGACCAAGCTCGACATTTTCCATTGCTTGTCAGCAGAGGAAAAAGTCATCGCTGCGCACGAGTCCCTGGCCTACGGCATTGCGCACGAGATGAAGCAAATGGTGTTTGCCGACGATGTGAAACACTGGAAGGTCAGTGGCGGATGATCGTGCCAACCGTCCTCTATAACACCGCTCTATTGCGCTCATTCAAACCGATTGAACCTAGCTGAAACCCAAGCCTCGGATATTGAAACCACCTTGGGTGAGCCTATGAAAATAGAGGATACGTTACTGCGCCAGCGCAAGGTGCTCGCCAGGTTTGGCGAGCTCGCGTTGGCGTCGGATGACCTGGAACAAATCCTCGACGAGGCATGTCGATTAGTCGGTGAGGCGCTTGAAACCAATCTCGCCAAATTCATGCTGCTCGAAGAAGACGGCATCACGTTCTTCGTGAGAAATGGTGTGGGCTGGGCACCCGATGTGGTCGGCAAGGTGCGGGTGAAAGCATGCGAAGGCAGTCCCGAAATCTTCTCGCTCAACACCAACGCGCCCGTCATCTCGACGGATATTTCAACGGAATCACGGTTTCGGTATCACGATTTTCAAAAGAACAATGGGGTAAAAGCTTTCGTCAACGTTCTCGTCCACGGCGCCAACGGAGAACGTCCTTTCGGAATATTTGAGGTGGACAGTCGAAGTCCTCGTCAGTTTACGCAGAGCGATATCGACTTCCTCCGTGGGTATAGCAATCTGCTTGGTGCGGCGTTGAAGCGCTTCAAAACCCTGGACGCTATGCGCTCGACAGAAAAGCGCCTGCGTGAGAGCGAAAGGCATTACCGCATTGCAGCTGAGCTCAATCCACTTTGGCCTTGGACTGCCGACAAGGGCGGTAACCTGATTTCTATCGATCCGCGCTGGCACGAATACACCGGTCTGTCGCTCGAGCAGACATTGGAACGTCAATGGGCCTATGCCGCGTATAAGGCAGATCAGGTATCAATCGCTGCACTCTGGGATCAATCTCTGGGCACCCTGCAGCCTTTCGATCTGCAAGTCCGATTTCGAAAACACACGGGCGATTACCGTTGGTTTAGAGTCCGTGCGCTGTGCAGTCTCGACAGCGCCGGAAAATCCGAACAATGGTACGGCACCATTGAGGACATAGAAGACCGGGTGCAACTGGAGAGTGCGTTGCGTGACTGGAACGACTTACTTGAAGAACGCATTGGACAGCGTACCCAACAACTGGAAGAGGAGCAGCGAGAGCGCGCCGTAACGGAATCCAAGTTGAGACAAAGCCAAAAAATGGAAGCGGTCGGGCAGCTTACCGGCGGAATTGCCCACGACTTCAACAATCTGTTGGCAGGGATCATCGGTAGCCTGGAACTGATGCAACGGCGGATTGATGCGGGTCGCTACGACGATTTGACCCGATACAATTCAGTGGCCTTGACCTCGGCATCTCGAGCGGCGGCATTAACGCAACGACTGCTTGCGTTCTCCAGGCAGCAATCACTTGAGCCTGAACTCCTTGATCCTCGAAAAGTAATTGCAGACCTTGAAGAAATGATTCGCCGTTCAGTGGGGCCGAGCATCATAGTCGAGTGCTCATTCAGAACGACCGACCGTATCAGGTGTGACCTTAACCAACTGGAAAACGCGCTGCTAAATCTGGCAATCAATGCACGGGATGCAATGCCCAATGGAGGCAGGCTCGACCTTCAGGTTGATCGATGCGTTATCGATCAAGCCTCTTCATCCGACAAAATGATGCCGCCCGGCTCATATGTGAGCATTTCCGCCACGGATACCGGTACAGGGATCAGTCCTGACATTTTGTCGCGTATCTTCGACCCGTTTTTCACGACCAAGAAGTTGGGCGAAGGTACCGGGCTGGGTCTCTCAATGATATATGGCTTCACTCAGCAATCCGGTGGTCAGGTCAGAGTCCACAGCAGCCTGGGTATTGGCACCACCGTGACGCTGTTTTTTCCGGTAGATGATTCGCTGCCAGATGACCCGAAAGTAGCTCCTGGCGACGCTCAGCAGCTGGTGGCATCGGGGCAGAACGAAACTATTTTGCTGGTGGACGACGAAGCGGCTATCCGGCAAATGGCGTCGGAGCTCTTGTCAGACATTGGCTATCGCGTCATTGAGGCAGTGGACAGCGTTTCTGCCATCAAACAGGCGGAGAAGCTAGAACACCTTGAGTTGCTGCTGACCGATGTAGGTTTACCGGGATTGATGAACGGGATCAGTCTGGCAGCAGAACTCAAGAAAAAATACCCGCTGCTCAAAGTGCTTTTCATTACCGGATTTGCTGGCGGTTCGCGACTTGTCTCAGTCGACAGGACAACCCGATTGCTGACCAAACCCTTCAGTCTTAATGAACTCACTTCGCGAGTGCATTCATTGCTAAAGCCCGACGTTTAATCGAACCTCTCCGACTCGATAGATCCGTATTGATCCGTTTCATGCATTAATGAATGCCAACAATGCACTTATCATATCGATCGTCCTGCTCCAGCATTCACCCCAATAAGAACCGTGTGCCGCGTCCAGGCAGCGCACGTCATAAAAGCGGTGGAGTACAGGCCAATGAAAACATCAAATCCTTCCGGGCGTTCACGCGCCAGTGCGATTTTCCGGGTCACCTCGGGCAACTTCCTTGAACAGTTCGACTTTTTCCTTTTCGGCTTTTACGCCACCCAAATTGCGGCTGTGTTCTTCCCGGCCAGTAGTGAGTTTGCCTCCCTGATGATGACCTTCGCGGTGTTCGGCGCGGGGTTCTTGATGCGTCCGTTGGGCGCGGTGGTACTCGGTGCCTACATCGACGATGTGGGGCGGCGCAAAGGCTTGATCGTGACGCTGTCGATTATGGCCAGCGGCACGATTCTCATTGTGTTGGTGCCCGGTTACGAAACCATTGGGCTATTTGCACCAGCCCTCGTGCTGATCGGTCGCTTGCTGCAAGGTTTCTCGGCCGGTGCGGAAATGGGCGGCGTCTCGGTGTACCTTTCGGAGATCGCCACTGCGGGCAACAAAGGCTTCTTCACCAGTTGGCAGTCGGCCAGCCAGCAAGTGGCAATTATCGTCGCGGCGGCTTTGGGCTACGGGCTGAATCAGTGGATGGCGCCCGCAATGATTGCCGATTGGGGCTGGCGGATTCCGTTTTTCGTCGGTTGCATGATCGTGCCGTTCATTTTTTTCCTGCGCCGTAACCTCGAAGAAACCGAGGAATTCGCAGCGCGCAAACATCGGCCGAGTATGGGCGATGTGTTCCGCACCCTCGCGCTGAACTGGGTAATCGTGTTCGCCGGGATGATGATGGTCGCCCTCACCACCACGGCTTTTTACCTGATCACCGTGTACGCGCCAACATTCGGCAAAACCGTGCTGCACCTGAGTACATCCGATGCGTTATTGGTGACCTTGCTGGTGGGTGTTTCGAACTTCTTCTGGTTACCCATTGGCGGCGCGTTGTCTGACCGCATCGGTCGGCGTCCAGTGCTGATCGCCATGGCGCTGCTGACCCTCGCCACGGCCTACCCGGCGCTGACTTATCTGGTGAACGCACCGAGCTTCGTCAACATGCTGCTGGTCTTGCTGTGGTTGTCGTTCATTTACGGTTTGTACAACGGCGCGATGATTGCGGCACTCACCGAAATCATGCCGGTTGAAGTTCGGGTCGCCGGTTTCTCGCTGGCCTACAGCCTGGCTACGGCGGTGTTTGGCGGCTTCACCCCGGCGATGTCGACTTTCCTGATTCAGTACACCGGCGATAAGGCCGCACCCGGTTATTGGATGAGTTTCGCCGCACTCTGTGCCTTGTGCGCGACGCTGTATCTCTACCGCCGCTCCACCGGCCGCCTGCAACCGGCGATGTCTTGAACCTGCCCTTTGTGAGAACACGACCATGAACAAGCTATTCAATTTCGCCGCCCTCGGCCTGGTGGCCAGCCTCGGCCTGAACCCTGTCGCCCAAGCGGAAGAGATCCGTGTGATGACCTCCGGTGGTTTCACCGCGGCCTACAAAGTTCTCGGGCCGAAATTCGCCGCGTCCACCGGCAACACGCTGGACACCGCCCTTGGTCCATCGATGGGCAAGGCACCGGAAGCAATCCCCAATCGTCTGGCCCGCGGTGAAAAGGCTGACGTGGTGATCATGGTCGGCTACGCCCTCGATGACCTGATCAAGCAAGGCAAAGTTGATCCCGCTTCTCGGGTGGAACTGGCGGATTCGCGGATCGGCCTGGTGGTGCGCGAAGGCGCTCCGAAACCGGATATCAGCTCTGTCGAGGGCCTGAAAAAAACGTTGCTGGACGCTAAATCCGTGGCCTATTCCGACAGCGCCAGCGGCGTGTACATCGAGGATCAGTTGTTCAAGCGCCTGGGCATTGAAGAGCAACTCAAACCCAAATCGAAGATGATCCCGAAAATTCCGGTGGGTTCGGTGGTTGCCACCGGCGACTACCAACTGGGCTTCCAGCAGGTCAGCGAATTGCTGCCCGTGCCCGGCGTAAATTTTGTGGCAAAGATTCCAGAGTCGGTGCAATCGGTCACGCGTTTCGCCGCCGGCATTCCCGTGGGCGCGCAACACCCGGCTGAAGCCAAGGCGTTGCTGGAGTACCTGGCCGCCTCGGCCGCTCAACCGGATGTGAAGGCCACCGGGCTGGACTCGGTCAGTCGCTGACCTGGACTTTCATTTCCACCACCAGCCGTTCCAGTTCCAACGCCGCCGGGGTCAGTGTGCGACCCCGGCGTTTGATCAAACCGACACTGCGCATCACTTGCGGATCAGTCAGCGGTATCTGTGTCAGGATCGGGTGATCAGCCGTCGGCATCGCCATCAGCGGCACCGCCGCTACCCCCAACCCCGCTTCCACCAAGCCGATCATCGTCGTCACATGCCGGGTTTCACAGATGCTCTGCCGTTGCGGCACAATTCCGGTCAGCGCCTGATCCAGCAAAAAGCGATTGCCCGAGGTCTTGTCCAGCGATATGTAGTCCTGCTGATAGAACTCGTCCCACGTCACGCTGGTGCGACCCGCCAACGGATGATCGCGCCGACAAGCCACTACATAACCTTCCTGCACCAACGGCTCGAACTCGACTTCGGCCTCAAGCGTACCCATGAAGCTCAGACCGAAATCCGCTTCGCCATTGATCACGGCGCTGAGGACGTCGTGGGCGCTTGAGTCGAGCACTTTGACTTTGATCCGCGGGAACTGCCGGTGGTAATGGGCGATCACGCGCGGCATGAAGTAATACGCTGCCGAGGGCACGCAGGCCACCGTGACATGGCCGAGCCGGGTCGAGGCGACTTCGCTGATTCCCAGCAGCGCCACATCCAGATCGTCCAGCAAGCGCTCGACGCTGGGCATGAACCCGCGCCCGGCCTGAGTCAGACTGACCTTACGGGTGGTGCGTTCGAACAATCGTACGCCGAGGGCGTCTTCAAGTTTTTCGATACGCCGGCTCAGGGCAGGCTGAGAGATACGCACGGCGTCGGCGGCTTTGCGAAAGCTGCCCTGCTCGACCACGGCGCGAAAAGCTTGCAGGTCATTGAGGTCGAAGTTGATGGCCATGGTGCACACTTGGGATCAGACAGATTGATCAGCTTATCCTATGAATGCATAAAATTAATGCGCGATGTAACTACATCTACGGCAATCTCAGCTGGCGCAGCGAACTTCACCTACAGGACATCGAAGAACCCCATAGATCTCGGATACCACCTGCATCGTTGCCTCTTCGATCGTTCCTTCATTACGGCATAAAACCCAGCCGTGATCTGCAATCGCCTGCTCGAATGCCTGGGTACACGCGACATGTTCTTCCAGCTTATGGATCACCGTGCTGCTCAGCCCACGCCGTCGTGCCGTTGCCCTTGCCCATGAAATTTCAGGGTGGGTGACAACCCCGACATGCAGGTCTGGCACTTGCACGTTTCGATCAATGTTCAACTGCAGAATCTCTGCAAACGGGACTATCCGGCGAAACGCGGCATCAGACGGGTACCAGCGATCGATCAAGATGATGCTGTCTTGTGGTTGTTTAGCCAGCACGTGCAGGGAAATCCAGGCGCGACTATCAGCCAGGCGCTCACAAACCTCCAACTCCAACTCGCGGCTGGGATTTCGGGCGAGCTTATTAACGAGGGTCATTGTTTCACCCCGATAGGGATCGCTTTTTTGCTCGGAAAGCCGGATCACCTTTTTGTTGTCGGCCCTCAGTACTTTCGTAACGGCCTCCAACAGTGTGGTTTTTCCGGCTCCCTTGGGCCCATCCAGGGAAACAAACAGCGGACGATTCATTCTTCAAATATCGATTGATGTACGGTTTTTTTTGCCCGGATCGTGCGCTGGAAACGCTTGGCGCGATTGCGCGATTGCGCGATTGCGCGAATCGAGTGGAGGGCCCTTATGAACAGACAGTGATGAATACTCTAACTTAGTTTTACGCTTCGAATGGCGAGCTATTCTATATCCGGGGACACCCTGAAAAGGAGACGCCAGCATGGCGCGACATTCGCCGTTATCGCGGTGGTACCTCGGGACAAGGTCAGCGTCACGGCTCACGGCGAAAAACTGGCGATAGTCGACGACAGGCCTGGAGCCCTATGACTGCCTGTCGCCGGACTTGATGGACACCATGGCGACGCATGTCGCAAGACAGAAAGGCTTGCTTCCTGCCATCTGATAGATCGACGTCGCGATTTTTACAGACTGCGGACGCGCTCACTTGCGATTACGGTCGTTTTTTTTCAGCCATCCCAGCGTGCCAGAAAGGGGCCCGACAAAACCCGCTTGGGGTTATAGTCCCCTACGGAAAATGATCTGAGTGACGTCAACATGAAAACGCTCACGGCCCTTTTCACCTGCCTGCTCGCCAGCATCAGCGCGGTGACATTCTCCTGCGCCAATGCCGCATCGCCTCCGCGAACCTACAAGACCAGCTTCGACTGCGCCACCGCCAGAGCCCCCGTAGAAAAACTCATCTGCCGCGATCCGCAACTGGCGCAGATGGATCTTGAGCTCATGCGGCTTTATCGCCTCGCGCTCACCGATGAACGCTCCGTACCACCTCCCGACAAAGTCATCATTGACCAGCAGTTCTGGATCGACGCCCGCAACCAGTGCGGCTCTGGGCCTGAGGCCAAGGCCTGTACGATCCGCAGTTATGCCCAGCGTGCCTACCAACTGCGCCAAGGCTCGGCCATTGTTCGAACCAAGGATCCAGACCGGCTGACCGAAGGCCCCCAGGCGTTTCGTTGTGCCGGGTTTAATGCACCGATTGCCGCGACTTTCTTTACGACGCAACCGGGTGTCGTGTACCTGAAGTGGGCGAACACCTCGGTCACCCTCAGTCAGGTGCAAAGCTATTCAGGCACCCAATACACCGGCAAGGATGTCCTCGGGAACTACAGCTTTCGGCAAAACGAAAACGGGGTGTTTTTCCAGAAACCTGGCTCTGGCGAGATGAACTGTACGGCCGAGCCGGTCGGCTGAAGGCTCTGGCGGTATCAGGTCGCCCTCTGTCGCTCCAACCGCTCTGGGACCACGATCCTGCTCGCTTGAACAGGCGACCGTACATCGCGTGCGTTTAAGTGACACCTCAAATGTGTCGACAATACTGTTGATGCGGCCCGCATAAATCATTATATTCCGCCTCGATCACGAGATAGTGTCGACAATCAGTGTCGCCAGCTTCTCAGAACAGCTTTTGTAGGAGCCGTTGCTCCCGTGGTTACCGGTGGTCACCCTCGACCGCTGGGCGACGGCTCCTACTTTTATTTTTCGAACAAAACCCGGGCAGCTTTTCGCCCAACACGCGGTATGACAGGAGAAACCCAGTGCTTGAGACCTACGTACAACAATTACAAGCACGTGCCGAGCAAGGGCTTCCACCCTTGGCGCTGAATGCCGAACAAACGGCAGGCCTGGTTGAACTGCTGAAAAATCCTCCAGCGGGCGAAGAAGCTTTCCTCGTTGACCTGATCACTAACCGCGTTCCACCTGGCGTGGACGAAGCCGCCTATGTCAAGGCCGGCTTCCTGTCCGCCCTCGCCAAAGGCGAAGCCAAATCCCCTCTGATCGACAAGAAGCGCGCTGTAGAACTGCTCGGCACCATGCAGGGCGGCTACAACATCGTGACCCTGGTCAACCTGCTGGACGACGCCGAACTGGCACCCGTAGCGGCCGAAGAACTCAAGCACACCCTGCTGATGTTCGACGCCTTCCACGACGTCGCTGAACGCGCCAAGAACGGTAACGTTCACGCACAAGGCGTGCTGCAATCCTGGGCTGATGGCGAGTGGTTCAAAAACCGCCCTGTGCTGGCCGACAAGATCAGCCTGCGCGTGTTCAAGGTCACCGGCGAAACCAACACCGACGACCTGTCCCCTGCCCCGGACGCCTGGTCCCGCCCGGACATCCCGCTGCACGCCCTGGCCATGCTGAAAATGGCGCGCGACGGCATCGTGCCGGACGAACAAGGCGTCACCGGCCCGATGAAGCAGATCGAGGAAATGCGCGGTCAAGGCTTCCCGATTGCCTACGTCGGTGACGTGGTCGGTACCGGTTCGTCGCGTAAATCCGCCACCAACTCGGTGCTGTGGTTCTTCGGCGACGACGTGCCGTTCGTGCCGAACAAGCGCGCTGGCGGTTTCTGCTTCGGCAACAAGATCGCCCCGATCTTCTACAACACCATGGAAGATGCCGGCGCCCTGCCGATCGAATTCGATGTGTCCAATATGCACATGGGCGACGTGATCGACCTGTATCCGCATGCTGGCAAAGTCTGCAAGCACGGTACTGACGACGTCATCACTACCTTCGAAATGAAGACCCCTGTGCTGTTGGACGAAGTCCGTGCTGGCGGTCGTATCCCGCTGATCATCGGCCGGGGCCTGACCGAAAAGGCGCGTGCCGAGCTGGGGCTGGCGCCTTCGGATCTGTTCAAGAAACCTGAAGCGCCGGCTGAAAGCACCAAAGGTTTCACCCTGGCGCAGAAAATGGTCGGCAAAGCGTGCGGCGTGACAGGCGTTCGTCCGGGCACCTACTGCGAGCCGAAAATGACCACCGTCGGCTCCCAGGACACCACCGGTCCGATGACCCGTGATGAACTGAAAGACCTGGCGTGCCTGGGCTTCTCGACAGATCTGGTGATGCAGTCCTTCTGCCACACCGCGGCTTACCCCAAGCCTGTCGATGTCACGACTCACCACACCCTGCCGGACTTCATGCGCAACCGCGGCGGCGTGTCGCTCAAGCCGGGTGACGGCATCATCCACAGCTGGCTGAACCGCATGCTGCTGCCGGACACCGTCGGCACCGGTGGTGACTCGCACACCCGTTTCCCGATCGGTATTTCGTTCCCGGCCGGTTCCGGTCTGATCGCGTTTGCCGCGGCCACCGGCGTCATGCCGCTGGACATGCCGGAATCGGTTCTGGTGCGTTTCAAAGGCCAGATGCAACCGGGCATCACCCTGCGTGACCTGGTCCATTCGATTCCTTACTACGCGATCAAGGCCGGTCTGCTGACCGTGGAAAAGAAAGGCAAGGTCAACGCGTTCTCCGGCCGCATCCTGGAAATCGAAGGCCTGGACAACCTGACCGTCGAGCAAGCGTTCGAGCTGTCTGACGCGTCCGCTGAGCGTTCGGCTGCCGGCTGCACCATCAAGCTCCCGGAAAAAGCCATTGCCGAATACCTGACCTCGAACATCACCCTGCTGCGCTGGATGATCGGCGAAGGCTACGGCGATGCGCGCACCCTGGAACGTCGTGCTCAAGCGATGGAAGCCTGGCTGGCCAACCCTGAGCTGCTGGTGGCTGACAAAGACGCCGAGTACGCCGAAATCATCGAGATTGATCTGGCTGAGATCACTCAACCGATTCTGTGCGCACCGAACGACCCGGATGACGCCCGTCTGTTGTCGACCGCTGAAGGCCAGAAGATCGACGAAGTGTTCATCGGTTCGTGCATGACCAACATCGGTCACTTCCGCGCCGCCGGCAAATTGCTGGAGCAGGTCGATGGTCAGCTACCGACTCGTCTGTGGCTGTCGCCGCCGACCAAGATGGACGCGCATCAGCTGACTGAAGAAGGTTATTACGGCATCTACAACAAGGCCGGCGCTCGTATGGAAATGCCGGGCTGCTCGCTGTGCATGGGTAACCAGGCTCGCGTAGAACCGAATTCGACTGTTGTGTCGACGTCGACCCGTAACTTCCCGAACCGTCTGGGTGACGGCGCGAACGTCTACCTGGCTTCGGCCGAGCTGGCGTCCGTGGCTTCCATCCTGGGTCGCCTGCCGACCGTCGAGGAGTACATGGAATACGCGGGCAAGATCGACAGCATGGCGGCCGATGTCTACCGCTACCTGTCCTTCGACCAGATCGCCGAGTTCCGTGAAGCTGCTGCGAACGCCAACATTCCGGTGGTTCAAGCGTAACGTTACAAAGCAATAGAAAACGCCGCCCATCGTGAGATGAGCGGCGTTTTTTTATGCCCAAGAGTTCCGCCAGCCCCCCCTGTGGGAGCGAGCCTGCTCGCGAATGCGGTGGATCAATCAACGATGATGTCGACTGACACACCGCTTTCGCGAGCAGGCTCGCTCCCACAGTGTTCTTCGGTGTGCTGGCGATCCGTGCCATGCCACTCGTCAGCGCCTCAGCACCTTCCCCCACCCGGATCTTCCAACGTTTTATACCCCCTCGCAGGAAGACCCGGATGATGAACAGAACAATCACCACCCTCGCCATCGCCAGCCTGTTGTCGACGGGCTCGTTTTTCGCCATGGCCGCCGAGAAGGCAGACATTCCGCCCACTGCCATTCCCGGCGTCAACCAGGCCCAAGGCGCGGAATCCAATGAGCAGAAAGCCGACAAAAAGGGCGAGGAAGCCTCGGGCTCAAACTCCGGCGCCGAATCGCAGGAAACGGAAAAAGACGCCGCTACGTCGAGCGGTTCGAAGGGCGACGAAAAAACCGAGTGAACGCAGTCAACGGAGGTACACGACATGCACAACGATGACGATGTGAACAAAGCATCCAACGCCCCTCCCACTGATGTGTCGGGCAAACCCGTCAACGTGGTCGAAAGGGACCTGCACGACACCTCAAGTGAAACCGAGGGCATTGATGAAGCCATTACACCCTCTTCCACCCGCGCCAAGGAGCAGGACGCTGAAAAGCTCAGGGATAAAATCGCGGAAATAGAACGCACGGTGGCGGACGGTAATTAAAAGGGACCGCCCATTTCTACCCGTTAAGGGTGGGGTCTTATGTCGTGCGGATTGTCCATAATCGGCACAGTCAGGCCGGTGTACCAGCAACCGGCCCGGCTGCTTCTCTTCGCCCTCTATTTCCTCGATCATCAGGGCCGTAGGGGCAGACATTTGGTGTCGTGGGCGGTCACCCTCCTTCACTGAAAAGTCTGCCCCTGTTTTTTTATGCGCTTCGCCACTCAACGTCTGTCGTCAGACAGCGGAGTCGGCTCGTCCGCCTCCGGCATGTCCCTGTCCGGGTCTTCCCAATCATCGGGACGCTGGTCGTCGGGGCTTGTCAGCGGATCGTATCGACCCGGATCGGCAGGGTTGGCCATCGGGTCGTCGGTGCCTGGCTCCGGCCTGGATGGAACCGCGTCCTGCACCGGGTTCTGGTCTTGTTTTTGGAAAGTCGAATCGTCGGACATACCCACCTCGCCGCTCAGGGTCCGGAATCTCCGGGCCGTAAAGATTGGAAGTGGACCGCGTTGCAGCGTGCGTTCGAACAGACGAGCGGCTAGCCCTCGGCGCCAGTGGCCCGATCGGTTGCTTCATTAGCGGCGCAGCACAGCAAGATGTCGGATACGCGCATGATCGGCAGCGGGTCTTTCTGCCGACGTTCTTGAAGCCATTGGCGGCTGCGTCCAATATCCAGCTGCAGACTCAACAACATCATCAGGCTCAGCAACTCTTGGGAAACACGTCCCTGGCCGCATTCAGGACAATGAAACTCCTGCCCGACGCCTGCGCAAAGTGTTCGTGCACAAGGATTTTCACAGATCAAACAAGACATAGTCGGTCTCCACCCAATGAAAAGTAGAGAGCCGCGCGCGCTGAAAGGTGTTCAGCGTGGCCGACGAACGGTGCTGCCCGCTCAGCGCAGCAACGCCGAGAGTGTCAGCGCGTTGCCCAATGCAGCACCACTGGCGGTGTTGTCGAACATGCACCACGTCGCTTCGCTGTCGGTAGTGGCTGTCTGAAGATTGAGTGCCAGGCTCTGCAGCGTGGGCAATTCGTAGGGGCTGAAGTAAGTTCGGGGCGACCCGTGCAGTCGCCAATACTTCAATCCCGGCCAGCCCCCCGGCAGCGCGTCATGGCTGATGCGCGATGGATCAACTGCCGCCCGGGCAATTCGGTGGTGGATCAACAGCGGCTCGGCATCGAGCCAGGATTCATGCCGAGGCTCCAGCACCACGTGGCCGGCATACTGACGCCTGAGTTCAATGAAAAAACTCTCAGCCACTGAACGATCAAACGCCAATGAGGGCGGCAACTGCACCAGCAAGCAGCCCAATCGATCATTCAAGCCTGAACACTGCGAGATAAACTCATCGAGCTCCCACCCACAATCCTGCAAGCGCCGTTCGTGGGTGATCCGCCTGGGCACCTTGACGCAGAAACGAAAGCCTTCGGGCACTGAGTCAGCCCAACGAGCGTAGGTTTCCCGGCGGTGCGGACGATAAAACGAGCTATTGATCTCGACACTGTTCAGTCTCGAGGCATAGCGTTGCAGGTGCGTGCCCTCAACCGGGAATGTCGACACATACTCGCGCCCCAGATTCCAACCTGCACACCCGATGAAAATCCTCTGGCTGTTCAATATTGCTGGCTCATTTGATCAGTCTCCACGCCCGGAAAATCGCCCATGCGGCGGTCTTGTCCAGAGTTGAAATGCTCGGGTTTGTAGAGTTCGAATTGTTTTGCGAATGGCCGATGAGCAGCGCAGCGCGCCTTTCGATCAATCCGATGGAACCTAAGGATTCGGCCCGTTCTCTATCGCAGGACCAGCAGAAGGAGAAGTCACCATGATCGACCCATTAACCGGCATGAGGCCAGGCGAGCGTTACAACGTCGAGAGCCTCGAGCGCACACCGCATTTCCCCGGCTTCTTTCTCGATGGAAAGTATTACCTCGGGCCTGAGTTGCAGACGGCGGTCGGCTGGCTTGAAGGGCAGCAATTTCTGTATGACCAACTCGATCCGACGGGCGAACCGGTGTATCCCGGGCGTGTCGCCGGCATCATTGAAGACCTGACATTGATCCTCGGCGATGGCGCACGCCTGAAACTGAGCGAGATGGCGTACGACGCCCCCAGATACCTGCCCACCGAAATGACCGATGACATTCTGAACACGTACCCGTTGGCAACCGTCAGGCCAGTCAGACCTTCGCCGCTGTTGGTCATCGGTGCGGCGCTGTTAGTTAGCGGATGTCTGCTCGCGTTCAATCGTTTGGGTAGCCGACGCTCTGCCCGTTAGATTCACGGGCAATCGCTGTGATTGCCCGCGATCCCCGGTTTACAGATACCAGCGATATTCCCGCGCGCTGATTTCCTGCATGAACGCCAGGTGGTCCTGACGTTTGTTCTCGCAATACACGTCCACAAACTCCGCGCCCAAGCCTTCACGCAGTTGCGGTTGATGCTGCATCGCGCGCACGGCTTCGAGCATTTCCTTAGGAAAGTCGACGCCACTGTTGCGGTCTTCGTTCAGCGGCAGAATCGGTTCCTTGCCGGACTCCAGCCCATGTTCCAATCCGACCAGAATCGCCGCCAACACCAGATACGGATTGGCATCGGCACCGGCCAGGCGATGTTCGATGCGCAAGTTCTTCGAGTCCGATTCCGGAATGCGCAGACACGCATCGCGGTCTTCAAACCCCCAGCTCGCTTGGGTGGCGATGTTGGTCGTACCACCCAAACGTCGATAGGCGTTCTGGTTCGGGGCGAAAACCGGCATGCAATGAGGCAACAGTTCCAGGCAGCCGGCCACAGCGTGACGCAATGATTGCTGCTGGTTGGCTGCCAGAATGTTGTTGCCGGCCGCATCGTAAAGGCTGACATGCACATGCATGCCGCTGCCCGGATGCTGCAAGTAAGGCTTGGCCATGAAACTCGCTCGATAACCATGCTTGAGCGCCACGCCACGGCTGCTGCGACAGAACAGCGCCGCCCAATCTGCAGCGCGCAAGCCGTCGTCGAGGTGACCGAAATTGATTTCGAACTGACCCGGCCCGAGTTCGGCCGTGATCACCGTGCTGTCGATGCCTTGAGCGCGCGAGGCTTCGACCATGTCGTCGAGTACCGGCGCAAAGCGTGACAATCGTTCGATGTGCATGTTGGGCTGGTCGTCGGCGTCGTCGGTCAGGTCATCTCGGGGAAACTGCGGCAGCCCGTCGCGCAGCTTTTTATCGAACAGGTAGAACTCCAGTTCGAATGCCACCACCGGATGGATGCCTTTGCCGGCGAGCCTGTCGAGGACCTGCGCGAGCACCTGGCGCGGTTCGAACACGATGGGCTTTGCTGTGCCGTCCGAGGTGATCAGCATTTGCCCCAGCGGTTGCGCTTCCCAGGTCACGGGCTTGAGCGTGCCCGGCACCAGCCGACGCACGGCGTCCGGGTCACCATCGTTGAAGCAGTAATCACCAATCTTGAACAATCCGCCTTGCACGCCCAGCAGCACGCAATTCTGCGGCAGTTTCAGCGCCGTGCCGGCCGCGACCTTTTCCAGCATGTCCACCGGGTAGCGCTTGCCGTAGAAATGCCCGGGAATATCGAGGGAAATCAGGTCGACATAACGCACCTCAGGGTAGCGTTGGCGAAAGGCACGCACCTCGGCCAGCAGGTCAGAGCAGGTAGCATCCATCATTGTGGGTCCTTTGCTTGTTATCAGGTGTAAACCCAGAGCACTCGCGTGAGTTGCCCGGTGAGGTTGCCGTAGCGGCAACGGGTATGGCTGTCGAACTGAAAACTGTCGCCAGCCACCAAAGTCACAGGTTCTTCGTCGTCGCCCAGCCACAGCGTCAGCTCGCCTTCGAGCACGTAGCCGCCCTGCTCCGAGCTGTCACTCATGTGCCGGTCGCCGCTGCTGGCACCGGCTTCCAGATGACTTTCGAGCATCGAGAATGACGCGCGCATCTTTGGCGAAACCAGAATGTCGGTAATGCCGTTGGCGTAGTACAGCGTGCGACGTTCGTCAGGCCGCGTGACCCAGGGCAACTCCTTGGGTTTCGGCAGGCTGTAGAAGTACGTGGTCGGTACGCCCAGGGTTTCGCTGATCGCCGTCAAGTCAGCCACGGTGGGCCGTGACAGGCCGCGTTCGACCTGCGAAAGAAAACCGACGGACCGGCCGATTTTGTCGGCCAGTTCCTTCAAGGTGTATTTCTTGTGCTTGCGCAAATCGTGAATCAGGATCGCCAACGCAGCGATTTCTTCTTGCTTGTTCATGCCTGGGATTCCGCTAGATGACTCATCAGATACTGTCGCGCAGTCGATACCAGGCTTTGCCGATGGCTTCCAGCGGTGCCGCGAGGTATTTGCCGCCGGGAAAACTGCCGTTGTCCAGACCTTGATACAAGGACAATTCATCGTCCTTGCCCAGAATGGCGTCGGACACCGCACGGGCGGCGGCCAGTGTCGGCAGCACGCCATGCCCGGAATAGCCTTGCAGCCAGTAGCGATCACCCGACCGGCCAACGTCGGGCGTTCGTTTAAGAGTCAGGTCGATGTGTCCGCCCCAGGCGAACTCCAGTTCCACGCCTTTGAGTTGCGGAAACACCCGTTCCAGGTACGGTCGTGTGGCCCCGGCAATGTCCTTGGGCATGCCACCCAGATAGGTGCAGCCACCGCCGAACAGCAGGCGGTTGTCGGGGGTGCGACGGAAATAGTCGAGGACAAACTGATTGTCGGTAACGCAGACATTGCTCGGCAGCAGCGCAGTGGCTTGCTCGGGCGTCAGGGGCGCGGTCGCCACTTGATACGTCCCGACGGGCAACACGCAACTGGCCAGTTGCGGGTCGAGCCGGTCCAGATAGGCGTTACAGGCCAGCACCAGCACATCGGCGCGAATCGACCCGCGCTCAGTGTTCACCACGAAACGGCCAGCCTCCTCTCGATAACTCAATGCTTTGCTTTGTTCATGAATGCGCCCGCCCGCACGTTCGATGGCGGCGGCCAGGCCGATGGCCAGTTTCAGCGGGTTCAAATGAGCGCCTTCAGGGTCGTACAACCCTGCCTGATAGCGCTCGCTGGCGATCCATTCCGGTAACTGTTCACGGCTGATGAGCTGCAAACCGTGGTGGCCCCACTTGTGACTGGCCTCGCGCTGCCACTCGGTCAGCAGGCCGACACGTCGTGGCATGACCGAGGTCCACAAATGGCCGGCGCGATAATCACAATCGAAGCCGTGGCGAGCGGGTAATTCACGCAGTTCCTGCGCCGCCCAGCGCATGCCGTCCCACAACCGCCGTGCGCGCTCATAACCCAGCGCGGCTTCCAGGGGCGGCATGTCACACGACCAACCGAGAATGGCCTGACCACCATTGCGCCCCGAGGCGGCCCACGCCACGCGACTGGCTTCCAGCAGTGTCACGCGTTTGCCGGCCAGCGCCAGGCGCAACGCCGTGTGCAGCCCACTGAACCCGGCGCCGATGATCAGGATGTCGGTATCGTGTTCACCGGAAAGTGCGGGCCGGGTGGTCAGGCGATCAGCGCAACTGTGGGCGTAGTAGCTGGCGACATGCTGCGTGGACTGCTGGAACATACAAGCCCTCATGAAATTATGTTTTTATAATTTCATGAAAAACTACAGGATTAATTTCATATGGGCAACCAGCAAGTCTTTCAGTGCCTTGGCTGACCCCTTCGCGAGCAGGCTCGCTCCCACATTGGATTTCCTTTAGTCGCCTATTTTGTGGATGACACAGATCACCTGTGGGAGCGAGCCTGCTCGCGAAGGGGCCATTCCAGACCAACAGAAATCCTCAGGTATCGGGCGACTTATGCCACGGATACCCCTTGGCACTGAGCTCAAACGCGTAATCAAACAACCGCTTCATGTACTCGCCATCGAACTGACGATTGCGCAGGTGAAGAAAATCCACCCCGATGTACGCCAGATTGAAATCCGCCCCGTCCTGCTGGGCGATTCGGTAAATCCGCTCCAGGTCGCTGATGCCTTGCATCTGGATCAACGCGCTGATGGCGCGACCGCCAATGCTCAACGTGCGGCGTTTGGTCCCCGACCACTGCGGCTCCATTTTGCCGTTGCGAATCACGTAGAAATGCCGATCGCGGCGCAAACGCGCACCGGTCACACTGTTCAGTGCCATGACGGTGCCCGGGGGATAAAGGAATACCTGTGTGATGACGCCGCCATCGACGTGCATTTCCTGGAACGGTTGGCCGTTTACCTCCACGTCGATCATGACGGGAGAAACGGCCCCCGGAATGCTCATCGACGCGATCAGGATCCGCCGGAACAGGTCGAGCGCTCCCGGTGCGCCGCTGGCGGCAATGGCGCCCATGTTCCAGGTCACGGGCCGGCCCGCATCGAGATCGGTAGTGCCGATCATCAGCAGCCGCCCGTTGGCGTATTGCGCGGCAATCGCCGCCAGTATGTCCGCAGAAATGCACTGCGCGACCAGCCGCGCCAATGGCTTGCTGTCCGCAATGCCGTCGCTGGCAAGCCGGGTCAGCACACTGCGTGAATGGAAAACGTCCTTGGGTCCGATGGCGCTGCAAATGCGCAGGATGATGTCGTCGTACTGAGGCCCCAGGTACGCGAACGGGGCCACCAAGGCCCCGGCGCTGATGCCCGTGACGACTTTGAAAGAGGGACGCGAACCGTGCAACGTCCATCCCGCGATGATCCCCGCCGCAAAAGTGCCGGCGTCCCCACCCCCGGAAATCGCCAGCATGTTGGCCAGTGGCAGGGTGTCATTCGGCTCCCCTGCCCTGGCCAGCGCTTCGGCCTCTCGCAGATTGGACCGGTGCACATCCCGAATCAGCGGCGCGAGGTCCCGGTCCAGCCAGTAACGTGCCTCGGGAATGCCGGGGACGACCGCCAGTTCCGTCAAGCTCGGCGGCACGGCATCCCGGCGTTGCAGACACGCCTGGCGCAGCATGTTCCACGTTGAAGCACCTGGTCCGGGCTGGAATGGTTTCAACACGCCTCCTCATGACCTGAGGACGTCAGACACCCTCCGGTCGATCCTGAACCCACTGCCAGAATAATTGGTAACCCACCGCCAGCACGACCGGCCCGATGAACAGCCCGAGGATGCCGCTGGTGACCATGCCGCCCAATGCGCCAATCAACACGACCGGCATCGGCACATCCACCCCCCGTCCCAGTAACAGCGGTTTGAGGACGTTGTCCACCAGGCCCGCCACGAACACAAAGACCGAGAAGATAATGGTCCGCGTGTTGGGTCCTTCGGTGGCCATGACATAGACGATCACCGGCAGCGTAATCAGCGTGGCCGGTAACTGCATGATGCCCAGCAGCAACACGCCGATGGCCAGCAGACCGGCGCCGGGGATGCCTTTGAGTACGAAGCCGATACCCACCAGCAGCATCTGGATGAACGCGATACCGACCACCCCGAGCGCAACGGCGCGAATGGTCGCCGTGCACAACTCGGCAATCTGCGCCCCCTTGTCCGGACCGCTAACACGCGACGCGATATCCACTGCGCAACGGCCGCCGGCTTCACCATGAGCCATGAAAATACCGGCGATGATCAAGGCGACGATGAACATCAGCAAACCTGCCCCGACGCCAGCGATTTTGGCCAACAAGCCCAGCGTGACGCCTTTTATTTGCGGCAGGTATTTCACCATGAGGTCGGGCAGATCGGTCGAGGCCTGCAGCCATACCGCCGAGATGGATTTACCCACCAGCGGCCAACCGGCGACCGTATCGGGCGGAGGCGGGATCTGGAAGCTGCCCTCCTTCACCAGATCGACGACCTTGGCCACCGACTCTGCAATCGAGGTGCCCAACAGATAGACCGGCACCACCAGAATCGCGATGGCAATCACCACCAGTACGGTTGCAGCGCGTCCTTCGCTACGCCCCATCGACCCCATGAGTCGCAGTTGCAATGGATAGAGGGTGATCGCGAGGATGACCGACCACAGCATCAGGTCGCGAAACGGTCGGAAAATCTCGAAGCAGAACAGCACCAGAACGACAATCAACCCGGCACGAATCAGGACATCGAGCATGCTGCGGGTCAACGATTTCTCGGACAGAGGTGTGGGCACCATGGATGCCTCCTTGCTGATAGCTACAAAGAACGGTTGGGGAGCGGTTAGGGCAGCATAGACGGTGATTTCACAGTGCGACATCCACATTGTGCTCTGTATCGCTGTGCTGCAAAAAAAACCGCAAAAACAGCACATGGACTCAATATTCGCTGCTCAATCCACGTAACCATGGTCTCCTCACTCACCCCGTAAGGACCTCATCATGGCCATTGCAAAAGCAGTCCCCGGCAAAACCCTGCTGACCCCGACCGACCACACGCTGATCATGATTGACCACCAATCGCAGATGTCCTTTGCGACCAAGTCGATCGACGCCGTGACCCTGCGCAACAACGCCGCGCTCGTGGCCAAGGCGGCCCGTGGGTTCAAGGTCTCGACCATTCTCACCACCGTGGCCGAGAAGAGCTTTTCCGGGCCGATCTTCGACGAAATCAAATCGGTGTTCCCGGAACACAACGTGATCGACCGTACCAGCATGAACACCTGGGAAGACGAGCGCATCGCCGTTGAAGTCAACAAATTCGGCAAGCAGAAAATCGTCCTGGCCGGCCTCTGGACGTCCGTGTGCATCGTCGGCCCGGCGCTGTCGGCCATCGACCAGGGTTTCGAGGTGTACGTGATCGCCGATGCCTGCGGCGACGTCACCACCGAAGCCCACGAAATGGCCATGCAACGCATGATCCAGATCGGCGCTCGCCCCATGACCTCTCTGCAATACCTGCTCGAATTGCAGCGTGACTGGGCGCGCAGCGAAACTTATGACGAAACCGTAAAAACCTCGATCGCCAACGGCGGTGCCTACGGTCTGGGCCTGATCTATGCCAAGAGCATGTTCGGTGCCTCGGAAGCTCACTAAGCTAAAATCAGCGACTCCGTCCTCGCGGAGTCGCTGCCCGGTGGTGATTGATCGATGACGTTTTCCAAGCGCAAACCCGGCCTGCCTTTCTGGTTATCGGTGATAGTCGCCGGCACGACCGCAACGGCGCAGGCGGATGACACGGCGCAAACCGGGCAAGGTTTCCTCGACGGTGCGACGCTGAATGTGCTCAACCGCAACTTCTACCTCAACAGTGATTACCGCTCCCCTTCGCCGTCCGGCAAAAGCTACAAGGCGGAATGGGCGCAAGGGTTCATTGGCGCTTTCGAGTCTGGATTTACCCCCGGCATCCTGGGATTCGGCCTCGACAGCCACGCCTTTTTGGGTGTGAAGCTCGACAGTGGCAAGGGCCGCTCCGGCACCGGGTTGCTGCCGGTGGACAGTGATGGCCGCAGTGAGGACGACTATTCCAGCGCTGGCGGTGCGCTGAAAATCAAGGCCTCCAAAACCACCGTGGCCTACGGTGAAATGATGGTTGAAACACCGGTGTTCGACACCGCCGACAAACGCCTGCAACCGGAATACGCCACCGGTTTTCTGCTGAACAGCCGCGAAATCGATGGCATGAATGTGCAGGCCGGTCACTTCACGGCGTTCAAGAATCAGGACAGTTCATCAAGCAAAGGCAATTTTTCCGGTTACGGCGCCAACACCGACGCAGGCGGCATTTCGTTTGTCGGCGCCGACCTGTTCACCCAAAGCCCTGTCGGCGGCGCAGTCTATGCCTCAACGCTGACCGATACCTGGCACCAGTACTACGGCAATCTTCACTTCAAGCAGCCGGGCGTGTTCGTCGACGCCAACCTCTACCACACGCGGGACACGGGAGAGGCATTGGCTGGCGCCATCGACAACACCGCGTTCAGCCTCTCAGGCAAATACACCGTCGATGCCCACGGCTTTACCCTGGCCTATCAGAAAGTCAACGGTGACACCCCGTTCGATTTCGTCGGTGGCGACTCTATCTACCTGGCCAACTCGATCAAGTACGCCGACTTCAACGGCGCCCACGAACAATCCTGGCAAGCCCGCTACGACCTTGACCTGGGTCCCTTCGGCGTCCCCGGCCTGGCCTTCATGACGCGTTACGTCAAAGGCACACAGATCGACGGCACCCATGCGCCCCAGGGCGGCGCCTACAACCCGTTCGATGAGGCGACCGGTACTTTCGTACCGCAACAAGGCGACGGCGGACGGCATTGGGAGCGCGACATCGATTTGCGCTACATCGTGCAATCGGGGGCGGCCAAGGACTTGTCGCTGCAACTGTCCCATGTATCGCACCGCGCCAACGCGGCGCAGGCCGGCGATGACATTGACCGGGTGTATGTGGTGATCCAGTACCCATTGAACTTCGGGCCTTTCTGATCGGGAAATTGGCGGAAGGCAGCCGGAGTCGAACCTGCCCGGGAACGGATGCCGTCCCCAACCGGGTTTGAAGCCCGGCCGCGCCACCGGGCGCGATTGCCTTCCTTGAACTCAGTGGTTGTCTGTCTGGGCCAAGGCACTGTCGAGACGGATCTGGCGTTTGTCGCCCATGCGTCGGGTCAGGCCGATGCGGTCAAAGTACTCCAGGATCTGAATGCTGCGCTTGCGGCCCAGGCCGACCGCATCGCGAAACGCCGCGACTTGAATCACCGGGTCGTGCTCGGCCAACTGCAACAGCATAGCCGCCAATCGCCGGATCATCGCGTCGGTGTAGAACAGGTCCCGGACCACTTGATGCAGCAACCCCAGCCGCGCCATTTTGCGCAGCAGCAGGCGCACGCTTGCCTCGTCACCGCCCAGTTTTCGCACCCATGGCGGATCGAAACCGGCCTGTTCGAATAGCGGTTGCAAGCGCTGCCACTGGGCTTCGTCCTCTTCGCTCAAGCGTACTTGATGACCGGGTAAATACAGCCAGGGCCCGCTGGTGGCGATGGCGCCGCTGGCGAGTAAATCGTCGAGCAGGCGGATGAAGGTCGGGCGCTCCAGCGTGGTGGCGGTGAAACGACGCAGGCGATCACGGTCCGGGCCCATTTGATCCGGCTCGAGTGCGTGAAAGCGTGCGAGGTGCTCCAGCAACGGGACCTTCAGGGCTTCCCAACGGGCCGAACTAAACAGCAGTGGCCCCTGGCGGGTCTCGATCAAACGCACGTCATCGGGCAAAACCCAGGTCGCGCGCGGACGGTTGAACTGACGCTCCAGTTGCCGTGGATCGAGGCCGCTGTCGCTGTTGGCCAACAAGGCCGGCAGGAGTTCTTCCAGCGAATGGCGGGTGGCGAGCGCCTGAAGCTGCGCCAGTCGTTCGGGGCTGCGACGGTGTCGGGTCGGGGCAAACGGATCAAGCACCCGACCGCCGCCAAGGGTGCGTTGTGCGCTCTGATCCCGCAGGATCAACGGATCGTCCTTCACCGCATGGACTGGGGCATTCAGCAGGATCTGCGCGAACATCCGCCCGCCCGGTGCCAGGCTCGTACCTTCCAACAACGCCACTCGCCCCGTCACGTCCTGAGTGCCGAGGTGAACATGCACCGGCTGAAAATGTTCGAAGGATTTGGCTTCGCTGGGAAGCAACTGCAAATCGATGTCCAGTCGTTGGGTCGGGGCATACAGCCACTCGGCGAGCAACCATTGACCACGGTGGATGTGCTCCAGAGCCAAGCGTTCGGCACTCAGGTTCAGTGCGACGCGTTGGCCGGCAAACGCCGTGTCCGCCGCCTGGTTTTGCGCGTGCAAACCGCGCACGCGCACAGGTTTGCCCAATGGGCTCAACTCCAGCGTGTCGCCCACCGTTACTTGCCCGGACAGCGCCGTACCCGTCACCACGATACCGGCACCGGCGACGCTGAAGGCGCGATCAATCGCCAGTCGAAAACCACCGTCGGTACTGCGTTGATGCACGTCACGCTGTGCGTCGAGCAATGCCTGGCGCAGTGTCTCGACACCCTCCCCGGTCACACTCGACAGCGCGAGTTGCGGCGCATCGGCAAAAGGTCCGGGCGCCAGCAACGTGGTCATTTGTTCATGGACGGCATGCACCCTGTCCGGCTCGACCCGGTCGCACTTGGTGATCGCCACCAGCGCCCGGGGAATGCCCAGCAGTTCAACAATCGCCAGGTGTTCGCGGGTCTGCGGCATGACGCCGTCATCCGCCGCGACCACCAGCAACACCAGATCAATGCCCTGCGCCCCGGCCAGCATGTTGTGGGTGAAACGTTCGTGGCCGGGCACGTCGATGAACCCGGTCAATTCGGCGCCCGGTTCCAGCGCGGCATACAGGTAGCCGAGGTCGATGGTCATGCCGCGTTCGCGCTCTTCCCGGCGACGGTCACCGGCCTGCCCGGTCAACGCCTGCAACAGCGCGGTCTTGCCGTGATCGATGTGCCCTGCGGTGCCGACGATCACCCTGCCCGCCCCTCGACGGCCAACTGATCGAGTTGTTGCAGCCATGCGGTTTCGTCGTCAAGTTGGCGCAGATCCAGCCACAGCGCGTCGTCATCGAGACGGCCCAACACCGGAATGGCCAACTGACGGAACGCGGCTTCCAGCCCCAGCAGTTGCCGACCGCGCAGACGTTTGGAGACGTTAGGCCGCAGGCATAACGCAGCGCTCGGCAAGCGCGCCACCGGTTGGCTGCCGCTGCCGATCATGCCCAGCGCCGGCAGCGCACTGACGCTCCAGCCGTCACCTACGGCGTGGGCCAGCGAAGGTTGCAACCGTTCGGCCTGGGCGAGGATATCGGCTTGCGGGCGAGTCAGCAGACGCAGGCTCGGCAGACGTTCGGCCAGACGATCTGGATCGCGGTACAAACCCAGCACCGCTTCGAGCGCGGCCAGGGTCAGTTTGTCGACCCGCAGCGCACGCTTGAGTGGGTTTTTCTTGATCTTCGCAATCAAGTCCTTGCGCCCGACAATCAACCCCGCCTGCGGGCCACCCAACAATTTGTCGCCACTGAAGGTGACGATGTCCGCGCCATCGAGCAGCGCCTGGCGCACCGTCGGCTCGGCGGGCAGGCCCCAGCGAGTCAGGTCCAGAAGACTGCCGCTGCCGAGGTCTTCGAGCAGCGGCAAACCATGGTTGTGCGCCAATTGCGCGAGCTCGGCGGTCGGCACCCGTGCGGTGAATCCTTCGATGGCGTAATTGCTCGCATGCACGCGCATCACCAGGCCACTGCGCGGGCCGATGGCTGCCTCGTAATCACGGGCATGGGTGCGGTTGGTGGTGCCGACTTCATGCAGCCGCACCCCGGCCCGCGCCATGATGTCGGGAATGCGGAACGCGCCGCCGATTTCAATCAGCTCGCCCCGGGAAATGATCCCTTCCTTGCGCGCGCCCAGACTGTTGAGCGTCAGCAATACGGCCGCCGCGTTGTTGTTGACCACGGTCACCGCTTCGGCGCCGGTGAGTTCGCGGATCAGGCCTTCGATCAGGTCATCACGGTCACCCCGCATGCCGCTGTGCAGGTCAAATTCAAGATTGAGCGGATAACGCGCGGCCATTTGTACGGCTTCGATGGCGACTTCCGGGAGCAACGCCCGGCCGAGGTTGGTGTGCAGCACCGTGCCAGTGAGGTTGAACACCCGGCGCACATGGCTTTGGTGCTGCCGGGCCAGACGCTCACCCGCTCGCCCTGCCAAAACCTGCGGGCTGATTTCCACGGCATCGAGTTGCCCGTTCAGGACCGGTTCGCGCAAGTCATCGAGCAATTGCCGCAAGCTCGCCAGCAGCGCGTCCCGTCCATAGCGTTCGGCCAACGGCTGGCAGGCGGGATGGCGCAGCAGACTGTCGATGGAAGGCAGCCGCAAGGTTTGACCGGCGGAAGGTGAAGGCATCAGGCGCTCCTGGAAACGATTGACCGTCGCGCCTGAGTGTAGCCGTTGAGTGTTTAGTCGCCGCCGGGTGCCAGCAGCAGATTCGGCGCCGGACGCAGGTAGCCCTCCTGTTCCAGGCGCATGTCGAGCATCAGGCTGCTCAAGTCCGCCGACAGCGCTTCGGCCTCGGCGTCGTTTTCCAGGTACAGCTGTTTGAGGTAACTGCGACAACCCGGACAGGTCTCGGCGCGTAGCGGCGCCTGATTGGCGGCGTAGCGATCGTCATCGAGGCTGACGTATTCCAGGCCTTTGCTCTGTTCGCAATACACGCATTTGACCCGCACCACATGCCATTCGCAGGCACACAGGGAACAGACCAAATAACGCAACCCGTTGTGCTTGCCACGGTGGCGAATCACCCCGGCCATCGCCGGCGAACCGCAGGCCGGGCATTGATTGAGGCTGTCGCCGGGTTTCAGCGCGAGGTCCGGGGTGCTCAGCAGCCAGTGACTCCAGGCTGCTTGCAACGCGGCACCGAGAAACGGCACCAGCGCGGCGGGCAGCAGCGTGAACTGACCGCTGACCAACGCCACCGCCCAGGCTTTGCGTTGTCCGGCGTCGGTACTGCGCAACGTCGCCAGGGCTTTTGCTACCGCCGGTTGCGGCGCTGGCGGGTAGTGCTGCAACAAGGCGTCGAGGTACGGCAACCAATGACCTTCGCGCACCAGCGTATCGGCGGCCAACGGTGGCAGCCCGTGCGCCTGGCAGACTTTGATTCGTTCGGGATCAGGCAAGGTGGTCACCGGCGGATCGTCGATCAAACGCTGCTGCACATGACACAAACCGGCGATCAGGCGCAGGTAATCGGCCAGCGGATGGCCCTCGGCCAAATGCTCCAGCCGTAAGGCGCGCAAGGTGAACAGGTTGTGCGGCGGCAGGTACAGAAACGGCGGTGAACTCGCCGCCGCTTCAATCTCTCCAGGTTCAAGAATCGTCGCCAAGTGCTTATCCTTTTTTGCTGATCGGCGGGTCGGGATGTTCGTCGCGGGTCACTTCGCGGTACCAGAGTTCATGGTGTTTTTTCGCCCAGGCGCGGCTGACCCAGCCATGCACCATGGCGCTGACCGAGCCCTTGATCCAGATACCGGCGTAGATGTGGATGATGATACTGAGCACCAGTACAAATCCGGCCAACGCATGCAGCAGCATGGCCCAGCGAATCGCCGTGATGCCGAAATAAACGCTGAAATACGCGCGCCAGATCACCAGCCCGGTCAACAACAGCGCAAGCATGCAGGCCAACAAGGTCCAGAACAGCAGCTTCTGTCCGGGGTTGTATTTGCCAATGGGCGGCACGCCCTCCTCCCCGTTTTGAATCACCCTGTCGATCCGCTTGAGCCACAAGCCGTCATTGCGGATGAAAAAGTTGGCCCGCCAGAAGCGAAACACCAGCCCGAGGAACAGCACGAACATCACCACGCCCATAAACGGATGCAGGATTCGCGTCCACGGGCCACCGCCAAACAGATTGCTGAGCCAGAACAGCGCCGGATGAAACAACGCCAGCCCGGACAGTGCCGCCATGAAAAACAGGATCGCCACCAGCCAGTGATTGGTGCGCTGGCCAGCGGTGTAGCGCAGGATCTGTTTGCGGATCATGGTCTGTCCTCCCCGCGCGGATCAAAGGTATGCACCGATGGGTCGACTTCGTGCACCGCGTTGTCCTTGAGCGGCGGCAACTCATCCTCTTCCACCACCTGCGGGCCGATGCGCACGTAGTGGAAGAACCCGGCCAGCACCGCCAGGCCCATCGCGAGCAAGCCCAAGGGTTTGCTCATGCCTTTCCACAAGCCCACCAATGGGCTGATCTCCGGGTCTTTCGCCAGCCCGGCGTACAGCTGCGGCGTGTCGGCGTGGTGCAGCACGTACATCACGTGGGTGCCGCCAACACCGGCCGGGTCGTACAGGCCGGCGTTTTCGAAGCCACGGCTTTTCAGATCGACGATCCGTTCGGCCGCGTGTTCCTTCATGTCTTCCTTGGTGCCGAAGACGATGGCGCCCGTTGGGCAGGTTTTCACGCAGGCCGGTTCCAGTCCGACTTCAACCCGGTCCGAACACAAGGTGCATTTGTACGCCTTGTGATCCTTTTGCGAGATCCGTGGAATGTTGAACGGGCAACCGGTGATGCAATAACCGCAGCCGATGCAATGGTCCTGGTTGAAATCGACAATGCCGTTGGCGTGCTTGATGATCGCGCCGGGGCTGGGGCATGCCGCCAGGCAACCGGGTTCGGCGCAGTGCATGCAGCCGTCCTTGCGGATCAGCCATTCGAGATTGCCGGCGTCGGTTTCGTGCTCGGTGAAGCGCATCAGGGTCCAGGTTTCTGCGCTGAGGTCCTGCGGGTTGTCGTAGGTGCCGAGGTTGTGACCGACGTCGTCGCGCAGCTCGTTCCATTCCGAACAAGCCACCTGACACGCCTTGCAGCCGATGCACTTGGTGGTGTCGATCAGCTTGGCCACTTCCTCCTGATTGCGCACCGAAGGCGGGACAGTCGTGGTGGCCGAACGGGCAATGATGTCTTGGCTGGCCATTTAGACTTTCTCCACGTTGACCAGGAATGACTTGGATTCCGGGGTCTGTGTGTTGCCATCGCCGAGGAACGGCACCAGGGTGTTGGTCAGGTATCCGTGACGCGTAAGTCCGGTAAAACCCCAGTGCAGCGGGATGCCGATCTGGTGCACCACTTGATTGTTGACCTGCAACGGACGTATCCGCTTGGTCACCACCGCCACCGCTTCGATGTGCCCGCGCTTGCTGCTGACCCGCACACGGTCGCCGGCGACGATGCCTTTTTCCTTGGCCAGCACTTCGCCGATTTCGACGAACTGCTCCGGTTGGGCAATCGCGTTGAGCTTGCAGTGCTTGCTCCAGAAGTGGAAATGCTCGGTCAAGCGGTAACTGGTGGCCGCGTACGGGTAGTCCTTGGCCACACCGAGGGAATCCCACACCGAATCGAAGATCCGCGCCGCCGGGTTGCTGGTGGCTTGTTTGTTGGTCGGGTGCAGCGGGTTGATACCGATCGGCGTTTCGAACGGCTCGTAGTGCTCGGGGAACGGGCCTTCGTTCATCTTGTCGACGGCGAAGAACCGCGCCACGCCTTCGGGGTTCATGATGAACGGATTCATCCCCGCTTCCGGTGGCACGTCGGCCTTGTAGTCGGGCACATCGGTGCCGCCCCAGGCCTTGCCGTTCCACCACACCAGGCGTTTTTTCGGGTCCCACGGCTTGCCTTGCGGATCGGCCGAGGCGCGGTTGTAGAGAATCCGCCGGTTCGCCGGCCACGCCCAGGCCCAGCCTTGGTGCTGGTGCATGCCATACGGATCGCTGTTGTCGCGCCGGGCCATCTGGTTGCCGGTTTCGGTCCAGCTGCCACAGAAAATCCAGCAGCCGGACGCGGTGCTGCCGTCGTCCTTGAGCTGACTGAACGCGGCCAGTTGCGCATTGCCCTTGATCGCTGCGCCCGTGGCGTCGGTGAAGTCGGTGGTGGCGTAGCCGTTTATTTCCTTGGCCAGTTCCTCCGGCGAGGGCTCGTCGGGAATCTTGTACTGCCACGACAATTTGAGGATCGGATCGGGATAGGCGCCACCCTTCGCTTCATAGCGCTGACGCAGGCGCAGGAACAGTTCGGCCATGATCCGAATGTCGGTTTGCGCTTCGCCCGGCCCGTCCGCACCCTTCCAGTGCCATTGCAGCCAGCGGCTGCTGTTGACCAGCGAGCCGTCTTCCTCGGCAAAACAGGTGGTGGGCAGGCGGATCACTTCGGTCTGGATGTCGGCACTTTTCACATCGTTGTACGGCCCGACATTGCGCCAGAATTCCGAGGTCTCGGTGGACAGCGGGTCCATCACCACCAGCCATTTCAACTTGGCCAGCGCCGCCATCACCCGATTCTTGTCAGGCAACGCCGCGATGGGGTTGAAGCCCTGGCACATATAGCCATTGACCTTGCCCTGGCCCATCAAGTCGAACACTTTGAGGATGTCGTAGTTGGGAATGTCCAGTTTCGGCAGGTAGTCGTACGCCCAATTGTTCTCGACCGTGGCGTTACCGCCGTACCAGGCTTTCATCAGGCTGACGTGGAACTTGCTGTAGTTCTGCCAGTAGGACAACTGCCCCGGACGCAACGGTTTTTGCGTGCGTTTAGTGATGTAGGCGGCGTAGTCCTGCTCGGCGTCGGTCGGCAAGGTGAGGTAACCCGGCAGCGAGTTGGACAGCAACCCAAGGTCGGTCAGGCCCTGAATGTTGGAGTGCCCGCGCAAGGCGTTCACGCCCCCGCCGGGCATGCCGACGTTGCCCAGCAGCAGTTGCACCATTGCCGCGCTGCGGATGATCTGCGAGCCGATCGAGTGCTGGGTCCAGCCCAATGCATAGAGGATGGTCATGGTCTTGCCCGGCACCGAGCAGGTCGCGATCTCATCCCAGATCTTCTGCATGGCATCGACCGGCATCCCGCAAATCTGGCTCGCTAGGTCGATGTTATAGCGGCTGTAATGCTGCTTCATCAGTTGATAGACGCAGCGCGGATCTTGCAGGGTCGGGTCGACCTTGACGAAGCCGTCTTCACCGAGTTCATAACCCCAGCCGGATTTATCGGTGTAGCTGCGCTTGGCCACGTCGTAACCGCTGAAAATCCCGTCCTCGAAGCCATAACCGGCTTTGACGATGAACGACACGTCGGTGTAGTTGCGCACGTATTCGTGCTGGATCTTGTCCTCGGTCAGCAGGTAGTTGATCAGCCCGCCCATGAAGGCGATGTCGGTGCCGGTGCGAATCGGCGCGTAATAGTCGGCCACCGAGGCTGTGCGGGTGAATCGCGGGTCGACCACGATCAGCCGCGCCTTGTTGTGCGCCTTGGCTTCCGTCACCCATTTGAAACCGCACGGGTGCGCTTCTGCTGCGTTGCCGCCCATCACCAGAACCAGATTCGCGTTAGCGATATCGGTCCAGGTATTGGTCATGGCACCACGGCCGTACGTCGGGGCAAGACTTGCCACCGTCGGGCCGTGTCAGACACGCGCCTGGTTATCAAACCCCAGCATGCCGAGACTGCGAATGACCTTGTGGGTGATGTAGCCCGCTTCGTTGGACGCTGCCGAGGCGGCGAGGAAACCGGTGGTCAGCCAGCGATTCACCGTTTGGCCTTGCGCGTTCTTCTCGATGAAGTTGGCATCGCGGTCGGCCTTCATCAGGTCGGCGACACGATCCAGCGCTTCATCCCAGGAGATGCGCGTCCACTCGCTGCTGCCGGGCTTGCGTACCTGCGGGTATTGCAGGCGGCCGGGGCTGTGAATGAAGTCCAGCAGGCCCGCGCCTTTGGGGCAAAGGGTGCCGCGGTTGACCGGGTGGTCGGCGTCACCTTCGATGTGGATGATGCTTTGCGCGACATTCTTGGCTGTATCGCCCTGGCTGTACATGATCAAGCCGCAACCGACCGAGCAATACGGGCAGGTGTTGCGGGTTTCATGAGTGGCGGCAAGCTTGAAGTGGCGCACCTGCTCGGCAAAGGCCAGCGTGGGAG
Organism: Pseudomonas sp. GW821-FHT10C09; assembly: GCF_059415465.1. Taxonomy (NCBI): domain Bacteria; kingdom Pseudomonadati; phylum Pseudomonadota; class Gammaproteobacteria; order Pseudomonadales; family Pseudomonadaceae; genus Pseudomonas; species Pseudomonas sp. GW821-FHT10C09. The sequence continues at coordinate 161,820 of NZ_JBWKNG010000004.1, forward strand.
CCATGCCCAACGCGCCCAGGCTCGAGCCCGCAAGGCCGATACCAGCGACCTTGAAGAACTGACGACGGCTGAGGTCCATCGTGCACTCCTGATCAGGTGGAAATCCGGGACTTTGCCGGACTTTTCAATCAATCACGGTGGCGGCAGCCGGGCTGCCGACACTTGAAACTCTAGACAACCCAGACGCGCCCGGTGTGAAAACCGACCGTCGGGCACGCCGGGGATATCAGCCAAACCACAAAACCTGTGGGAGCGAGCCTGCTCGCGAAGACGACGTATCAGTCGACATCGTAGGTGCCTGACACGGCGCTTTCGCGAGCAGGCTCGCTCCCACAGGGCTTGGCGATTATCATGGTCGCCATTCCAATCCTGCTTTCACGAGACCGCGCATGACTTTCGATTTTGATCAGGTGTTCGACCGCCATAACACCGGTAGCACCAAATGGAGCCGCTACCCGGCCGACGTGCTGCCGATGTGGGTGGCCGACATGGATTTTGCCGCGCCGCCGATGATCATCCGGGCCCTGCAAAAACGCCTGGAACACCCGATGGTCGGCTACAGCGTGGCCCCGGATGACCTGCGCGACGCCATCGTCGCCGACCTCTGGAACAAATACGCCTGGCGCGTCGAGCCGCAAGAGCTGATCTTTCTGCCGGGGGTTGAATCGGGTTTCAACATGGCCCTGAAAGCGCTGGTCCAGCCGCCACAGAACGTCGTGGTGCAGGTGCCCAACTATCCGCCACTGCGCCACGCGCCGGGTCATTGGGGCCTGAACAAGGTCGAGCTGAATTTCGATGAGCAGGCTGACGGCACTTACACCACACCGCTCGCCACCCTCAGCCAGTCTCTGCAAGGTGGCGGCGCGCTGCTGCTGAGCAACCCGCACAACCCGCTGGGCAAAGCCTTCCCGCGCGAAGAGCTGCAAGCGATTGCCGACATCTGCCTGGAACAGGGTGCCTGGATCATCTCGGATGAAATCCACGCCGAGCTGTGCTTCGACGGGCGCAAGCATGTACCGATGGCGACCCTGAGCGCGGACATCGCCCGGCGCACGATCACACTGATGTCGGCGAGCAAGGCCTACAACATCGCCGGCCTGAAAACCTCGTTCATGATCATTCAGGACCGTGCCCTGCGCGAGAAGGTCAACCACGCCCGTTGCGGCATGGTCGACAGCGTCAACCCGCTGGGCCTGGAAGCCACCCGCGTCGCCTACAGCGAGGCCGGGCCGTGGCTGGCGGAGCTGAGCGCGTACCTGCAAAGCAACCGCGATTACCTGGTCGACGCCGTTCGCACGCGCCTGCCTGGCGTCACCATGAACGTGCCGCAAAGCACCTATCTGGCGTGGCTCGATTGCTCGACGCTGGGACTGGACAACCCGCAGCAGTTCTTCCTCGAGGAAGCCAAAGTCGGTTTGAGCCCTGGCCTGGATTTCGGTGATGACGCCGGGCAGTTCGTACGTCTGAACTTCGGCTGCCCACGGGCGTTGCTCGAAGAAGGCATTGCGCGGATGGAGCGCAGCTTGCGCAATCGCAAGGCCTGATCCTCTCTCAACTTCACCACATCCCCCTGTGGGAGCGAGCCTGCTCGCGAAAGCGTCATTCCAGTCGACATTGATGTTGGCTGACATACCGTCTTCGCGAGCAGGCTCGCTCCCACAGGGATTTGTGGGGCATTTGGAATTATCGGTACCTGAAATCCAACCGAACTCAAGACAAAACCCAACGGTCAACCCTTTGACCCGATTGCCTTGAACCCGGAGATTGAAGATGACTGACTATCCAAAACCACCCTTCCCCAAACAAGCCCAAGCCGTCCCAGGTTCCCAGCGCAAAATGGACCCCGTCCCTGACTGTGGCGAGCAGTCCTATAAAGGCTCGGGCCGGTTGCAGGGCAAGATCGCCTTGATCACTGGCGCCGACAGCGGCATCGGTCGCGCGGTGGCCATTGCCTGCGCCCGTGAAGGCGCGGATGTCGCCATTGCCTACCTGAATGAACACGAAGACGCTCAGGAAACTGCCAACTGGGTGGAACAGGCTGGTCGGCAAACCCTGCTGCTGCCCGGCGACATCGCGCACAAAACCGAATGCCAGGCCTTGGTCGACAAGACCGTCGAGCGCTTCGGGCGCATCGATATTCTGGTCAACAACGCTGCGTTCCAGATGAGCCACGACAGCATCGAGGACATCACGGACGAAGAATGGGTGATGACTTTCGATGTGAACATCACCGCCATGTTCAGGATCTGCAAGGCGGCGTTGAAGCACATGAAGGCCGGCAGTTCGATCATCAACACCAGTTCGGTCAACTCAGACCTGCCCAAACCGACCCTCCTCGCTTACGCCACCACCAAAGGCGCAATTGCCAATTTCACCGGTGGACTGGCGCAGATGCTCGGGCCGAAAAACATCCGGGTGAACAGCGTGGCACCGGGGCCGATCTGGACGCCGCTGATTGTCTCGACCATGCCCGATGACGAAGTGCAGAACTTTGGTTCAGAGACCCCATTGGGGCGGCCAGGGCAACCGGTTGAAGTCGCGCCGATTTACGTGTTGCTGGCGTCGGACGAGGCCAGTTACATCACCGGCCAACGCTATGGCATCACGGGCGGCAAGCCGATCCTGTGAACCTGTAGCAGCAGCCTTCGACGGCTGCTACATGGATCGGCGGGGTGTGGGCTTGCTGGTTTTAGTGACTATTCTGGTGGAAATGATTCTGGTGTGGTTCAACCTGCTGTCGCCTGAATACTGCGCGCAACGGTTGGTTGATTGCATCAGCCCCGGCATCGCACTTCCTTCCCTGCGGGTTAAGACATGAGCTTCATTCTATGGGTGGCGGTGCTGGGTGCCGTGCTGCTGACACTGGCGCTGACGTCGTCGTACCTGCGCTGGATGCCGGTGACCACATCGGCGGTTTGCCTGGTGCTGGGCGCGGCCATCGGCCCGGGCGCACTGGGTTTGTTGAAGCTCAACACCAATGACGCCGCTGACTGGATGGAGCACCTGACGGAAGTCGCGGTGCTTTTTTCGTTGTTTGTCTGCGGTCTGAAACTGCGCCTGCCGCTCAAGGACAAGACCTGGCGAATCGCTTTCGGGCTGGCCGGGCCGGTCATGGTCTTGACCATTGGCGGCGTGTGCTTGCTGTTGCACTACGGCTTCGGCGTGTCGTGGGGCGCCTCGGTCCTGATTGGCTCGATTCTGGCACCGACCGACCCGGTGCTGGCTGCCCTGGTACAGGTCAACGACGCACGTGATGACGACCGGGTGCGCTTCGGCCTGTCGGGTGAGGCAGGGCTCAACGATGGCATCGCGTTTCCGTTCGTGATCCTTGGATTGCTGTTGTTGCAACACGACGGCGATCCCGGCTGGCTGGGTCACTGGGCGCTGAAAAGCCTGCTCTGGGCCGTCCCCGCCGGTTTGCTCACGGGTTACTGGATGGGACGCGGCATCGGGCGTGTGACGCTGACGCTGCGAATCCAGAATGATGACAGCACGCTGTCCCCGAATGATTACCTCGCCCTTGCCTTGATTGCCCTGGCCTATGTCGGGGCCGAAGCTATTCATGCCTATGGTTTTCTCTCGGTGTTCGCCGCCGGTCTCGGCTTGCGTCAGGCTGAAGTCAGCACCACCGGCGAATCGCAAGAGCCCGCCGAGCATCTGGTGCAGCCCGTAGTGGGTCATCAGAATGTCGAGCCGCAACATGCGATGCGTGGCAACACTGAGCACCTGGAAGACGGCCAGGTTGCGGCGGGCATCATGATGAGTGACATGCTCGCCTTCGGTAGCCTCGTGGAGCGGGCCATGGAAGTGTTTCTGGTGACGCTGCTGGGCGTGGTGCTGATTGCCCATTGGGATTGGCGTGCCCTGCCCATCGGCGGCGTTCTGTTTTGCCTGATCCGGCCGCTGAGTGTAGCCGCCATGCCTTGGGGCCGTTTGCTTGACTGGCGGCAGCGAGCCTTGATTGGTTGGTTTGGCATTCGCGGTATCGGCAGCCTTTATTACCTGTTTTATGCGTTGAACCACGGGCTCGGTCAGTCGGTTGCGTCGCTGTGCACTGATCTGACCTTGTCGGTGGTGGCGTTGAGTATCCTGATTCACGGGATCACCACCCAGCCGACCCTCGCCCGTTACGAACGACTGAAAAAACAGATTATTTGATTTTTTCTCTGCATCTCATCAATGGATTTATCGAATTTTCGCCTGCAAAAAATTGAAATCCCTTTTTCTCCCGGCAGTCACATATTCAATCCCGCTGTGTTTGTGTCGCGGGATCCGACAGGTTCGGTTCCACTGTGGCAACGACGCCTATTCAAAGGAACCCTGGAAAAGAAAAAGGTGCCGGTCATGATCGAATGTTCCTCCCCTGATGAAATCAAAGCCTGCCGGGCATTTGCCCTGGAACGTAACCGTCAGATGTTCGAAGAGGCTCAGGACCTGAGTCGATGTGCTTTTGAAATGCTTGATGGCGGCGATCTGGATGTGGAGCTGTTTGATCGCTATCGCGCATTGCGCCGCAAAGCTGATCTGAAGTTTCAGGAAGCGATCGAGCATCTGCGCTTGCTCAACGAGGATTTCCCACCGATTCCACTGTCCGTCAGCAACTCTCATCATCTACGCCAGCAGCTTGAACACAGAGCCTGAGCGTAAAAAAGAAGCCCGGCGATTGCCGGGTTTCTTTTTGCCTGCTGGCCGCCGCTACATCACCGGCACCGCCTCGCTTTCAAGATTTTCGGTCAACGGGACATCGCTGGACCCTGGCGTCAGAATCACCTTGCGGCACTGTTCCTGTTTCTTGTCGAACAGCTTGTAGCCCTCCGCCGCCTGCTCCAGGGACATCCGATGGGTGATGATCGCCTCCGGTTGCAAGCGTCCGGTCTCAATGTGCCCGAGCAATTCCGGCAAGTAGCGCTGCACGTGAGTCTGGCCCATCTTGAACGTCAGGCCCTTGTCGAAGGCGTCACCGAACAGAAATCCATGGATAAACCCTGAATAAACACCCGGAACGCTGACCACACCTCCGCGCCGTACCGCGGCAATGCACTGGCGTAACGCCTTGCCGCTACTGCCCTCGAGTTTCAGGGTGGCGAGCACGGTTTCGGTGGTACTGCCCTTGGCTTCAAACCCCACCGCATCGATCACCGCATCCACCCCGCGACTGCCCGCTGTTTGCCGAATGATCGTATCGGCCGGGTCATCATCGTCATCAAAATTGATCGGAATCACGCCGTAAGTGCGCTGCGCATACACCAATCGATAGTCATGGTGATCGACCATGAAAATCTGCTCGGCGCCGAGCATTTTGGCGCACGCCGCGCTCAATAACCCCACGGGGCCTGCGCCATAAATCGCAAGGCTCGAACCGGGCCCAATACCGGCATTGAGCACGGCCTGCCACGCCGTGGGCAGAATGTCCGAAAGAAACAGCACCTTCTCGTCCGCCAGTGTTCCCGGCACTTTGAACGGCCCGACATTGGCTTTAGGTACCCGGACCAGTTCAGCCTGGCCACCGGGAATCCCACCGTACAAACGACTGAAGCCAAACAACGCCGCCGCTGGAGGGATTGCCTTTTTATTGATGATTGCGCCTCTGCCCGCATTGGTGGTTTCGCAGCTGGCGTACAACTCCATCTGGCAGAAGAAGCAGTCACCGCAGGCGATCACGAACGGGATAACTACCCGATCGCCACGCTGTACGGCCGTGACGGCGGAGCCGGTTTCCTCGACGATGCCCATGAATTCGTGGCCGAAGATATCGCCATGCTCCACGGTCGGAATCTTGCCGCGATACAGGTGCAGATCCGATCCACAGATGGCTGTGGCGGTCACCCGCAAGATGATGTCGTCAGCGGCTTCGATGACGGGATCTGGAACGGTTTCTACCTTGACGTCGTGGGCACCGTGGTACGTCATTGCTCGCATGGCTACATCCTCGCGGGTGATTGAAAAGTCTCGGCTGTCTGTATTAAGGGAGCCGGCTTCAGAGGCGAGTTCAGTTGCATGAGTGGCGAATCTGATCGACGGTAAAACGCTGTGGTGTCGCGTTCACAAAGTTGCTGGCGTGGCACTGCGAACTGCATGAGCCAAATGACGGACTCATGCAGCCTGCATGAGCGCAGTTAGCCATCAAGGCATGTAACTATTTGATATTACGAGTGATATAGCCCAGTCAAAAATCGGCACGACTCCTGCTCTATCCCCTCAAGCGACTATCGGCCATTGAGACCGTGCGCGCTCATTCCCGTGACGACTTGAGAGACTTGACCATGAACGCCATCGATCTGTTGAAAGCTGACCATGAACGTGTGAAAGGCATCCTGAGCCAATTGAGCGAATCCACTGAACGCGGCGTTAAAAAGCGCACAGAGTTGCTGGCCAAGCTGGAAATGGAAATCAGCATTCATACGCGACTTGAGGAGGAAGTCCTGTACCCGGCGTATAAAAAGGCCGGCGGCAAGGAGCAGGACGTGATGTATTACGAAGCCAAGGAAGAGCACCGCACCGTGGACTCGCTGGTGCTGCCGGATCTGAAAGTCACCGACCCGTCCACTCCGGAGTTTGCCGGTCGGGTCAAAGTGGTCAAGGAGCTGTTGGAACACCACATCGAAGAGGAAGAAACCGAGATGTTCCCGCAGGCGAAAAAGCTGCTAGGCAAAGCGACGCTGGAAGAGTTGGGCGCGCAAATGGAGACGCTGAAGGCTCAGTACAAAAAAGAACTGAGTGACGGCAATCTCGCTGCTTGAACATTCACTTAAACTTGACGCTGTATCTGTGGCGAGGGAGCAAGCTCCCTCGCCACACGTTAACCTTTGTCATTTCATCGCCTGGGCAATGATTTCAACCAGGTTGAGCTGAGTGAACGGTTTGGACAACCGCGGCAGTTCGACCGCAAACCCCTCCAGACGCTCTGCATACCCCGTGGCAAGGACAATCGGCTGGTCCGGCTGCATGATCCGGATCGCGTGTGCCAGTTGTGCGCCATTCATTTGAGGCATGGCCATGTCGGTAATGACCAGATCGATACCCGGCGTGCTCGCGAACAGCTCCAACGCCTGGGCACCGGATGTCGCACTGATCACCCGGTGGCCGAGGTCTTCGAGCAACAGGCCGGTGCTCGTCAGCACCAGGCTGTCGTCGTCCACGACCAGGACGCACAACCTGTACTCGGGGGCCACTGCCTCGTCTTCGGCAACTTTGGGAATGACCGAAGCCATCGTGGCAGCGGGTATCCACAGTTCGGCCCGGGTGCCACTGCCCGCCTGGCTCTTGAGGATGAACCGGCCGCCCAGTTGTTCGATAAATCCATGAACCATCGACAACCCCAGGCCGGTGCCTTTGCCGACGCCTTTGGTGGTGAAGAACGGGTCCATCGCTGACGCCAGGGTGATTGCATCCATGCCTTCGCCGGTATCGGAGACGCTCATGCAAACATATTGGCCCGGCGCCAGGGACAACGCCGAATGATCGTGAACCTCTTCCGTCTGGGCGCTGATCACGATTTTGCCGCCATGGGGCATGGCATCGCGGGCGTTGGTGGCAAGGTTTAGAACAGCCAGTTCGAGCTGGTTATTGTCCGCCATGACCGGCACCAGTCCCGGCGAAAAACGGGTTTCGAGTTGTACCGACGGCCCTAAAGAACTGCGCAACAAACCGCTGATGCCTTCAATCAATCCGGGAATTTCCACGGATTCGGATTTGAGCTCCTGGCGTCTGGCAAACGCCAGCATCCGCTGGGTCAACGACACACCGCGCAAGGCCCCTTGAGTGGCGTTGTCGATCAGCCGCATGACCTTCGGATCATTCGCGACGCGCTTGCGCACGATTTCGAGGTTGCCGAGGATCACCGTCAACAGGTTGTTGAAGTCGTGGGCTATCCCGCCGCTGAGTTGGCCGATGGCCTGCATTTTCTGCGCCTGGAACAACGCCTCGCGGGTTCGCTCAAGGTCTTGTTGGGCGAGGGTCGCCTCGGTGATGTCACGGGTAATCTTGGCAAATCCCAATAGCGTGCCGGTTTCGCCCCAGATCGGGTCCACCACGACGTGGGCAAAAAACCGTGTTCCGTCCTTGCGCACGCGCCAAGCCTTGTTCTCGAAGCGTCCCTCTCGTGTGGCGGTCTCCAATGCCCGTTGGGGTTCACCGGCGGCCCGGTCTTCAGGGGTGTAGAAAATAGAAAAATGCTGACCGATGACTTCTTCCGGCCTATAGCCCTTGATGCGCTGGGCGCCCGGATTCCAGTTGGTCAAACGCCCGTCCGGGGCCAGCATGTAGATGGCGTAATCCGTGACGCTTTGCACCAGTAACCGGAACTGCTGCTCGCTTTGCTTGAGGGTTTCCTCGGCCATTTTACGGTCGGTGAGATCCCGGGTAATTTTGGCGAACCCCAGCAACTTGCCGGTCGGATCGATAATCGGGTCGATCACCACGTGCGACCAAAAATGCGTGCCGTCCTTGCGCACACGCCAGCCTTCGCCTTCGAAACGACCTTCATTAATAGCCGTGTCCAGTGCGCGCTGGGGCAAACCGGCACGTCGATCTTCTTCTGTATAGAACCGCGAGAAATGCTGGCCGAGAATCTCCGCTTCCTCGTAGCCTTTGAAACGCCGGGCGCCGGAGTTCCAGCTGGTGATGATGCCGTCGGGATCGATCATGTAGATCGCGTAGTCCACCACAGCATCAATCAGCAGGCGAAAGCGCATCTCCTCGATGGAATTGGTTTTGGACGGCACATCACTCATCAATCACACCCGCGACTTTCATTTTTATGGAGTATGAGGCAAACCGTGGGTTTGGAAAGCCGCAACTCGCTTGTTCAGTGGAGTCCAGGCAACAGACCACCTATGCTCGACGCCAACTGCCATTTCCGGCAGATAAAAGGCGCTTCCATGATTCTGATGCTATTGCCGACCTGCGACTACGACCCGACCGAGAGCAGCGTGCCCTGGCAAGCGATGCGCAGTGCCGGCATCGAAGTGCGTTTTGCCACACCACAGGGTTTGCCCGCCTACGCCGATTCGCGTCTGGTGGACATTGGCTTTGGTCCGCTCAACTCGCTGCTGATGACACGCAAGCCCGACCTGGCCAGCTACAGACAGATGACGGAAGACGCCTCATTTCGCCAACCCTCGTCCTATGACGCTGTCGACCCGAGCGAGTTCGATGGATTGTTGATTCCAGGCGGCCATGCCAAAGGCATGCGCAACTTGCTGGAATCTGCTGAGGCACAGCGGATCGCCCTGCACTTTTTTAACGCAGACAAACCGGTGGCGGCGGTGTGTCACGGCGTTCTATTGCTGGCCCGTACCGTCAACCCCGATACCGGGTTTTCCGTATTACGGGGTCGCAAGGTCACCGCGCTGGTGGCCAACACCATGGAACTGCCTGCCTGGGCAATCACCGCGCCCTGGCTTGGGCGTTACTACCGAACCTACCCGCAGACGGTCGAGGCAGAAGTCACCGCGGCGCTTTCCAGCCCCGCAGATTTCCTGCGGGGCCCCTTGCTCGCCGTACGTGATTCGGCGGACCAGCCACAACGAGGCTTTGCCGTGCGCGATGGCCAGCTACTGACCGCACGCTGGCCGGGAGACTGCCATCGCTTTGCCGCCGAATGGGTGCGCCTTATCGGTTCACGTATTTGACGATATAGGCATGCAGGTCGTTGTAGACGAAATCAGGCACCAGCGTGGGGTGTGCCTGGGTTTTGAGCAGCGCCAGATGACACTCCTTCAGCATTTCGTCGCGCTCCCTCATGGTGTAGATATGGTTACTGATGATGCAGGCATAGGCGCTGCACGCGGTCGGTGCCTCTGGGGGAATGACTTCGTTGGCGATCGTTGCGTAGGTCTTCTGGAAACGCGATACCCGCTCTTTCAACCCGCCGAGACCCCGTTCATACACCGTGATCTGTGAGCCGCTGACCGCTTTGGAGGCTGTTTCAAAGGCCAGGATGATCGCCTGCGCGTTACTCATGCTGGCTTGCAGCGCTGTGCACGTGACAAACCTTTCCAGTTCTCTATTTTCCAGGCTGTTCAGGGCTCTTTTGATGCTCGACAGGTGAGCGAACGCTTGATTGCAGCCCACGATATGCGTCTCGAACTGATAACCGGCGGCGGTTGCCAGGGGTGGAAAAGCCGCGAAATCGAGGCTGTCGAACGCACATTCCATGATGATGTTGTATTTGAGGGTGAAGGCTTCGGTGAAAATCTTGGTGCTGACTTCCCGGACAAAGGCTTCCGTATGCTTATACGCATGCAGGACTCCACGCTTGATCATCTCGGCGTACTGGGGGTGTTTTTGTCGGTATTCGGGTAAGTAAAGGCGAACATACTGCTCATAGCGCTTGGAGGGCAGTAGGGTTTTTTCCAGCAGATAGGTTTTTCCCGAGCCTTGGAGCCCGGCAACGATGAGGACTTTTGGAATGGCCTGGGCGGTGATGCCACGAAACAACGTCGCTTTGATTTCATTGAATGCGGCAGTGACCTGCTCCGGGGTGTAGGCGTATTGCGGCGTGACTGACATACCTTGATTTCCTTATCAAAGATTCGCTGGGAAGTGATTGCCTGCCCTTTGAATAAAGCGCTGATTCGGTGTTTGTTCAAATCAGCGTGTCTTTCAGGATATGTCACTGTTTTTAAAGGCGAATATTCCTACTCGGTAACGCGAAAATGCGTCGGTTCAACCGACCACCAACGTGGCAATAACTGTTTAACCTTGCTCTCGCCAAACCGGTCATCGATGAGCATCACCACCCCTTGGTCTTGCTGGGTACGGATCACCCGCCCGGCGGCCTGCACCACTTTCTGCACGCCTGGAAACAGGTAGGTGTAGTCATAACCGGCACCGAAAATGGCGGCCATACGGTGTTTAATCTGTTCGTTGACCGGGTTGAGTTGTGCCAGACCCAGTGTGGCGATGAACGCGCCGATCAAGCGTGCGCCCGGCAAATCGATGCCCTCACCAAACGCGCCGCCCAACACCGCGAAGCCGATGCCCTGGCTGTGCGCGGTGAACTGGTCGAGAAAGTCCTGGCGTTGCGCTTCACCCATTCCCCGGGATTGTGACCACAGCGTGATATGCGGATGACGCTCGGCCAGCACCTGCAAGACTTGCTGCAAGTAATCGAAGCTGCTGAAGAACGCCAGGTAGTTGCCGGGGCGTTCGCCGAACTGCCGGGCGATGAGTTCGACAATCGGCTCAAGCGATGCCTGCCGGTGGACGAAGCGTGTGGAGATCTGGCTGACGATGTGCACCTGCAACTGGTCGGCTTGAAACGGTGATTCCACGTCGATCCAGACCGTGTTCGCCGGGGTGCCCAGCAGGTCCGCGTAGTAACGCCGCGGGCTCAGCGTCGCCGAAAACAGCACGGTGCTGCGCGCGGCGGTCAGACGTGGACGGACAAAACCGGCCGGCACCACGTTGCGCAAGCACAGTTGCGACAGCGGGCGCTGGCGGTCGAGGTCGCGCTTGCTGATGTCGAACAGGAACTGTTCATCAAAAAGCTCGGCGACCCGACAGAATTGCAGCATCTCGAAGTAGAAACTTTGCAGTGTGCTGTCCAGCCCCTGCGGGTGATCGTTCAGGTAGTCACCGATGCTCGCGCTGCACGAAAACAAGGCCTGGAGCAGTTTTTCCGGCGCCTTGTCGTACGCCTGATAAGCACCGGGTTGCTGGTTATGCAGGGCGTTCCATTCGCGGTTGACCCGCTGCAAGGACTTTTTAAGCGCTTCAGGCGCGGTTTTGCGCACACCGTTGAGCGTCGACTGGTCGAGACTGGCGCTGTACATCTGCCGGCCGCGCTCCACCAGGTTGTGGGCCTCGTCGACCAGCACCGCGACGGTCCAGTTGTTGGCTTGGGCGAGCCCGAACAGCAGCGCACTGAAATCGAAGTAATAGTTGTAGTCAGCGACCACCACATCGGCCCAACGGGCCATTTCCTGGCTCAGGTAATAAGGGCAGATCTCATGTGCCAGCGCCACCTCGCGCAAGGCCGCCTGATTCAACAGGCTCAGTGTGCTGGCGGCCTGCCGAGCGGCGGGCAAACGATCATAGAACCCCCGCGCCAACGGGCAGGAATCGCCGTGACAGGCTTTGTCCGGATGCTCGCAGGCCTTGTCCCGGGCGATCATCTCCAACACCCGAAGTGGCGGCGCATCGGCGCTTTTCAGGATCACCTGCGCCGCATCCAGCGCGAGTTTTCGCCCCGGCGTCTTGGCGGTGAGAAAGAACACCTTGTCGAGTTTCTGCGGCACCAGAGCCTTGAGCATCGGAAACAGCGTGCCCACGGTTTTACCAATGCCGGTCGGTGCCTGCGCCATCAGACACCGACCGGTACTGACGGCTTTGAACACCGATTCGGCCAAATGACGCTGACCCGGACGAAAACCCGCATGGGGAAACGCCAGTTGCTGCGCCGCCTGATTGCGTGCGTCGCGATGGGCCATTTCCTGCTCGGCCCAGTGCAGAAACAGCGCGCAATGATGTTCGAAGAACTGCTGCAGTTGCGCCGCACTGAACGCCTCGACCAGACAGGTTTCCTTTTCGCTGACGATGTCGAAGTACACTAGCGCCAGGTTGATCTGCGCCAGGTCCAGCTTGCGACACATCAACCAGCCATAGATCTTAGCCTGCGCCCAGTGCAGCTGACGGTGGTTGGCTGGTTGCTTGCTCAGGTCGCCGCGATAGGTTTTTACTTCTTCCAGGCAGTTTTGCGCGGGGTCATAGCCATCCGCCCTGCCCTTGACCCGCAAGGTTTTGTACTCGCCTTCGAGGGCCACTTCACTTTGATAACCGTCACTGCGCCGGGACGCGACCGTGCGGTGCCCGACGATGCCTTCCAGCGCCGTCGGTGAGGGGGTGAACCGCAGGTCCAGGTCGCCGACCTTGGCGGTGAATTCACACAGGGCCCGTACCGCAATGCTGTAGCTCAAGCGCTCTGCTCCGCCCATTGCACGTAGCAGACCGCGATGGGCATCTGATGCTCATGACAGAATTCCAGCCAGCGCAATTGGTTATCTTGCAGGCGATCGCCCGGGCCTTTGACTTCGATCATGCGGTAGGTTTTTTGCTGCGGCCAGAACTGGATCAGGTCGGGCATGCCAGCGCGGTTGGCCTTGATGTCCAGCAGCAAGCGGCTGAACCAGTGCTTGAGGTGTTCCGCCGGCAGGCAATCGAGCGCCTGATCCAGCAACGTTTCATTCAGGACGCCCCAAAACACGAACGGTGACTGCACGCCCCACTTGGCGGCAAAACGCTCACGAATCGTCTGCCGGTAACGACCGTCATCAAGCTCGGTCAGGCATGCCTCGAACAGCTCGGCACGACGCGCGCAAAAGTCTTCATTCAACAGGTCGACCGGCCCACGCTGGAACGGGTGAAAGAACGCCCCCGGCAGCGGCGCGAAAATGGCCGGCCAGCACAACAACCCGAACAGCGAATTGATCAGGCTGTTCTCGACGTAATGCACCGGTGCCTGTTCCTCCTCCAGATGCGCCTGTACGTAATATTCCACCGACAGCGCCAGATCGGTTCTGGGCAAATGCAGATCCAGGCGTTGCATGGGCCTTGGGGCGGCTCGCTTGAGCGCCGGACCGCCGAGTTTGCGCCGCAGCCTGGGCAGCACACGCAGTAAATGCTGATGCTCGGTGGCACTTTCCGGCAACTGCTGCGCATGGTTCGCCAGGTCCAGGGCGAGCTGATACTCACCACAGCGCTCCAGCACACGAATCAGCCGCACCCGTGCGCCGGGATAGGCGCAGTCGCGGTAAATCGTCAGCGCACTGGAGAAGTCGGCGATACGCTCACAGTGCTGGCCGATCTGGAACAGCAACTTGCCACGACGACGCTGCAACCACGGATTGCCAAGTGTCAGCCCGTTGACCTGCTCGACGATGGGCGCCAGTGGCTCACCTGCTTCGAAATGCTGCTGGCACTGATGGAGGAACAGGCAGGCGTCCACGTCCTCACGGCTGCGCAAGCCCCGGGATTCGGCACTGAATTCGACTTTTTCATAGGTAAAGATCCCGAGGTCGGCCAGCACGAACTCGGACCAGTCCTGATAAAGGTTGCCGAAGAACATCAGTCGAAACCGGTCACACAGGTCCATGATCGTCAGGGTGAACAGCCGGTCGTTCAATGCCGGGCACCATTGGGCAAAGCATTTTGGTTCTGGAAACTGCTCGCTCAGCAGCGGCAGCCAATCACTTTTCTTGCCTTTTGGCTGATCAATCGCAGCCCCAAGGCAGTGAACAATCTCGGCCTTGAGCAACACGTCGAACAGTTCCTCGATGTGCAACGGCGACACATCAGAGATCCAGCCTGCCGCCAGCAAAGGTTCGGCCGCGCTGACGATATCCCCGATTTCGACGTAATTCAGTTTGCCGGCCCTGAAATGTACGCCCTTGCGCATCACCATCCTGACCAGCAGCGCCCGCGACTCCTTGGGCAGGCGGGTGAAGGCGCGGATGAACGCTTGTTCTTCTACACTTAATACATCGGCATAACGATGTTCAAGCCAATCAAGCACTTGCATGAAGTTGTTGAGGTAATAGAACGGGTCGTCGAGGGGATTTGCAGTCACAGGGAAAAGCGCCATGGCAAGCGAGTACTGGTTATGCGTACAGATAACAGCTACCCGCCGTGCGGTGCAAACGGAAAAAGATAAGCGGCGGCGTTATTCGGTCATTTTCGGGTGGCCATCGAACTTTCTGCCAAACGATGGCACCAACCGGCATAGAGGTTTTTTTCAGCATTGTGAGAGGTGGACATGAACATCAAATCCCTGGGTTTACCGCTGGCCGCAGCGGCCTTGTTGGTACTGGCCGGTTGCTCGACGCCAACGGTGGTAACCCTGCAGAACGGCACCCAGTACTTGACCAAGGACATGCCGAAAACCAAGACCAAGGACGGTTTCTATGAGTTCGAGGATATTTCCGGGACGAAAGTGAAGGTCAATGCCAAGGATGTGGCCACGGTTCGCGAGGAAGACTGAGGACCGCGTTATCGTTCTTCGTCGGAACGCCGCCCGGAGCCGGCTCGCTCCCACACTGGATTTGCGCCGTTCACAAATCCCCTGTGGGAGCGAGCCTGCTCGCGAAGGGGCCCTTACCGGCGCCCCAAAACCATCAGGCAATCACAATTCCTGTTCCAGCCAGACTGTCCAGCCCAACCCCCACCAACGTCACCGAATCCCCACCAAACGTCAGCACGGTGTCATGCCCGACCATGGTGGCATGCGTGCGAAAGTCATCACTCCCCTGAACCCCGAGAAACACCAGCTTATCGTGCGCCTGATAACCCACGACCCGATCCTGACCAAACGAACCGCTGAACAGGAACGTATCGACCCCGCCACCCGATTCCATCACGTCATTCCCGGCCCCGCCAACAAACACATCGTTGCCCTTTCCGCCGATCAAATGGTCATTGCCGTCCAGGCCAAACAACCAGTCGCCCGTCGCTTGAGCCTTGAGCGTATCCGCCCCGGCACCACCCTTCACCGATGAGGTGTACGCGGTCAAATTGTTGCCGACCGTCAGGCCATTCGCCGTCACGCTGTGCGTCACGTCATCGTTGAACATCCCCCAGAGAAATCCCGGTTCCTTGCTGACAATGCTGCCGATGTCACGGGTAATGCTGATGCCGCCATTGGCGTCGCGAAGGTACAGGGTGCCAGCGCCGTCATTGGCAAACTCGACGGCTTTCACCGACTGCTGCAACTCCAGCACATTGTTGCCCTTGCCGCCCAACAGGATGTTGTAGCCACCGCCATCACGGAACGTATCGTTACCGTCACGCCCCTCCAGGTAGTCGTTGCCTTTGCCGCCCTGAATCAGGTCGTTGGCGTCGCTGCCGATGATGAACGTGCTGCCCTTGTGGGTTTCAGCGTTGCGGTTAAGGTCCTGCACCCAGGTGTTGGCCCGTGCCGGGGCGGACAGATTGGCGACGATGATCGTCGAGTCCTTGCTGGTGAGGTCGTAGAATTTCGATTCGATCACCCGGTTCATGCCGTCGCCGTACGCCGTGGGCAGATGCGAGATCCAGGTCGGAATGTTGAGGATGGAGTACGGCAGCACATTCCACGCCGTCGACGCGTAGTGATCGTTGAAGCTGACGATGTTATCGGTCGCCGACTCCTTTGGCGCATCGTGCACGCCCACCGACGACAGGTTGAACGATGAACCGTCGAGCGCACGAAACACCGGATCGTTTTCATAGCCGACGTTGAGCACTTTGTCGGTGGCGCTTTGTGTGGGCGACGCGTAGGCGATGTAATTGGAATCCTTGAAGAACCCGCCCCACGTGGCCGTGCTCAAGTCGGCCAGGCTGTTGACCGCCAGCCCACCGAGGCTGTGGCCGCTGACCAGGACGTTTTGACCCGACAGGCCATTCGCCTGGGCAAACGCCACAACGTCGCCGAGCAGGTTGCCGAAAGCTTCGCCGACGTAGTTTTTTGCGTAATCCTTGGGGCCCAGTGCCGCCAACAGATCGTTGATCACGTCGCCAATCGAGTCGCCGATCAGGGTTTCCCGCGGACCGCTGGTGCCGCGAAAGGCGATGCCGATTTCGGTCAGGTGTCCCTGGGCGTCGTACTTGCCGAGGATCTCGACTTGCGCCGTGGTGTAGCCGGCCTTCTCGCCGAAGAAGGTTCCGTGCGCATCGACCTTGCCGTCATAGCCCAGTTGCGAGGCAGTGATGGGTGTCCAGCCGGCTTTTTGCACGGCATCCAGTGCAGCTTTTTCCGAATCGGGATTCCAGGGGATGCCGGGAATGACGCCCTGGGAATCGGTGCCACCGAGCAGCGCGGTGACCAGTGTCGCGGGCAAGCCCAGGCCAAAACCGTTGTGCTGATAGCCGGTGGCAAAGCCGTTGTCGAGGTTGTGATAGGAATACAGCGTGATCGCCATGGCGTCGGTAAACAACGCTTTGGAATCCGTTGTACTGAGGTTTTTGTAGTCGTACACACCCATTGGTATTGCCTCTCTTTTGTTGGAATTGTCAGAGATGGCTCACAACCAGGACGCCTCGATCACGAAGCGCCCCGGAGCCTTTAGTGCTTGATCAGAACTGCCAGTCCAGCGTCAAGCTCACACCGTGGTCTTTCTCGTTGGAACCGACCAGCCCGTTGTAATCCAGGCTCACGCGAACATCCTGCGCCACCGCCAAACCGGCACGGGCGCCGATCACGGCGGCGTTGCGATCCAGCGACACGCTTTGCACGCTGAACGCGGTATTGCCGTTGGCAAACGCCAGGTGATCTTCAGACTGAGTGCTGCTCAGGTTGTGTTGCCAGCCCAGCGTGCCGGAGAGTTCCAGCTGCTGTTTGTCCGACAGCGCAAGCGCTTTGCTCGCCCGCAGGCCCAGGGTTGAAAGCACGGCATCACGGTTGTCTTCACCACCCTTGAGCGCAGCGGCATCGCCTTTTTCGGTAAAGCTGTCGCTGTTCAGGTGCACGTAAGCCAGGTTGGCGAACGGCTCCAGCGCCAACGGTTGCACGTCCAGGCGATACGCCGCTTCGGTGAACAGTTGCGCGGTGGTCGCATCGCGTTTGGATTTCTGTTTGCCGCTGACGTCGCCGAATTGCAGGTCACGTTTCACATCGATGCGATGCCAGCTGTAGGCGCCGCCGACGCTCAAGCGCAGGGCGTCGATTTCATGGCCCAGGTACGCGCCCAGGTGATAGCTGTCGACCGAGGCCGACGAATGTGTGCCATCGCCCATGCTCAACGAGCTGTCGCTGTAACCGGTGACGAAACCCAGTCGCGTGTTGTCAGTGATCAGACCGTCGACCCCGGCCAGCAAACCGCCGATGGAGCTATTGGAACTGGCGTTGTCATGCCCGCCATCGCTCTTGCCCCAGGCGCCGAGCACTTTGAGCCAGGCGTTGCTGCGGTCATCGGTGGGTGCGGCGGCGTTGAACAGGTCACGCTCACGCAGGCGTTCGCCAACGGCATCGCGCAGGTAACGGCTGTCGTTGATCAGCAGCGTGCCGATGGCCGGATGAATCTCGCCGGACAATTGCTGGAAGGCTTGCTGAGCCACGGCGGCGGTGGGCGACAGCAGCAAGGTTTCGTACAGTGCGTTGCCTGCGCCGAGCTGCTCGGCAGCCGCGGCGACCGCACGTTGGTTCGGCGTCTGGCCGACGCTGCTGAACGAGGTGGCGTTGCGTTCTACCGCCAGTTGAATGCCAGTGGCCGAGTAATCAAGGGTGCCCCCGAGGAACAGGTAGTTCGGCACCACCGCCCCGAAGCGCCCTTCTATCCCGCCGGCCGCTTGCAGAATGTTGTATTGATGGCCGAGCAGGGATTTCACTTCGCGGGTGGTCAGCAACGTCGGGCTGTTTTCCAGGGACAGGCTGACCGTGGCGTTGTCGATGACGGCTTTGCCGCCGGCGACGATCTCGTCACTGCTAGTCGGTGACAATTCCACGGCGTACGTCGAGCCGCGCTCGAATGTCACGTCGCCCGCCACTTGCAAGGTCCCGATGGAATTGCCCGGCGCCACGGTGCCGCCGCTTTTGGCGCTCAACCCGCCGATGCGACCGTTACCGCCGAGAATCCCGCTGTCGTTGACGGTGACCGTCGAAGCCAGCGAACCATTGATGGCCAACCGGCCCTGGTTGACCAGCGTCGGGCCGGCGTAGGTATTGGCGCCGGTCAGGACCAGCGTGCCGATGCCCTGCTTGGTCAGGCCTCCATGGCCAGAAATGTCGTTGCGCCAGATGTCGAGTCCGCAGTGCACGTCCGTGCACACACGTTCGGTCGGTTTGCCGGCGTCGATGATCGCGCCGATGCCTGGCAAATCGGCCACAAACTGGCTGGAGCCGTAGGCGCCCTGAATGCGGAACTCTTCGGGAATGTCCTGCTCGGTGACGAACATCCCCGGGCCATCGATGCCTTTGCGCAGGTTGATCATGCCCCAGCCGTACAACGCGTCGACACCCGGTGCCCCGAGGTCGGTGGCCGTGGTGCGCAGTACGCTGGCGACCTGTGCGCCGGTCATGTACGGGAAGCGTTCCATCAGCTCCGCCATGGAGCCTGCAACATGCGGCGCGGCCATTGAAGTGCCGTTGTAGTTGGCGTAACCGGTGGTGAGGTTATCGGCGCTGGTGCCGCCGATAATCGAGCTGTAGATTTTGCTGCCGGGCGCCGACACGCAAAAACTGGCGGTATAGCCGCAGCGTGACGAGAAGGTACTGATGTTGTAGAGGTCCGGGCTGGTGAGGTCCGGGTTCTTCTGCAACGCCGCGACGGTCACCCAGTTTGGCGCAATCTCAGGAACGAAATAGCCGAGGCCGGCGATGGCGTCCGGGTTGTTCAGGTTGTAGTCGTTGCCGGCCGCGAAGATCGTGACGATGCCGCTGCGGGCGGCGGCGATTGCGCCGTCATAGGCACCGCCCGGTTTGGTCCCGAGCAGTGGCTGGATCTCGTTGAACTGCAACTGCGCATCCTGCACGGTGAAGTGTGGGTACGCCGGGTTGCGTCCGCCGAGGTCGAAGCGATCGGTGATGCCGATGCCCCAGCTGTTGTTGATGATCCGCGCGCCGCTGGCGATCAAGGCATCCCAACCGGCCTTGTACACCGCGCCGTCGTTGCCACGAATGATGCCGTCCTCCGGGCCCGGGTCGCCGTTATCGGCGCTGATGATTTGCGCGTTGTACGCCACGCCGTGCATAGATCCGCCATCGCGGCTGCCGGCAGCGATCCCGCCAACGTGGGTGCCGTGGGAACCGAGCTTGCCGTCGTAGCCAACCGTGGGCGCGCCGTCATAGCGAAACGCATCCCCGGCTTTGACCGGGATGTACGGGTCGGTGTATTCGCGGATTCCGCTGGTGACCAGAGTGACGACTTTATTGGCGCCGGAGAACTCCGGGTGTTGGGCGTAGACCGGTTGGTCGAAGATCCCCAGTTTCACGCCTTTGCCGCTGTAACCGGCGGCATAGGCGTCTTGGGCATTGATCGCGCCCACGCCCCAATCGGCATTGAATTCGGTGCTGCGCCAGCTGTTGGGGTCGCCGGTGCGGCCGCTTTCCACGTAGGGCGCGGCGTGCGCCTGACCGAGTGTTGCCAGCGCGCAGAGCACGGCCAATGTGTTGTGCTTGTTATTCATCCAGCTACCGTCCTTAGTTGTGTTGCCAAAATCCCTTTTTGCCTCGAAAGGCCTATACAAATTCACACGTCCTGTTCCTATGTAGTAGCTGGCGCACCTTCGGCAGCTGCAACACGTTCAACTTACTGAGTCTTTGGGCCCTGGCCGAACGCTTCGTCTACCTTGGCAAGGTCCTGCTCGCTCAAGGTTCCGGCGTAGAAGTGCAGCTTGGTCCAGGCCATCAAGTAGTCATAGCGTGCCTGTGCCAGATCACGGCGGGTGGTAAATAGTTGTTGTTCTGCGTTCAGTGCGTCCAGGTTGACGCGTTCACCGCCCAAAATGCTTTGCTTGGTCGACACCACCAGCGCTTCGGCTGACACCAGGGCTTTTTGATAGGCGCGCAACTTGTTCACGCCCGACAGGCAGGCGCTGAACTGTCGGCGCAGCTCGATCATGGTTTCGCGGGTCTTGCCGTCCAGTTCGTACTCGGCCTGTTCCATGGTGCGGCTGGCCTGACGGGTGGACGCCGACACCCCGCCACCGGCATACAGCGGCACGTTGACTTCGATACCGATGGTGTTGGTGTCGTAACGCTGGTTATAGGTGTTGCCGCTTTCCGATTCGTTCTGGCGCACCGAGGCGTAGGCACTGACTTTCGGCAGATGCCCGGCACGGTTGCGTTCAACTTCGTAACGCGCGACGTCCACCGCATGGCGCTGAGAGGCCAGGTTCGGGTTATTGGCTACGGCCATCTCGTGCCAGGTGTCGTAATTGGCCGGTTGCAGGCTGAAGGTCTGGAAGTTCTGGTCCAGCGGCGCCAGGTCGGCGATGTCGATCGTCGGTACGCCAATCAGCGCGCCCAGTTCACGCAAGGACGCGTCCTGCTCGTTGCGAGCCTCGATTTCCTCGGCGGTCGCCAGCTCGTAACGGGACTCGGACTCAAGGGTATCGGTGCGCGTGCCCTCGCCTTGGCGAAACATCTGCTCGTTCTGCTGGAATTGTTGCTCGAAGGCTTTCTTCTTGGCCAGCGCGATGTCGATCTGATCCTGAGCGAACAGCGCCTTGGTGTAGTTCTCCAGCACCCGCACCAGCAGTTCCTGACTTTTGCCGCGAAAGGCTTCATCGGCAAACAACGACTGCGCCACGCCTTTGCGGTACGCCGCGTAGGCTTCGTAATCGATCAAAGGCTGTTGCAGGGTCAGGGTCGAGCCGTAACTGCTGTAGTTGCGGTCATCGGTCTGGTTTTGGCCGCGGTCATTGAGGTACGTGGCCTTGGATGAGTTACGCCCCTTGTTGTAGTTGTAACCCACCTTCGGCAGCAAGCCGGCCCGGCCAATGATGCGGTTTTCCATGCCGGCATCGCGTTCCTTGAGCGCACCGAGGAACACCGGATCATTGCGCAACGCTTGCTCGTAAATGTCGAACGGCCCCATGGCCATCACACTATTGCATGTCAGCAACGCCAGGGTCGCTGCGAGCAGGGAAAGCTTATTCATACAGCCGAACATCCTTATTCCTCGGTCAACGCGGAGCCTGCCCGGTCGAGCAGCGGTTTGAACAAATAGTTGAGGAGTGAACGTTCACCGGTACGCACGAACATTTCCGCCGGCATGCCCGGCTTGATCACCAGGCCATTGAGCTTTTCCATGGCCTGATCGCTGACGCTGCTGCGCAGCACGTAGTACGGAGCGCCGGTTTTCTCGTCGACCATCTGGTCGGCGGAAATCAGGCTGACTTCGCCGGGCACACGCGGCGTGCGGCTCTGGTTGAACGCGGTGAACAGGATGTCCACCGGCAAGTGAGTGCCGACTTTGTCGATCAGGTTGATCGGCAGGTGCCCTTCCACTTCCAGGCGAGTGCCCTGCGGCACGATTTCCAGCAAAGTATCGCCTTGGCGCACCACCGCGCCTTCGGTATGCACTCCGAGGTTGACCGCGATGCCATCAGCCGTGGCGACGATTTCACTGTGTTGCAGGTTGAAACCGGCGGAAGTCAGTTGTTCCTTGAGGGTCACGCTCTTGAGTTGCGCGTCGGCCAGTTGGGTACGGACCTCTTTTTGATATTCCTCGATGTGCTGTTGCAGCTTGAGCTTCGCTTCGAGGATGCCCTGCTCCACCCGCCCACTTTCGCCGGTGTTCTCGGCCAATTGCTGCTGCACTTGCGACAGTTGACGCTGGTATTCCATCAAGCGGTTGCGCGGAATGTAGCCGTTGTCCGCCAAGGGCTGAAGGTTGCTCAGTTGTTGTTGCAACGAGTTGGCCTGGGCCGTCAGGTCGGTGCGCGCACGACGCATGCCGGCCAATTGCGCGCTGGCGCCTTCCATGTTGGCGCGCAGCCCGCCCTGTTCGCGGAAGAACGCCTCGCGACGGCTACTGAACAATTGCCGCTGGCCTTCAAGCACCAACGCCAGTCGCGGGTCGGCATCCTTGCTCAACTCGGCCGGGAAATTCACTTGTTTGAGGTTGTCCCGTTCACTTTCCCAGCGCGCGACACTGGCCCAGGCCATGCGGTACTGCGCCTGCAGCGAATCGACGTCGGCCGCGACCTGAGTCTGGTCGAGCTGGAACAGCGGCTGGCCGAGCTTCACCACTTGACCCTCACGGACCAGAATCCGGCTGACCACGCCGGGGCTCATCGATTGCACGGCTTTGCGTTTACCCGACACCACGACCGTACCTTGCACCGGAATGCCTTGATCGAGCGGCGCGAGGCTGGCCCAGGTGAAGAAACTGCCGGCGCCGACGATGGCCAGAATCCAGCCCATGCGCGCGAAGAATCGCGCATCGCGTTCGGGGCGTTCGGCGATGTAATCGTGTTCCATCGTGGCTTCGCTTTCAGAGTTCATACGTGCGCTGCTCATACACCCGAATTCCTTGTCGTGGGCTGATACTGCCGGCTCATGCTGAGCCCGCCCGGTGCCTGCGCGGCTTTTTCACGGTGTTGTTCCTGAGCGCCGGACAGTGCCTTGAGCACGTCCTGGCTCGGGCCGAAGGCCTGCAAGCGCCCTTCGTTGAGCACCAGCAATTTATCGGCCTGGGCCAAGGCCGAAGACCGATGGGTGACCAGGATCACGCTGGTGCCTTGGGCTTTCATGTGCGCGATGGCACTGGCCAGCGCGGCTTCGCCCACGGTGTCGAGGTTGGAGTTGGGTTCGTCCAGCACCACCAGGCTCGGGTTGCCGTACAACGCACGGGCCAATGCCACGCGTTGTTTCTGGCCACCGGACAAGCCGCTGCCGTCTTCGCCGAGCACCGTGTCGTAGCCTTGCGGCATGCGCAGGATCAGTTCATGCACGCCAGCCTGTTGCGCAGCCTCGACGACTTTCTGCGGATCTGTTTCGCGAAACCGGGCGATGTTTTCGGCGATGCTGCCGCTGAACAATTCGATGTCTTGCGGCAGATACCCGATGTAGGGCCCGAGGTCGTCGCGGTTCCAGCGATGAATGTCCGCGCCGTCGAGCCGAACCGTGCCGCCGAGGGTCGGCCAGACGCCAACGAGTACCCGGGCCAGTGTCGATTTGCCTGAGCCAGAGGCACCGAGCACGCCCATCACCTCACCTGCACCGAGGTTGAAGTTGACCATGTGCAGTGTCGCAGTGCGTTGGCCAGGCGGGCCGGCGCTGACTTGTTCGAAAGTGATCTGCCCTTTCGGTGCCGGCAACGCCATGGCTTCGTCAGTCGGTGGAAAGGCTTGCAGCAACGCATCCAGGCGACGGTAGGCCAGCTTTGCGCCGCTCCACTGTTTCCAGACCGCTATCAGCTGATCGATGGGACTCAGGACGCGGCCCATCAGGATCGAACCGGCGATCATCATCCCGGCAGTCATCTCGCCCTTGATCACCAGCAACGCACCCAGTCCCAGGACCAGGGATTGCAAGCACAGACGCAAGGTCTTGCTCACGGAACTGATGACTGCACCGGTGTCGCTGGCCTGATTCTGCAAACTGAGAAAGCGCGAATGCACTTGAAACCAGCGTTTGCGCAACACACCCAGCATGCCCATCGCCTGGATGGTCTCGGCGTTGTGCAAGTGGCTGGTGGCCAACTGGCTGGACTTCTGGGAAAAACCGGCGGCTTCGCCCAAGGGCTTTTTGGTCATCGTTTCGTTGAGGAACGCGAGGCCGATCAGGACCACAGCGCCCACCGTCGCGAAAACACCCAGCCAGACGTTGAACAAATAGATCACGAACAGATAGACCGGAAACCACGGCGCGTCGAAGAAGGCAAACAGCGCGGGGCCGGTGACAAACTGGCGGATGTGCGTCAGGTCCCCCAGGGACTGCCCGGCATTGCCCTCGCCTTTGAGCAGGTTGCGCTCGAACGCGGCTTGATACACCCGCAGGTTGAAGCGTCGTTCCAGTTGGCTGCCGATACGGATCACGATGAAGCTGCGCACGATCTCAAGCAAACCGATGAAGGCAAAGAAGCCGACCACCATCAGCGACAACATGGCCAAGGTCGTTTCGTTCTGCGAAGACAACACACGGTCATAGACTTGCAGCATATAAATCGACGGGACCAGCATCAGTACGTTGATCAATGCGGTAAAACAACCGACGCTGATCAAGATACTTTTATAGTCGCCCAGTGCTTTGAATAACGGAGCGGTGGCTGGGGCCTTAGCCATCTTCATTGATTTTTCCCGAGATGATATTCCCCGCCCTGATCTGGCGAGGCTTTAATTAACTGTGTGCGCGCGGTTCCAGACATTCTTTATCGGCAATCGCTTACACATTAACAACCCACTTCCATGCTCGATAAAGAGTTGGCGTTTTGTTTTGCTACTTATGACTACAACAGCGGGCTCTATATTTAAATCTGCACAGTTCCGCCAACTATTTGCTCTAACGCGCAGCGCGCTCAAGCGTGATGATCAGACCTGACTTCAAATTGCCTTGATAAAGCCCATCATGCTGTCGGCTGAAAAAGAAAATTCTTGAGCCTTCCTTGCCGGTGATCGCAATCCCGTCCGGCTCTGTGAACCAGCCAATGGCCGACGCTTGGAGCCAGGCCCCAAGGCACTCGGCGCCCTCGCCCAGGGTCTGATTGGGTTGAAGGTCAATCAGGCAAACGTTCGATGGTTTGTCCTGCAAAGTGCGGGACTCGGACGCATCCTCTTTGGCCATCAAAGTCGCTTGCCATTGTCCGGCGAGTTCTGAGGGGTCGGCTAATTTCAGGCTGCTTGCCATGGCTACATCTCCG
The DNA here is from genome assembly GCF_059415465.1 of Pseudomonas sp. GW821-FHT10C09. Taxonomy (NCBI): domain Bacteria; kingdom Pseudomonadati; phylum Pseudomonadota; class Gammaproteobacteria; order Pseudomonadales; family Pseudomonadaceae; genus Pseudomonas; species Pseudomonas sp. GW821-FHT10C09. The sequence goes on from NZ_JBWKNG010000004.1 coordinate 187,097, forward strand.
AGAAACATCATCAGCGTCGCCAATAGCCACGCGGTCATTCTGTAGGTAAAGGCGTCAGGGGCCATAGGGCGTTTCACTCCGGCGCGTAGCCTTACGCACTGCGCGCATCGATGCAAGGACAGAGCGCGGCGCAACGTGCACCGCGCTCCTTTTCAGCCTTGTATCAGGCTACGACGTCCGAGAACGCCGCCTGGCCTACGGTGCTGACGAGGAAATCCGCCACGCCATGCCCGGAGAAGTCCACCGACAACAGGCTGCTGCCGCCCGAAGTGGTCAACACGGCATCGCCGACCGTACCGGTGAACGAACTCACGAAGTGCAGGCCCGCGCCTTTGGTGATGCCGGTCAGGTCGATCTTGTCCAGGCCGCTGACAAAGTCGAGGATCTGATCGGCAACACCAGGTTTGGAGTCACTGCTGGCGGCGAACACAAACGTGTCCGAGCCGGCACCGCCCCACAGTTTGTCCGCACCGCCGGCACCGTAGAGGATGTCGTTGCCGGCACCGCCCTTCAGCTCGTTGGACACGCCATTGCCGATCAGCAGGTCGTTGCCCGAACCGCCGATCGCGTTCTCGATGATCGCGCCCTTGGCAATGGAAACGTTGCCCACCAGGCCGCCAACATCGGAGAACGAGGCCTCATTGAGGTTGATCTTCTGGTTCTGGATGAAGCCGGAGAAGTCCAGGGTGTCCTTGCCGCCCGCATCCCACACCGAAAACACGACCTTGTCCGACGACGAAGACGCGCTCAGGAAGTCGCGACCGGCGTTGGAGTTGAAGCCGTAGGTGGTATCACCGGTACGTGTGGTGGTGTTGGCACCGTAGAGTTTCTGGATGGCGGCAATGTCGTCCATCAGCGGGCCGGACGAATACGCTTCGACACCACCCTTGCTGAAGTTCTGGTTGGTATTGCTTTCACTCCAGTAGCTCATGACGCTGTAACCGCGGGTGTCTTGCCCGTAGGTGGCGTCGTTGTAAGTCGGCGCGCCTTCACCGGCGTTGTAGTCGCCAGGATGGGCCAGGCCCAGAGTGTGGCCGATTTCATGGGTCAGGGTTTGACGACCGTAGTTGTTCAGGTCCGGGGTCTTGTTCGGCGTGTAGCTGCTGTTGGTCAGGTACCAGGAAGTCCCGTCGTAACCCGCGCCCGTGCCCGGCAGATAAGCGAATGCCGCTGCACCGTCCTGGCCACCGCTGTAGTTGCCGAAGGTCATGTGACCGTCGCCGCCCGTGGACTTCTCGGTGAAGGTGACGTTGGCAACATCGGCCCAGGATTGCATGGCAAGCACTGCTTGGGCTTTTTGCTGAGTGCTGAACTGACTGAAGCCGGTAATCCCGTGTTTGTTCATGGTGCTCGACGACGCCGAGGTCAGGAACGTGTAGGTCAGTTCGATTTTGCCGCTGCCGTCCTTGTCCTGGTAGACAGCACCGTCGCGCAGCAATTGGGTCGCTGCCTGGTCGACGGAGTAAGAAGGTTTGCCATTGACCGTGAGATTGCCGCCGCGGTCATATTGATGGCTGAAGCTGTCGATCTGGCTGTAGGCCGAACTCGGTGCAGCCAATGCTTGATCAATAGCGCTTTTTTCTACTTTCGACATAAACACACTTCCTTGTTTAGCTATGGAACAGTTTTTGTCAGATAACGACAATCTCTGGCGAGATCGTCCTATCACTCGCCCAATGAAGGCGAAAGAAAACTGACACAATTCGAAATGAAACGTCTAGTGTTTTTTTGACGTCAAATTGTGCTGTTCCAGCAAATGCCCGGAAACAATGCCTGAGGTGTCGAAAGTTTGTTTTTGCGTATGTGCGTTTGCGCAAATTGTCTGACGATTTGATATTTAAATATTAAATAGGGGTAAGTTTGTTTTTTGTCTACAGCGTCTCAATTTATTGGACTTATTAATATGAGTGCCAGCGCATTGATATCAATCCAGGCGTGAACGCAAATAACAGTGACGAGGAAGCTTGCCTTCCCCGCCACTGCACGGCAAATCAGCCGTCAAGCTTCAATTCCGGAGAAAATCGTCTCCCTGCTATCGAGCACCCCCAACTGCTGGAGAATATCGTTGATAGCCCCCCACGTTCCGACGTCTTCGGCTGTCGACTTGTTGTCCAGCGTACGACGAAGGCTCTGCAACACATTCAGTCGCCCTAACGCTACGTCATCGGAAGTGGTGTCTTTTACGATAATTTTTCCGGCTGCGACGTTAATTTCATCTTCGATAAACGCTTTGAATGCTGACTTTTTCATTGGGTGCTCTCCTGCAGGCTCCATGCCTACGGGCTTCACTCTACGATCTGCTCCGACAGTCATCTACTGTCAGAAATTACAGGTATGAGTCAGCAAAGGGCGATCAACTCCCCGTCCGAATCTTGTTCCAAACCCGCGTACGCACCCGGTCAATGTTCAGTGGCATCGCTTCCAGCGCGAACAGTTTGCCCATCATCTCGGCGCTCGGATAAATCTTGGTGTCGTTCTTGATCGTTGGGTCGACCAGGCTGTCGGCCTGTTGGTTGCCGTTGGCGTAGTGCACGTAGTTGCTGACACCGGCCATGACGTCCGGGCGCAACAGGTAGTTCATGAAGGCGTAGCCGGCCTTCTCGTCCGGTGCGTCGGCGGGCATGGCAACCATGTCGAACCAGATCGCGGCGCCTTCCTTGGGAATCGAGTAGCCGATGTCGATGCCATTGTTGGCTTCCTTGGCGCGGTTCTCGGCTTGCAGGATGTCGCCGGAGAAGCCGACGGCCACGCAGATATCACCGTTGGCCAGGTCGCTGGTGTACTTGGATGAATGGAAGTAGCTGACATACGGCCGGACCTTGAGCAGCAGCGCTTCGGCCTTTTTGTAGTCTTCCGGGTTTTTACTGTGGTGCGGCAGACCCAGGTAGTTCAGAGCGGCGGGCAACAATTCCGGGCCGTTGTCGAGGATGGCAACGCCGCACTTCTGCAGCTTTTGCATGTTCTCTGGTTTGAAGATCAGGTCCCAGGAATCCACGGGCGCGTTGTCGCCCAGTACGGCCTTGACCTTGGCGATGTTGTAGCCGATGCCGGTGCTGCCCCACAGGTACGGAAAGCCATGTTCGTTGCCCGGATCGTTGGCTTGCAACGCCGTGAGCAACACCGGGTTGAGGTTCTTCCAGTTTGGCAATTGAGCCTTGTCGAGTTTCTTCAGCGCACCCCCTTCAATCTGCCGCGCCATGAAGTGGTTGGACGGGAACACCACGTCGTAGCCGGATTTGCCAGTCATCAACTTGCCGTCGAGGGTTTCGTTACTGTCGTAGACGTCGTAGGTAAAGGCGATACCGGTTTCTTTCTGGAAATTTTTCGTGGTGTCCGGGGCGATGTAGTCCGACCAGTTGTAGATTTTGACCGTCTCGGCCGCGTGGCCAAGGGTTGCGACGAGTGCGAGTGGCGCCAGTGTCAGAGTCTTTCGGATCATGAGTCGATTCCTGTAGGGGCTTTTGTTATTGGCAGGCAATCAGAAGATCAAAAAATCAAAACGTAGGTCTTGCGCACGGTTTCCTGGATATCCCAGATGCCGAGGCTGTTGGCCGGCAACATCAGTGCATCGCCGGCTTCTATGTGGAGGGTTTCACCGTCGTCCGGGGTGAAGGTGCAGCGGCCCTGGATGAAGTGGCAAAATTCCTGGGCGACGATCTGCCGCCGCCAGCGTCCGGGCGTGCATTCCCAGACACCGGTTTCGACGCCATCGTCGCGTTCGACGCTGGTGGTCGAGGTCACGGCCACCGGTGCTCCCAGTGGCACGGCCACCGGGTTGGACTCTTCGAGTTTCAGGGTGACGGTGTTCTTGAATTGCGTGATGCTCATGGGCGTACCTGTCGATGGATAAATCGCTGTTTAATGCATGAAACCTTCCATGAACCCCGCGACCCCGCTGGCCAGTTTTCGGCGCCAAGGCGAGGTGGCCGGGTTGGCCAGGGTCTGGTCCTCGTGGACGAAGCTGCGAATGATCGCGTTGTAACCGAGCCAACGGCAGGGTTCAGGCTCCCAGGCCTTGAGCGAGTCGAGCCCGCCCTGCGGCATGACCCATGGCTGGTGGACCAATTCGGTATCGCGCTCGAGAATCAGATCGGCGAGGGTTCTGCCACCCAGGTTGCTGGCCCCGACACCCTCCCCGCCATAACCGCCGGACAAGGCGATGCCGCTGGTGTGATCACAGAGCATGTGCGGCTTGAAGCGTCGCGACATGCCCAGGTTGCCGCCCCAGGCGTGGGTGATCCGCACATTCTTCAGCTGCGGGAAGAGCTCGCCGAACAGATAGCGCCGTAGCTCCACTTCGTTGGTGGTCAGGTCGAAGTCATGGCGTAGCTTGCCGGCAAACTGGTAGCCGCCCCGCGCACCGAAAACCAAACGGTTGTCGGCGGTACGCTGGCCGTAGGTCACCTGACGACTGCTTTCGCTGAAGGCCTGGCCGCGATTCAGGCCGATTTCGTCCCAGGTCGCAGCGGACAGCGGCTCGGTAGCAACGATCAGGCTTTGCACCGGCAGTTGATAGCGACCCAGCGGCGGCAACGTCGTTGCGTAACCTTCTACCGCCGGGACGATCCAGCGACAGCGAACCGACGCCTTGGCTGTACGCAAACTACCCGACTGCCACTGCGTGACCGGGCTGTTTTCATAGATCTTGACCCCCATGTTCTCCACCGTGCGTGCCAAACCTCGCACCAACTTTGCCGGGTGAATGGTCGCGACGTGCGGTGCATAGATACCGCCATAAGGCTTCGCAACTCTGATCTGTTGCGCCAGTTGTTCGGGGCTGAGCCAGCGGTAGTCACTTTCAGTCAGGCCCTGATGGTAGAGATCGTCCAGATAGCGCCGCAGGCTGGCTTCCTGCTCGGGATAGCGAGCGGCGCAGTAAAGCACCCCGCCTTTGCGGTAATCGCAGGCGATGCCTTCACGTTCGATGACAAGTTCTACTTCATCAGGGATGCTGTGCAGCAGGTCGAATGAAGCTCGACGTTGTTCGGGGGACAGGCCAGCGAGTAGACGGTCCTCACCGAGGATATTGCCCATCAACCAGCCGCCGTTACGACCCGAGGCACCAAAACCGGCGGTTTGCGCTTCGACAATGGCAATGTTCAGGCCGGGCGCCTGGCGCTTGAGGTAATACGCGGTCCAAAGCCCGGTATACCCGGCACCGATGATGGCCACGTCGACGTCCAGATCGTGTTCCAGCGCCGCACGCGCCGCTAACGGCTCGTCGAGTTGATCCATCCATAAACTGATAGTGCGCCACGCCGACATGCAAGACTCCGCCACTCAAACTTCGATGGCGTCGATCCTAGTGCGTGGACTCAGCGGCTGTCTTGCGCGCGGGCACGCAAGGAAATTTGTTTGGCATAGGCCTTGGGCGACAGGCCGGTGTGCTGGCGAAAACAGTTGTAAAACGCCGACAGCGAATTGAATCCCGCGGCAAACGCCAGTTCGTCGATACGCAGCGGTGGCGTCGCGGTGTCCAGCGTGCCGAGCAGATGTTGCAGGCGCGCCTGGTTCACGTAGCGATAGAAACTCTGGCCCAGCACTTGATTCAACAGATAGGAAATTTGATTGCGACTGTAACCGCACTCCTTCGCCACCCGTTGCAGGTCGAGTTCGGGGTCCAGATACGGCTGCTGACGCTGAAAATACTGCTGCAAGTCGTCGGCCATGAAACTCAACTGGCGCGGGGACAGCCCGAGTCGACTGACGGCTGGGCGCAGGGTTTTAGTCGCGGTACTGGACGGTTGCTCATGGACCAGCGTGGCGTATTCATTGACCCGCCAGATCAACCCGTCACGAACCGTGATCGCCTCGCTGGTGTGGAAGGACACCAACCCTTCGCCGCCACGCAACGTCATTCGGTACTGGATAAACGCGGTATTGCCGTCCAGGCGAATACGGTCCGAGTGTTCCAGCGCTTCGTCTGGGTTGCGCGGCATGCTGACGCGCACGTACTCGCGCAGCTCGTCGAGCCCCATCACGCGGTTCTGGAAGAAATCGTGGTACTGGATGTCAGGGTGATAAAGCGCCATGACACCGTCCAGCTCGCGGTGCTTCCAGCACAAGTGGTAGCGCATGACCGTCTCGCCCGTGGCCCGGGTTTGCTGCGGCCCATCATCATCGGGGTGCATAAAGGTCTCGACGGGAAAACACCGAGCTTGCCGAAGTTCTGCAGCGGGTTCAATGGCTGAAATACTGGCCCGGCAAGCCCCCGTGCGTGCGAGGACATGACCTCGATCATGAAAACCCGACTAACCGCCCAACGGCCTGAAAAAAATCACATGGTTTTCACATACCGATGCTACTTTTAAAGGCAGTCACCGGTTGAGCCATTGAAGGCTCTTCCCTCCTAACATGAGCTAAAGGAAGCGCTCGATGAAGAAGGCGGGCAACATATGAATAAAGGGTCTTTCAGCAAAGTCACGTTTCCAAACGCCTGCCAGCTGATGCGCTGGCATTTTCATCCCATGGGATTTGAGGCGAGCATGGACGCACCGGGCAGCATGATCGCCCGGCTGTTTGATCGCGCCAGTGGCGAGACCATGATTGCCATTGCCGGTATCCCTTGTGCAACCGTCATGAATGCGGCGGATGTCGAGCGAATCATTGAAGCCGTCGAGGATGAACTTGAGGCATTCGTTCCACCTGAGGCCCTCAGAAGCTATGCCTGAAGGCTGGTCACCCACTAAAAAGCCCACTTGATGTGGGCTTTTTAGTGAGCGTTGAACAGGGTTACGCCAGTTTCTGCCCGGCCCGATGATCGGCGAAAAACGCTTTGTCGCTGCCGATCCGGTCTGACGCCTTGGGCATGTTCGCCGCCGATTTATCCTGACCGTCGACATACCAGTAGCAATGACTGACCGCCCGGGTAATGCCGACGTAAGCCAATCGCAGGATCTCGTCCTTTTGCGCGCTGTCATAGGGCTCGCTGTCCCCGGCCTTGCCGAGTCTCGCCATCCGGTACACCTGGTTCTTGTACGGTGAGCTGGTCAGATGCTGACAATCGCCGAGCAGGAACACCGCGTCAGCCTGCAAGCCTTTAGCGCTGTGATAGGTCAGTTGTTTCAGTCGTCGCGCTTCATAAGGCAAGCTCGAATCAACATTAACTACAGGCTGAATATGCTGTTCAATCAATAACTTATCGCTGCTTTTTCGATAAAGCATCAAGATTGAATCACCCTTTCGGTAATGCTCCATCAGACGCTGGGCCATGCCCTGATCGTCCCGGTCCAGAACGTTCACCGGCAACAGCGTTTTAGGCTCGCCGCTGGCTTTGGCTTTCTTGCCGGCAATGGCCGGAGCCGCGCGGACGATATGCTCGGCGGCGTCGATGATGTGCTGATGACTGCGATAGTTGTCGCTGAGCATCACTTTGGTGGCGCTTGGCGACGGGAACTCCTTGTTGAATTCCATGAAGTACGACGGCGAACTGCCGCGCCAGCCGTAAATGGACTGCCAGTCATCCCCCACACACAGCAGAGATGAGCGTTGCGCCCCTCGCCCAACGTGCATCGCCGGGCCTCGACTGCGGATCTCGGTCAGGCTGGCGCGAATCCAGGAGACGATTTGTGGCGACACGTCCTGAAATTCGTCGATCATCAGGTGTGAAAGTGGCCGCAGCAGTTCATCGCTGAGCAGCTTGAGGTTTTCCGGGGAGTGCTCGCTGAACAAGGCGAACATCCGGTTGTAGGTCATCACCGGTGGTTTCTGATCGAGCAGATGATCTTCCAGCGCTCGCCAGAAAAGGCTCAAGGCTTCGAAGAAGAACCGGTCGGGGTCGTCCTTGGCGAAACTCATCTGGCCAACGGCGTCCGGAACATCCAGGCCGAGGTTTTCTATAAATCCGGCTGCTGCGACAAAACAGTCGAGCAACGGCGCGGAAGCCAGTTCACCTTTGACCTTGTAATCAAAGCCCGGCCCGGCGCTGGCATCACCTGCCAGCGAAGCCAAAACGCGCTTTGACGACTCGTAACTATCCAGCCATATCAATGGCTTACGACAGAAAGCTTGAAACAGGGTGCGCTTTACCGCCCATTCCGCCCGCACGCTCAGCTTCGCATTCGGACGGCAGACCTGCGGGTTTTCCCGCGGATCAAACCCCAGTACGACCCACGCATCGAGGCTTGGGATGTAGCCGTGGCAATGGAACCTCGCACCGTTGATATCGAAGGATTGCCGGTTGGGTTCGATGCCCTTGATCGGCCAGGCACCCGCGCGAAACCACAGGTCTTCAATGGCGTCGCAGAGTTCTTCATCGCGCTTGGCAGCCAGCTCGGTCACCGCCACGCGTTTTTGTACATCGGGATGGTCGCGCTCCAGCTCCTTGAGCTGCAAGGCATGCCGGGACAATGGCTTGATCAGCTCGCGAAAGCGTTCATCGCGGGTATGCAGTTGGTGATAACAGGCGTTGAGCTGCTGGCGCTGAGCGTCATTGATTCGCAGGTCGAACGGATTGCTGTCGACGTCTTCGTCGGCGTTTTGTACGCGGTTGCTGAGGTTTTCGAAAGCCTGCAGGCGCTCGAACCCCGGAAGGCTGCGAACCATCGGCAGAATTCGTGAGTGGAAGGTGCGCACCAGATCACGCGCATCCTTGAGGCTCAGCGGCCGGCCCCACACGGCGAACAGTTCGATCAGCTTGTTAATGAAGTCCTTGCGTGATTCGCGGGTAAAGGTCACGACGGTCATCGAATCCAGTTCGAAGCCCAGATAGTGGGTCAGCAACAGGATACGCAGCACCAGCGTAGTCGACTTGCCGGCGCCCGCCCCGGCAATCACCGACGTCGACGGCGTGTCGCTGAAGATCATCTTCCACTGCGCAACGCTTGGCTGGGCATGGGGTGGCAGCAGCCGGGCCACATCGGCCTTCATGCGCTTCTTCAGTTCAGCGCTCAATGGCAGGCGCCAATCGTCAAACAGATTGTCATCGACATTGGGCGGCCGATGCTCGGTCGATCGCGAATCACGGATCAGCAGCACTTGCCGGCCTTGCTCCAGCCCTTCGTCCTTGCCTTCCTTAAAGCCGTACTCAAACCCCGCGCTGTGACCGCTGCGAAAACCGTCGGCTTGCCCGTGCAGCCAGGAAGCTCGGTGTTGCGCACGCAGTCGGGTCAAGCCATGACCGAAGAACCGGGCGGCCAGGCGCTTGAGTAACGGCATCTCGGCCAGGGGACGAAGTTCGGGCGGAAGATCGGGGGTGTGTTGCGGCACGCGGGCTGACTCCAGGGTGTGAGGCTGTTGCGGCTATGGTGTCTGCATTTGCCCATGAGTTCTAGTGAAATGCTTACAGGTCATTGGCTTATGCGATGAAGTGAAGGCTGGATAAGAACGTTTCGAGGTTATATAACATCGAGCATTTCGATGGTAATGCAGCATTTTTTACGCTTTTTATCGATCAGTGCCTGATAGATGATGCTCGCCATTAACCCCTTTCAGGAGACGATCATGCTCGAACTCAGACCCTTCAACTCCCTGGGCGGCGCCCATCATGGCTGGTTGGATGCTCATCACCACTTTTCGTTCGCCGAGTACCATGACCCCAAGCGCATGAACTGGGGCAATCTGCGGGTCTGGAACGATGACGTGATTGCTTCCGGCACCGGGTTTCCAAAACACCCGCACCGGGACATGGAAATCATTACCTACGTCCGTGAAGGCGCGATTACTCACGAAGACAACCTGGGCAACAAGGGCCGCACCGAAGCTGGCGACGTTCAGGTCATGAGTGCCGGCACCGGCATCGCCCACAGCGAGTACAACCTGGAAGCGACGCCGACCAAGATCTTCCAGATCTGGATCATCCCCAACGAATCCGGACTTGCTCCGTCCTGGGGCGCCAAACCGTTCCCCAAAGGCGATCGTGAAGGCTTCGTGACGTTGGCCAGCGGCAAGTCCGGCGATGATCAGAGCCTGCGCATCCGTGCTGATGCGCGGTTGGTGGCGGCGAACCTGAAGGCCGGCGAAACTGCCGAGTATCCTCTGGACAGCGGTCGTCGCGCCTACCTGGTTCCGGCCACGGGTGTGATTGAAGTCAATGGCTTACGCGCACAAGCTCGAGACGGAGTTGCGGTGGCCGATGAGCAGGTGTTGCGAGTGACGGCGATCGAGGACAGCGAAATCGTCCTGGTTGATCTCGCGTGATTCGGTAAAACACCGGGCAAAAAAAGGGGCGACCATAATGGTCGCCCCTTTTTACTGCCTGGATTACTTGGCGGCGATTGCGCCATCCACCAGCGTTTGAGCTTCGGCCACCAACTGCTTGAGGTGGTCATCGCTCACAAAGCTTTCAGCGTAGATCTTGTAGATGTCTTCAGTGCCCGACGGACGTGCCGCGAACCAGCCATTTTCGGTCATGACCTTCAAGCCGCCAATCGCCTGGTCATTGCCCGGCGCATGGCTGAGGATGCTCTGGATTGCTTCGCCCGCCAGTTGAGTCGAGGTGACCTGATCCGGCGACAGCTTGCTCAGCAAGGCTTTCTGCTCAGGGTTGGCCTTGGCATCCACACGCACCGAGAACGGCTCGCCGAGTTCATCGGTCAACGCGCGATAGGCCTGGCTTGGATCGCGGCCGGTGCGAGCGGTCATTTCTGCGGCCAACAATGCCGGGATCAAGCCATCCTTGTCAGTGCTCCAGACGCCGCCGTCCTTGCGCAGGAACGAGGCACCGGCGCTTTCTTCACCGCCAAAGCCCAGGGAACCGTCGAACAAGCCGTCGGCAAACCATTTGAAACCCACCGGCACTTCATACAAACGACGGCCCAGACGCTTGGCCACGCGATCAATCAAGCCGCTGCTGACCACGGTTTTGCCCACGGCAGCGTCGGCGCGCCATTGCGGACGGTTCTGAAACAGGTAATCGATCGATACCGCGAGGTAGTTGTTAGGTGCCAACAAACCACCGGACGGCGTAACGATGCCGTGGCGGTCGTGATCCGGGTCGCAGCCAAACGCAACGTCGTAGCGATCTTTCAGACCGATCAAGCCTTGCATCGCGTGGGTGGACGATGGGTCCATGCGGATCTGACCGTCCCAGTCGACGGTCATGAAGCGGAAGGTCGGATCGACCTGTGTGTTGACCACGTCGAGGTCCAGACGGTAATGCTCGGCAATCGCCGACCAGTAGCGCACCCCTGCTCCGCCCAATGGATCAACGCCCAGACGCAGCTTGGCATCACGGATGGCGTCGAAGTCGATCACGTTGATCAAATCGGCCACGTAGGTGTTGAGGTAATCGTGACGATGGGTCGTGCTGGCTTTCAGCGCCTGCTCATAGCTGATGCGTTTGACGCCAGCGAGTTTGGCGGCCAGCAATTCGTTGGCCTTGGCTTCGATCCACTTGGTGATGTGGGTATCGGCCGGACCACCGTTGGTAGGGTTGTACTTGTAACCACCGCTTTGCGGCGGGTTGTGCGACGGCGTGATGACGATACCGTCCGCCAGACCGGAAGTACGGCCACGGTTGTAGCAAAGGATCGCGTGGGAAATGGCCGGGGTCGGCGTGTATTCGTCCCCTTCGGCAATCATCACGGTGACGCCGTTGGCAGCCAACACTTCCAGGGCGCTGGCACCCGCTGGCGTAGACAAGGCGTGAGTGTCGATCCCGACGAACAGCGGTCCGTCAATGCCTTGGGCTTCTCGGTACAGGCAGATCGCCTGGCTGATCGCCAGGACGTGCCACTCGTTGAAACTCAGGTCGAACGAGCTGCCCCGGTGACCGGAAGTGCCAAAGGCTACACGCTGGGTTGAGATGGCGGCGTCAGGCTGGCCAGTGTAATAGGCCGTTACCAGTCGCGGGATATCGACCAACAATTCTGCCGGTGCCGGTTTGCCCGCAAAAGGACTGAGTGTCATGCAAAACCTCTGAAATTGAGTGGTTCAGGAATTGAAGGCAGTTTACTGGCAGTTCGACCGCAACGCGATGTTATAGATCCATGAGGGCCGAGGATGTTGTCCCGCGTCTCTCAATCGATCGCTTCCAGACGCAAGGCATCCCCCAGCAAGCCCAGTGCACCGCCGAGGTCATGCTCGCCACCGAAGGTATGGCTCAGCCGCAAATGTTGCGCATGCAGCCCGCGCAAGCTGAATAATTCCCCGGGTGCCACCACCACCTGCTGCTTTAGCAGACGGTGGAACACGCCGCGTACATTGACCGGACGCAACGAGCGCACCCAGACCGTTGCGCCGCCCTGGGGATCGACGAAGTGCAACGCGTCTGCCAGTCGCTCCTCCAGCAATTGGGTCATCTGCACTTTGCGCTCCTTGAGCAGCCGGCGCAGCACCAACAAGTGCTGATCGATGCGCCCATTGTTGTACAGGCGTGCGATGGCTTTCTGGCGGATCGGCGACAACCGGAACGAGCGCAGCAGAAAGTGCCGCTGAAGTTCGCCCCGCAGTTGCCGTGAAAGCAGGTAGCCGTAAGGCGCTTCAGGCCCGATGACCTTCTCGAATGTGGAAAATACGATCAGCCGGTCCGGGTCCAGCAAATCGCGGAACCGTGGGCCATCGGGTTCAAATTCGAGTTCGCCGTAACAGTCGTTCTCCAGCACCCAACAGCCGTGCCGTGCCAGCAACTGCGCGGTTGAAAGCCTGTTGCTTGCACCGGCCACACTGCCGCGCGGCATGTTCAGGCCGGATGACAGCATCACCAGCCTCACGGGTTCGGTTTCCAGCAGCGCTTGCAGATGGTCGAGGTCCAGGCCGCCATCCGCTTGCAAAGACAACTCGATGACCTGCACGTCGCTATCCTGAAACAACCGCAAAATAGTCCAGTCGCAGGGCGACTCCACCACGACCACGGCGTCTTTGAGGCAAAGCACCGCGATCAATATTTCCAGCACGCCACGCAGGTCGGCGCCAATGTAGACGTCGTCGGCATGCCAACAGCGTGCCGGGGATGAGGTATAGCGAGCCGCCAGGGCTGCGCGCAGCTCCCTTTCGCCACAGGGTTGAGACGCCGGTTGCGGCTGGCGCGGATACTGGCGCAACAGTTCTCTTTCAAGCAGCAACAGTGGGCTGTCCAACGGCTGCAGCAGCGCGGGCTCATCGGCGCTCAACACCAGCATTCCCGGACGCCTGGCGTTCACATAGACCGTCTCCAGCAAGTCATTGCCGATGCACGCTGGCCGTATAAACGACACGGGCAATGCGTAATAACCGGATTTGGCCACCGAATAGACGCGCCCTTCTTTTTCCAGAAGCGAATACGCGTACTGAATCGTCGAGATCGACACGCTCAGGCGCTCCGCCAACTGCCGTAACGAAGGGAGTCGCACGCGGGTGTCGCTGACCGGTTCGCTGATCAGATGGGTCAGGTAGCGGTACACCGCCTGATAAGCGAAGTCGGTTTCCCGGGGGCCTTTCATGGGCAAGGACCGGACACGCTGGGCGCAGCCCGATGCATTCGGGTGGGCGTTATAAAACGACGCACTTTCAACGCCCCATTGACCGTTCGCCCGTCACGGCGTCAATGGCCATTGCATTGGCTTGCAGCCCCGCGTCCATTGTCACGCCGCCGGCCACCGGCCCCATGCGATACAGCGTACCGATCAGGCTGACAGGCAATCCGCTGACGTCGACCATCCATTGCAACACCTGTTCGGGCGCAGGCTTGCCCTGCATTGCGCGATGCAGTTCGGGTAGCGCCACGAGCATCCCGGGATGGCACTGGCGCAGAAAACGTTCAAGCGATGCGCCGTTCTCGACAAAGGGCGCGAACAGCAAGCACACCAGTTGAGCTTCGTTCAGGCCGAGTTTCTTTTGCGCCTCGGCTGCCGCCAGTTCGCGTTGGTCTGACGGGGTTGCCGGAGCGCCGAACGTCTGCAACGCCAACTCGCACACATGCTCCGGGAGTTGCTTGCGGCGCATCATCACCAAAACCCGCTGCAGGTAATCGGCAATGCCGGCTTCATAGGTCCGACCCTGTACGAAGCTGGCTTGCAACCCCCGCAGGTGGGCGCAAATCGCCGGGCTCACGTATTCGTTATCGCTGAGCTGGGGCGCCCACCCATCCGGTTGAAACTTGAGGAACTCCGTGAGCAGCGGCCAGCGCTCCTCCAGGTTGCTCACCAGCATGTCGTGAATGTCGATGAATGTCGCGCGGCGACACGCCTCAAAACGTTCTGCGGGACGCCACGCCGGCTGTTCATGACCGACATAAAACTCACGAAAGCAATCGCTGCCCAGTTCATCGAGCCGCGCGAAGAGCTGCTCATAGCCGGTTTGAGGCTGATCCGGCAGGGTGAAACCGGCCTTGACCGCTGCACGGTTCAATCCATCCATGAACTGTTTTTGCTGGCGTGGTGAATCGCTGCTGAGCAAGGCATCGACGCCGCGGTCCCAACGGGCAATCTGGCCATGGAATTCGCCGGATGTCAGGTAGCCGTCATCCCACAGGTCGAGGGGGTCGTCCCAGGTTCGGCGGTGGCCGACCATCAACAGGTTCAGGCGATTTGACTCGTGACCGGCTTCAGAGACCGCCGCCGCATGATTGAACGGCAAGACCTCGCGGTTATCGACCATCAGTACCTCAACCCGAGGATCATCATAGAGAAATAACGCACTGCAGCTGCGATGGATGTTTTCAAGCGCCGCCGAAGAGGCGCCGTTCGAGCGCAAGGTCGCCACCCGCAGCTGGAATGTCGCCGGCGCCCGGCCGGCAATGCTCAACTGCGCGGCACGCAGCAGCGCAAGGGTGTAACAACTGTCGCGGGTCCCGGACTGGATCGTCAGCACCTTGAACTCGCCAATACGTTCCATGCCCCCGGCGGCGACCACCACGCGCTGAATCATCAGCTGCAACGCCGTTCGCTCGGCTCGTGAAAAGAAACTCAGTAGTCGCTGCAGTACTTGCTGATAAACATAGTTCATTGCCTGATCATGGGTATTGGTCATCATTGTTTACCTGTTACTCATAGGTTCGATGTCACGCAAACAACGCTATGCATTGCGCAATCGGTTGCTGTCATGATGAAAGTGTTGTGCCTGATATCAAATGCTAACACTTAGTTTTTAGTCATTATTTGAAATGATTCGAACTGACCGTTAATCCTTCTGTCAGCCATGGCCCGCCAGCCCAAGCAGCGCGGGCGCCTGGCGCTGGCTCGAGGCGTCCTAGGAAATATCTGACAGCGTCCCACAGACAAGTAGCACGACAAATAAAGAAAGAAGTTACCTGTGTTTTTTCGGCAACTGACCGATAACTCATTAATTGTTGAGTTGGTATTGCTGGAGCGCATTGAAAAGTATCTGCCCGATACCTGGCCATAGCTCATTCCTTGAGATGAAAGTAATCATTCAATTATCGGGGCTTATATGATGATTAGAAGATACAGATTGAGGGCAAAAACCAGTTCAGTTGCTGAACTGACCCGTCACGAATTGACGGGAGCCTCATATTTTCGGAGGGAAAACGAAAAAGTCCGTGCAGGCACGGACTTTTTTGGGGCGTTTTACGCAGGTTCGACCTGGAGGGCCACCCGTTCGCGGCATGGGCATTCGTCCATGTAGCGGTGTGCTTCGACAAACTCGGAAAACGGGAAGACCCGAGTCTTGAGCGGCAGCAGGACGCGGTCAGCGGTCATCTGGTTGATGTCACGCAACGCACGTTGCAATGCGACCTCGTCCTGGATGATGCCCAATTCCGGCTTGCCGGTGAAGTTGCCGATACAGTGCACAAAGAACTGAATGTTCTTCTGGAACGCTGCACACGCCGGGAACGGCGTCTGGTTGCCGCCTTGCAGGCCGTACAACACCAGGCTGCCACGTGGCGCGAGCACATCGCCCAGCAGTGACATCTGTGGCCCGCCCAACCCGTCGAACACCACATCCACACCGCGGTTATCGGTGATTTTGTTGATCCGCATCAGCAGATCTTCTTCTTCGGTGACGATGACTTTCTCGGCACCCAGTGCCAACAGGTTGTCGCGTTCTTCCGCCGTTTTGGTGGCGGCAATCACACGTACACCCAAGGCTTTGCCCAGTTGTACGAACGAAGGTCCGGCACAATGGCTGGCGTCAGTCACCAGTACGAACTGCCCGGGTTTGATCCGTGCCAGATCGACATAAGCAAAGTAAGCGATCAACAACGGCGTGTAATGCACGGCCGCTTCGATCGGATTCAGCACGTCTGGATACCGGGTCAGTGCCGAGCGCGGCAGAACAATCTGCTCGCCGTACACGGGATAGTCGTTCGGGCTTTGGGACGGGAAGCTGGCGACCTTGTCACCGACTGCCAGGTCATCGACACCCTCGCCGAGCGCCGTCACGACGCCGGACATTTCCTGGCCAAGGCCGGCAGGCAGACGAGCGTGAGACGACGCCAGGTTCTGGCGCCAAAGCGTGTCATACCAGCTGATGCCAATCGCCTCGACGCGTACCTGCACTTCGCCCGGAGCAGGAAGTGCGGCCGCATGCTCTTCGCATTTGAGCACCTCGGCTGGACCAAACTTGTGAAAACGGATCGTGCGGGACATCGCAAACCTCGTCAAAGTAACCTCTAATGCCATGAACTCTATCTGGGCTTTCTACCCAAGACTATCAGTGGCTATTAATAGTCGACATGCCTGTCATTGATTCCGCAGCACCGGCGACATCATCAAATGTCGTGAAAATCGAAGCGGCCTTTAAGGAAAACTGAATTACACGGTGCAGAGTAGCAGCCTTTCCCCGTAAGATTCATGCCGGCCATTGTTCTCATATGGCCGCTCTCGTCAAGCTTGATGACTCTGCCAGGACTCCAGATGAATCGTAATGACCTGCGTCGTGTCGACCTGAACCTGTTAATCGTTTTCGAAACATTGATGCACGAACGCAGCGTGACCCGCGCTGCAGAGAAGCTGTTTCTCGGCCAGCCGGCCATCAGTGCGGCGCTTTCACGCCTGCGCGGGCTGTTTGATGATCCGCTGTTCGTGCGCACCGGTCGCAGCATGGAGCCGTCCGCCCGGGCGATTGAAATCTTTGCCCTGCTCTCTCCCGCGCTGGACTCCATTTCCACGGCCGTCAGCCGTGCGGCGGAATTCGATCCGGCCACCAGCACGGCGGTATTCCGCATTGGCCTGTCGGACGATGTCGAGTTCGCCCTGCTGCCGATGCTGCTCAAGCGCCTGCGTGCCGAATCGCCCGGGATCGTGCTGGTGGTGCGTCGCGCCAACTACATCCTCATGCCGAGCCTGCTGGCGTCGGGCGAGATTTCCATCGGCGTCAGCTACACCGCCGATCTGCCGGCCAACGCCAAGCGCAAAGTGCTGCGCCGCAGCATGCCGAAGCTATTGCGCGCCGACACCGTGCCGGGGCCGTTGAGCCTGGATGATTTCTGTGCCCGGCCGCATGCATTGGTGTCGTTCGCCGGTGACCTGAGCGGCTTTATAGATGACGAACTGGAAAAGCTCGGGCGCAAACGGCATGTCGTGCTGGCGGTGCCACAGTTCAACGGGTTGAGCACGCTCATCAGTGGGACCGACATTGTGGCGACTGTGCCGGATTACACCGCCGAAGCGTTGACCGCGGCTGGCGGAGTCCGGGCTGAAGACCCGCCGCTGCCGGTGCGCAGTTTTGAACTGCACATGGCCTGGCGCGGGTCGCAGGATAATGATCCGGGTGAGCGCTGGTTGCGGTCGCGGATTCAGATGTTCTTTGGCGATCCGGATAGTCTCGCCTGATCCTGAGTTTGAGTTGAGGCTTCTGGCCTCTTCGCGAGCAGGCTCGCTCCCACATTGGAATGCATTTCCCTGTGGGAGCGAGCCTGCTCGCGAAAGCCATCACACAGTTTCAAGTCCGTCCTTTGCATTCCCTGCAACACTGAATTGTCATCAATTCAATTGATCACTGTTTAGCCAAAGGTGCATGCTAGAGAGCTCGCCCGAGCCTCATATCATTCCGAATGATAGTTACCTTCGCTTCATTCGATTCGTGAGATACACCCTCGCCGCTCATCATCCGTCCATTCTCAATACATTGGCGGATGCATCCATGGAACAGTCACTCAAACATTTGCGCTTCCCATTGGCCATGTTGGCCGTACTGGTGATGAGCGCCTGCGGCAAGGCGCCGGAGTCTGCCGCGACCATGCCCGCGGCGAAGGTCAGCGTCGCCAAGGTGCTGGAACAACCGATCAACGAGTGGGACGAATTCACCGGGCGCCTTGAAGCGCCGGAAACCGTAGAAATTCGTCCACGGGTCTCTGGTCAGATTGATGACGTGGCCTTCACTGAAGGCGCACTGGTCAAGAAAGGCGACTTGCTGTTCCAGATCGACCCACGCCCGTTCCAGGCTGAGGTTCGCCGCCTCGAAGCCCTGGTTGCCCAGTCCCGCGCCAACGCCACTCGCAGTGAAAACGAAGCCCAGCGTGGCGAACGTCTTCGCACCAGCAACGCGATCTCTGCCGAACTGGCCGATTCGCGCACCAGCGCCGCTCAAGAAGCCCGCGCCGCTGTCGGTGCCTTGCAGGCGCAACTGGACCTGGCCAAACTGAACCTGAGCTTCACCCGTGTTACCGCACCCATCAGTGGTCGTGTCAGCCGTGCGGAAATCACCGCGGGCAACCTGGTGACCGCCGACACCACGCCGCTGACCAGCGTCGTTTCCACCGATAAGGTCTACGCTTACTTCGACGCTGACGAACGCGTATTCCTCAAGTACACCCAACTCGCTCGCCAGGGCAAACGCGGCGCCACCACCCCGGTTTACATGGGTCTGTCCAACGAAGACGGCAACCCGCACCAGGGCGTGATGAACTTCGTCGACAACCAGGTCAATCCGAAAACCGGCACCATCCGTGGTCGTGCAGTCTTCGACAACGCCGACGGCAGCTACACCCCGGGCCTTTATGCTCGCCTGAAACTGGTCGGCAGCGGCACCTACTCCGCCGTTCTGATCAACGATGAAGCCGTCGGTACCGATCTGGGTAAAAAATTCGTACTGGTGATGGACGCCGACAACAAGACGGCCTACCGCGCCGTCGAACTGGGACCGAAGATCGAAGGTTTGCGTATCGTGCGCAACGGCCTGAACAAGGATGACACCGTCATCGTCAAGGGTCTGCAACGGGTTCGCCCAGGCTCGCCGGTTACCCCTGAAGTGATCCCGATGGCCAGCGAACAAACCCTCGCGGCCCTGGCTCAACAACGACAAGCGCTGGAAGCCAGCAACCTGCCCCAAGTCGCACCTGCCAAGGTTGCGCCGGGTGAGGTTGTGAAACTGGCTGCTGCGACTCCACGCGGTTAAGGGACAACGACTCCGATGAATTTTTCCCAATTCTTCATTTCACGGCCGATCTTCGCAGCGGTGCTGTCGCTGCTGATCCTGATCGCCGGCGCCATCTCACTGTTCCAGTTGCCAATCAGCGAATACCCGGAAGTCGTGCCGCCGACCGTTGTGGTCCGCGCCAACTTCCCGGGTGCCAACCCTAAAGTCATCGGTGAAACCGTGGCCGCTCCTTTGGAGCAAGCCATCACCGGCGTCGAGAACATGCTGTACATGTCCTCGCAGTCCACCGCTGACGGCAAGATCACCCTGACCATCACCTTCGCACTGGGCACTGACCTGGACAACGCGCAGGTGCAGGTACAGAACCGGGTAACCCGTACCGAGCCGAAACTTCCAGAAGAAGTGACGCGCATCGGTATCACCGTCGACAAGGCTTCGCCCGACCTGACCATGGTTGTGCACTTGACCTCGCCGGACAAACGCTACGACATGCTCTACCTCTCCAACTACGCCCTGCTCAACATCAAGGATGAGCTGGCGCGTCTGGGCGGTGTTGGTGATGTGCAGTTGTTCGGCATGGGCGATTATTCGCTGCGCGTCTGGCTCGATCCGAACAAGACCGCTTCACGCAACCTGACCGCCACCGACGTGGTGAGCGCGATTCGTGAGCAGAACCGTCAAGTGGCAGCCGGTGCACTGGGTGCTCCACCGGCGCCGAACGCCACCGCTTTCCAGCTGTCGGTCAACACTCAAGGTCGTCTGGTTTCTGAAGAAGAGTTCGAGAACATCATCATTCGCTCCGGCGATAACGGTGAAATCACTCGCCTGAAAGACATTGCCCGCGTTGAACTGGGTTCCAGCCAATACGCCCTGCGTTCGTTGCTGAACAACCAACCGGCGGTGGCGATCCCGATCTTCCAGCGCCCTGGTTCCAACGCGATCGAAATCTCCAACGAAGTGCGCGACAAGATGGCCGAGCTGAAGAAGAACTTCCCGGAAGGCATGGACTTCAGCATCGTCTATGACCCGACGATCTTCGTTCGCGGCTCCATCGAAGCCGTTGTTCACACCCTCTTCGAAGCACTGATTCTCGTTGTGTTGGTGGTGATTCTGTTCCTGCAAACCTGGCGCGCCTCGATCATTCCATTGGTAGCCGTGCCGGTGTCGCTGATCGGCACGTTCGCGGTGATGCACTTGTTCGGCTTCTCGTTGAACGCCCTGTCGCTGTTCGGGTTGGTACTGGCGATCGGTATCGTGGTGGACGACGCCATTGTGGTGGTGGAGAACGTGGAGAGGCACATCGAGCTGGGAGAAACGCCCGTAGAAGCCACCAAGAAAGCTATGCGAGAGGTGACCGGGCCGATCATCGCGACGGCGCTGGTGCTGTGTGCGGTATTTATCCCGGCGGCGTTCATTTCCGGACTCACCGGCCAGTTCTACAAACAGTTTGCCCTGACCATTGCCATCTCGACCGTGATCTCGGCGTTCAACTCGCTGACACTGTCCCCTGCCCTGGCCGCTGTGCTGCTCAAGAGCCACGATGCGCCGAAAGATCGCTTTACCAAAGTGCTTGATAAACTATTGGGCGGTTGGCTGTTCCGTCCGTTCAACCGGTTCTTCGAACGCGCCAGCCATGGCTATGTCGGCACCGTAGCCCGGGTTATCCGCAGCAGCGGTATTGCCCTGCTGTTGTACGCAGGCCTGATGGTGCTGACCTTCTTCGGTTTCGCCCACACCCCGACAGGTTTCGTACCCGGCCAGGACAAACAATACTTGGTGGCCTTCGCGCAACTGCCGGACGCTTCGAGCCTGGACCGTACCGAAGACGTGATCAAACGCATGTCCGACCTGGCCCTGAAACAGCCAGGCGTGGAAAGCGCCGTGGCCTTCCCGGGCCTGTCGATCAACGGCTTCACCAACAGTCCTAACGCCGGCATCGTGTTCGTGACCCTGAAGCCGTTCGACGAGCGTAAAGACCCGAGCATGTCGGCCGGTGCAATTGCCGGTGCCTTGAACGGTCAGTACGCCGGGATTCAGGAAGCTTACATGGCGATCTTCCCGCCGCCGCCAGTACAGGGTCTGGGCACCATCGGTGGTTTCCGCCTGCAGATCGAAGACAAGGGCAACCTCGGCTACGACGAGCTGTACAAAGAAACCATGAACATCATCAACAAAAGCCACAATGTGCCGGAACTGGCCGGCCTGTTCACCAGCTACACCGTGAACGTGCCGCAGGTCGATGCCGCCATCGACCGGGAAAAAGCCAAGACTCATGGCGTGGCTGTCAGTGACATCTTCGACACCCTGCAGATCTACCTGGGTTCGCTGTATGCCAACGACTTCAACCGCTTCGGTCGTACCTACCAGGTCAACGTTCAGGCTGAACAACAGTTCCGTCTTGAACCGGACCAGATCGGTCAGCTGAAAGTGCGCAACAACAAAGGCGAGATGATCCCGCTGGCGACCTTCATCAAGGTCAGCGACACCTCGGGGCCGGACCGCGTAATGCACTACAACGGCTTCATCACCGCTGAAATCAACGGCGCCGCCGCCCCAGGCTACAGCTCTGGCCAGGCCGAAAAAGCCATCGAGAAACTGCTCAAGGATGAACTTCCGAACGGCATGACCTACGAATGGACCGACCTGACCTACCAGCAGATTCTGTCCGGCAACACTGCGCTGTTCGTGTTCCCGCTCTGCGTGCTGCTGGCGTTCCTGGTACTCGCGGCTCAGTACGAAAGCTGGAGCCTGCCACTGGCGGTGATCCTGATCGTACCGATGACCTTGCTGTCGGCCATTACCGGTGTGATTGCTTCGGGTGGTGACAACAACATCTTCACCCAGATCGGCTTGATCGTACTGGTGGGACTTGCGTGTAAGAACGCGATCCTGATCGTCGAGTTTGCCAAGGACAAACAGCAGGACGAAGGCATGAGCCCGCTCGCTGCGGTGCTGGAAGCTTGCCGACTGCGTCTGCGGCCGATCCTGATGACCTCCTTCGCGTTCATCATGGGTGTCGTGCCTCTGGTGTTCTCCAGCGGTGCCGGTGCCGAAATGCGTCATGCCATGGGTGTGGCGGTGTTCTCCGGGATGCTCGGGGTGACCTTCTTCGGTCTGTTGCTGACGCCGGTGTTCTACGTATTGATTCGCAACTTTGTGGAGCGCGGTGATAAGCGCAAAGCGGCCAAGGCGCTGAATCTTCAAAAGCAACTGGAGTCGCAACAATGAGCTTGAAAGCCTTTCTTCCGAGCCTGCTGGTACTGGCCCTGAGTGCCTGTGCCGTCGGCCCGGACTACAAGACCCCTGCGACTGAACCAGCCCATATCACCACCGCTACCGATGGCGCTGCCGGCCAGAAAAACTTCGACCGTTCGCACTTCGAAGGCATCTGGTGGCAGCAGTTCGAAGACCCGACCCTTAATCAGTTGGTGACTCAATCCCTGCAAGGCAACCGTGATTTGCGCGTGGCCTTCGCCCGCTGGAAAGCGGCTCGGGCGATTCGCGACGACATCAGCAATGACGCCATGCCAACCATCACCAGCCGGGCCAGCAGCGACCTGGGCAAGGGGCAAATCCCAGGCCAGACCACCAAACGGGTCAACAGCGAACGCTATGACCTGGGCCTGGACATGGCGTGGGAAATCGACCTGTTTGGCCGTATCCAGCGCAACCTGGAATCGGCCAACGCCGAACAGCAAGCCATCGAGGCCGACCTGTACCAACTGCAAGTCACCATGATTGCCGAACTGGTGGATTCCTACGGTCAGTTGCGCGGTGCCCAACTGCGCGAAAAAATCGCCCTGGCGAACCTGGAGAACCAACAGGAGTCGCGCAAGATCACCATCAGCCTGCGTGATGCCGGCGTGGGCGATCAGCTGGATGTGGAGCGCGCCGACGCGCGCCTGGCGTCCGTCGAAGCCAGCGTGCCGCAATTGCAGGCCGAACAGGTTCGGCAGAAAAACCGTATCGCCACCCTGCTGGGTGAGCGCCCGGACAAGCTGACGGTCGACCTGAGTCCCAAGAACCTTCCGGCAATCGCCAAAGCGCTGCCAATTGGTGATCCCGGTCAACTGCTGCAACGTCGTCCGGACATCCTCAGCGCCGAGCGCAAACTGGCGTCTGCCACCGCCCGTGTCGGCGTGGCCACGGCTGATTTGTTCCCACAGGTCAGCCTCAGCGGCTTCCTCGGTTTTACGGCAGGACGCGGTTCGCAAATCGGTTCCTCGGCCGCCAATGCCTGGGCACTGGGCCCAAGCATCACCTGGGCCGCGTTTGACCTGGGCAGTGTAAAGGCCCGTATTCGCGGTGCGGATGCGGATGCGGAAGGCGCGCTGGCCAGCTACGAGCAGCAAGTGCTGTTGGCACTGGAAGAGTCGGAAAACGCGTTCAGCGATTACGGCAAGCGTCAGCAACGCTTGATCTCACTGATTCGTCAGAGCGAGTCGAGCCGCGCCGCCGCCGACCTGGCCGAAATTCGCTATCGCGAAGGCGGTACCGACTTCCTCGTTCTGCTGGACGCTCAGCGCGAGCGACTGGCGGCGGAAGACACCCAGGCACAGGCCGAAACCGAGCTGTATAGCGGCATTGTCGCGATTTACAAAGCCCTTGGCGGTGGCTGGCAACCGGAAACAGTCGCCAGCAAGTAAGTTGTTAAAGAGCTCCTTTGGTTGGTCGCAACCAACCAGTTTTTTAGCCCCGCGTCTCATTCGGTCGCGGGGCTTTTTTTCGCCTGCTGATCCTCCAACCCACCACAATTCCCCTGTGGGAGCGAGCCTGCTCGCGAAGACGCCGGCACATTCAACATCAATGTCGCCAGAGACTCTGCTTTCGCGAGCAGGCTCGCTCCCACATGGCTTAGTGGGTTGCCTTGTCATTGCGGTTTTCGCGGACGGTTACGGTGGCGGTTGTGCCGGCGCGCAAGAGGTTTTTGCCGGCATAGTCATCATCAATCTTTATCCGTACCGGCACCCGTTGCGCCAGTTTGACCCAGGTGTAGCTGGGGTTGATGTTGGCCAGCAAGCGGCCACCGGGCAGGTTTTCCCGGTCGGCGATCGCGAAAGCGATGCTTTGCACGGTGCCGCCAAAGCTTTCGCCGCTCATCAATTCGATGTCGACCCGGTCGCCTTCTGCGATTCGCGGCAACTTGGTCTCTTCAAAGTAACCGCTGACATAAAACGAATCGCTGTCCACCAGTGCCAACAACGGGCCGCCGGCGGTGGCGTAGTCGCCCTGACGGGTCAGCAGGTTGGTGACAAAACCGGTGACGGGCGATTCGACGCGCGTGCGTTGCAAGTCCAGTTCGGATTGGGTCAATGCCGCGATGGCCAGTTGCACGTTGGCCTCGGCCAATACCAGGATGGCCTGGTTACGCAGCAGATCGGCCTGAGCCACAGACACCTCCGTGCTGGCTTTTTCCCATTCCTCGCCAGAGACGGCCGAGCGTTCTTTCAGCGTGCGCCGGCGTTGTTCCTCGCTCTGCCGCTGTTTGAGCAATGCTTCGCTGGCCACAATCGACGCCTGCGACTGCCCGAGTGAAGCTTTCGCCACTTCCACCGAGCGTTTGGAACGATCCACTGCCAGGGTGTAGCGGGCCGGGTCGATTTCCAGCAGCAACTGGCCTTTCTCAACATGCTGGTTGTCTTGTACACCCAGTTTGACGATGCGCCCCGAGACATCGGCAGACAGCGTCACCACGTCAGCGCGAACCCGTGCATCCCGGGTCCATGGGGCCCGGGTGTAATGCTCCCAGGCAAACCAGCCAAGAATGAACGCCAGCAACACAACGACCAGTGTGGCGAGTCGGGGAAGGTATTTCTTCAAGGCATCAAGCTCCCATTACCAGAATCAGCGTCGCGCACACGCAGGCATACAATGCGCCCTCGAACAAAGCTTCATGCCAGACGAAACGCAGCACGCCGAGGCGGCGCAATCCCCAATCCAGTGCCAGAAAAATCGGCAGCGCCAACAACAGAGCCTGGGCGATGGGCGGCAAGTACACGCCACCCAGTTCAAAATCAATGGGCAAGGGCCGGCACTCCTGTTGCGACGACGGGTTGAAAATATTCGCGATATCGCCGCACGAACGACTCCACGATCAGCAGCGCCACGCGCATTCGGAACACCGACCACAGGTGTTCGTGAACCATCAGGTGCAAATCGTCCAATTCGTCGCCCAGGACGCGCAATTCCCCCAGCAGCCGATCGGCGTCTGTCCCGGGCCGCCCGGCTGCCCATCTTGCGCAATCGCGGACCGCAGCCAACAAACGTTGCTGTTGCTCCGAGCTCAACAAGGTATTGCCCTGCCCCTGTTGCCTGAGCTGGTTCAATGCAACGCCCAGGGCCATGCACCCGAGGCTGACCTGAAATAATTCGCCGGACTGCTTGTCGCTGGTCGCCGGCAGTAACCCCAGCATCATGGTCAGTCGATCGACCATGCGGCTTTCGAAGGCAAATTGCTGTTCATCGGTGGCCGGCGTCTTCATCAAGGCGTAGACCTGCTCAGCGTTTTCCTTGAACAGCCGGCGAATCCGCAGAACGGGCCGGAACGGGAAGATCAAGGCGAAGACGCTCAATGCCAGGACCGTTGCGCTGATATAGCCACCGGCAAATTCGAACCACTGAGACGCGGTGTTCTGCCCGATACCCACGTTCTGTGGCCCCAACAGTAGAAAGGTCGACAACCCAAGACCGATGCCTGTCCCGGTGGTCGCAGGCGCGGAGAGACCTACCGCGACCGCATACAGCAACGGCGCCAACAACAAGGCCATCAGCTCGAAATCGCTGATCATGGGCACCAGCATGAATTGATAAAGCGCCGACACAATCAACGCCAGGAATAGCCCCCTTGCATAGCTTTGCGCCGCCAGCAGCGGTCTGGGGAACGTTGCCATCAGCGAACAAAGAATCCCGACCAGCACCATCCCGGCTCGCGCTCCGTCCCAGCCGGTCTCGACCCAGATCAGCCCGGCGACCAGCAACGCAGTGAAGGCCCGGATGGCGTTCATCCCCGCCAGGGTGAAATCCAGATGCAGCGGATTCTCCTGCCCCCGGTAGACGCAGCTGGCCTGGCGTTCCTCCTGAATGGCGTCGCTCAGTTCCAGAATCTGTTCCAGTTGCTGTAACAACCGCGCCTGCTCCCAGCGCAGGGCCCACGCCAGCGAGCGCAATGTGGCCGGCATTGTTTCGGTCAGTTGTTCTGCCTTGTAAGCCTGATCATCAAATCGTTGTTGCAACGCCGAAAAATGATGACGAGCATCGGCCGACAGCGAGCGACCCTTTTCGGCCAGTTCATCCAGAAACGTAAGTTCTTCGGCGCGTAAAAGTTGTATTTCCAGAGGTAGATCACCCTTCCAGCGCTCGGCCAGCAACTCACGCTGGTGGCGCAGCGCCGTCAGCCGGGACGTCAGCAACACCAGTTGGTTGCCCAGCAGTTGCACCAGGCCATCGGCGCTACGTAATCGGGGGGCATCGTAATAAAGATGCCGGCGCAATCCTTCAAGGACGCTGATTTCGCCTAACAGCTGCATTTGCCGGCGATGAAAATCGGCCTCGCTCTCTTCGGTTCGAATGACCGCCGCGGCGTGGGTCGCCAGCAACTTGATGACCTGATCGATCTTGGCGAAGTAGCTCCGGGCCACGGTCTCGGGGCGTGCGGTCAGCAGGCTGACGACGCAGACACATGCCACTGCCAGCAGCGTCTCGGTCAAGCGCGTCACCGCCAGCAGGAAGGTGCCGTCCTGATCAGGCACGGCCAATAGTGCAATCACCACCGCCGTGTATCCGCTGAGCACAAACGCCTGGGAACTGGTGTAGCGCAACAGGGTGCCACCGGCGGTGCACAGTGCCAGCCACAGCGCCAGGGTGATGATGAAAGGCAACGGCGCCTGGGGGAAGATCGCCATGATCACGACCGCCGCGACAGCGCCCAGGGTGGTGCCGATGACCTGGCCGAGACTGCGGGCCAGTGCCATGCCGCCCAACGGCTGGCTGACGATGACCACCGCCATGATCGACCACTTGGGTTGATCGAGGTCGAACAGGAAGGCCAGGTACAGGGTCAGCAACCCGGCCACAATGGTTCTCAAGGCAAACAGCAGCACACCGGGCCCGGGGTTCAGGATTGCCTTGAAGTATTGAAGCAGCGGTTGCATGGGAGCACTCTTCGATTCACCTTCAGCAAGCGTAGTCACTGCTTCAAGGCCTCGACAGGTTTCAATGTCGACGGAGCCCGTAGGCAAAATCGTCGACATCGAGCCACCTCAGGATTTGACTCACAGCCCCACCTGACCGAAGCTGACGACCTTTGCAAAAGCTTGCCAGCTCCCGGATTCCTGCATGCCCCAGTCCCGCCGCTACTTGCTCATCAGTCTCTGTGTGCTGTTTGCCCTCGTTATTGCCTGGTTGCTCCTGCGCAGCACAACGCCTGAGGTGCCCGAAGCGATCAAACGCGGTTACAGCGAAGCGTTGACCCAGGCACGCTCCGGTCAGCCGGGGGCCGCACGGGTGCTGTACCAGCAATTGGCTCGCCCTGATCTGTCGCCCAAGCGGCGCATCTGGCTGCATGCCGAACTCCCCAACTACCCTAGCCCGCTGGCGCTGAAACTGGCGGACGCGGACCTGCAACATCCCGATGAAAACGTACGAATCGCTGCGATCAAAAGCATCAGCGGCCTGGTGGCCTCCGGGCAGCGCAGCCTGTTGATCGGCCCGTTGCTCGACGACAGCGTAGAAAGCGTGCGATTTGCAGCGGTCAATACACTGCTGGGACTGTCGCCGGATGACCTGGGCCTGTATTTCGCGCCGCTGGAGCAAGCCATTGACGCCTGGGAACTGGCCCTGAAAAGTCAGCCGCCGAGCGCGCAAAACCAGTACCAATTGGCGCGTCTGCACCTGCACAACGCTGAATTGAAAGAGGCGCAGGCGGCGCTGGAGCGCACATTGCAACTGGACCCCAACAATCTGCCGGCGCTGGTGATGCAGATCGATGTGCTCGACCGGCAAGGTCAAAGCGATGCCGCCCGCCAATTGCTGGCGAAACAGCTGAAAGCGCAACCCGACTCGGCCTACCTGCAACATGCCCTGGGGCTCTGGTTGCTGCACCACGGGCAAAGTGAGTTTGCGGTGCTCGGGCTTTCCAAAGCCGTGGAGCTGGAGCCCGACAACAAGGATTATCGCTACGACCTGGCGACCACCCTGCACCTTGAACAGGAGCTGGAAGCCGCACAGAAACAGCTGCAAGAGATCGTCCAGCGCCACCCGTCCGACCGCAAGGCGCGCGTGCTGCTGATCAATTACTGGAAAGAAAGCGGACAGTTGCAGAACGTGCAGATCCTGTTGGCGCAACTGGAACAGCTCAACCCGGATGACCCCGCGTTGCAGCAAGGGCTTTAATCACCACGAAATTTCGTTGAACCGTCGGCACGGCCAAGGGTCAAGAGAAAAGGCAGTCCAAACAGGCACCTCAAGCCTGCTGTCTCGCTTCCCCTGGTCATGAGAGGGTTTTTCTTGTCTACATCAACCGAGCTGTTCAGTGCAAAAGCCGCCACCGGCATCGAAGGTCTGGATGACATCCTGGCCGGAGGCTTGTCTCGTGGACATGTATTTTTGCTGGAGGGCGAACCCGGTACCGGCAAAACCACCGTTGCTTTGCATTTCCTGTTGGCCGGCGCTCGAGCCGGCGAACGCTCGTTGTACATCACCTTGTCAGAAACCGAGCGTGAGCTGCGTCAAGGCGCGCTGTCCCACGGCTGGGAGCTGGATGAGAACATCCACATCTTCGAGCTGACCCCGCCAGAGAGCCTGCTCAACGCCGAACACCAGCAAAGCCTGCTGTACTCCTCGGACCTGGAACTGGGTGAAGCTACCAAACAGATTTTCGAAGTGGTCGAGCGGGTCAAACCGACGCGCGTGGTGCTCGACAGCCTGTCCGAAATCCGCCTGTTGGCCCAGAGCTCACTGCGTTATCGGCGGCAGATCCTGGCGATCAAACACTACTTTGTGCGTTACGACGCCACTGTGCTGTTGCTGGATGACCTGACCACCGAATCCCTCGATAAAACCGTACACAGCGTCGCGCATGGCGTAATTCGCCTCGAAGAGCTCACACCGAACTATGGCGCCGAACGCCGACGCATCCGCGTGGTGAAATACCGCGGCCAGAAGTATCGCGGCGGCTTTCACGACTTCACCATCATGGGCGACGGCGTGCATGTATTCCCGCGTCTGGTTGCAGCCGAACACCGCGGTGGCTATATCCGCCAACAGTTGACCAGCGGCATCAGGGAAATGGACGCTCTGCTCGGCGGCGGTATCGAGACCGGTTCCAGCACGCTGATCCTGGGGCCGGCCGGTACTGGTAAATCGCTGATCTCGATGATCTTCGCCGCTGCCGCCGTGGCCCGTGGCGAAAAAGCCGCGCTGTTCATTTTCGATGAAGAGCTGGGGCTGCTGTTCGAACGCATGAAAAACATGGGCATCGACCTGCAGGCCCTGCAAGACACCGGCAACCTGCTGATCGAGCAAGTCGACGCAGCCGAACTGTCCCCCGGCGAGTTCTCCCACCGGGTGCGTCGCTGTGTCGATGAGCGTCAAATCAAGACCGTGGTGATCGACAGCATCAACGGCTATCAGGCTGCGATGCCTGAGGAAAACGCGCTGGTGCTGCACATGCACGAGTTGCTGCTGTACCTCAATCGCCGGGGCGCCGCGACGTTCATGACGGTCGCCCAACACGGGCTGGTCGGTGACATGCAAGCGCCGGTCGACATCACGTACTTGGCCGACACGGTGATTTTGTTGCGCTACTTCGAAGCCCTGGGCAAGGTTCGCCGGGCGATCTCGATCATCAAGAAACGCACCGGCAGCCATGAATCAACCATTCGCGAATACCGCATCGGCAGCCGGGGCATGACCATCGGTGAACCTTTGGATGCGTTCCAGGGTGTATTACGCGGCGTGCCGACCTATCTCGGCGCCAGCCAGCCACTGCTCCAGGACGATGTCCGGTGAGTATTGTCGAGGCGATGTCCGAGCGCGCGATCATCCTCGCGCCCTTGGGACGCGACAGCCAGATTGCGCTGATGATGCTCAACGAGGCGGGATTCGAGGGCATTGTCACCCGGGATCTGGTGGCACTGTGCGGCGAGTTGGTCAAAGGTGCGGGTCTGCTGCTGATTTCTTCGGAAGCCCTGATGGGCTGTGATCTTGACCCTCTACGGGGTCTGATCGAACAGCAACCCGCCTGGTCCGACCTGCCGATCGTCTTGCTGACCCACCACGGCGGCCCGGAGCAAAACCCGGCATCGCGACTGGGTCCGCAATTAGGCAACGTCACCTTCCTTGAGCGCCCTTTCCATCCGGTAACCTTGATCAGCCTCGTCACCACCGCATTGCGCGGCCGTCGACGACAGTACGAAGCCAGGGACCGATTGATCGATCTGAGCCAAAGTGAACTGCGCCTGCAAAACACCCTGGAAACCCTCGAACAACAAGTCGAGGAACGCACCGCACAGTTGCGCCACAACGAAGAAGCCCTCAGACAATCCCAGAAGATGGAAGCGGTCGGCCAGCTTACCGGCGGCATTGCCCACGACTTCAATAACATGCTGACCGGCATCATCGGCAGCCTTGAGTTGCTGCGCCGGCGCCTCGCAAGAGGACGCACCGAGGACCTCGACGGCTTGATCGACCTTGGCGTGACCTCGGCCAACCGCGCCGCCGGCCTGACTCATCGGCTGCTGGCGTTTTCGCGCCGTCAGTCACTCGATTCCAAACCGGTGGAAATGAACACCCTCGTGGTGTCCATGGGCGAACTGCTGCAACGCAGCATCAATGAAAGTATTCATCTGGACATGCAGTTGAGCGATGACTTGTGGGTGGCCGAGGCCGACCCCAATCAACTCGAAAGCGCCCTGCTCAACCTCGTGCTCAACGCCCGCGATGCCATGCCCGAAGGCGGCACGCTGGTGGTCAACACGTCCAATCAAAAAATCGACTCGGGGTTCGTTGCGGCCCAAGGCAATCTACTGCCCGGTGATTACGTGGTGCTGCGCGTTACCGACACCGGCTGCGGAATGCCGGAAAGCACCATCAGCCGCGCCTTTGACCCGTTCTTTACGACGAAGCCGATTGGTCAGGGCACCGGGTTGGGGTTGTCGATGATTTACGGGTTCAGCAAGCAGTCCCACGGTCACGTCACGATCGACAGCGAAGTGGGTCAAGGGACGTCGGTGAGTGTGTATTTGCCGCGTTACAGTGGCGACCTGGCCGAGGAAAACCTGATCGACATCCAGCAGGCGCCTTACGCGCAGGACGGTGAAACCGTGCTGATTGTCGAAGACGACCCGGCAGTTCGCGTGCTGGTCAGTGCCGTCTTGAGTGAGCTGGGTTACGCCTTCGTCGAGGCCGGTGACGCTGACAGCGCGGTGCCGATTCTCGACTCTGCGCAGCGGATTGATCTATTGATCAGCGATGTCGGGCTGCCGGGCATGAACGGCCGGCAACTGGCGGAAATCGGTCGGCAGTATCGGCCTGACCTGAAGGTGCTGTTCATCACCGGTTATGCCGAACACGCGGCTGTGCGCGGAGGGTTTCTGGACCCCGGCATGCAGATGATCACCAAGCCCTTCACCTTTGACCTGCTGACGGCCAAGGTGCGGGAGATGATCAGTATCTGATGCGCCCCGAGGGCCTATGGCGAAGAGCTCAGGACAGCATTTGCTGCATGAGTTCTTGCAGTTCATCCAGGTCGAACGGTTTGTCCAGGATCGGCGCTTTTTTGGTGATAGGGCTGTCCGTCTCGCGGACTTCCTGCGCATAGCCGCTGATAAAAATCACTTTGAGTTCCGGTCGCAGTTTCACTGCGGGCTCGGCGATCTGCACGCCGGAAATCCCGCCGGGCAGGCGAAAGTCGGTGATCATCATGTCCAGGTGCGGCTTGCTCGCCAGAATTTCAAAGGCCTGCTCGCCGTTTTCGGCTTGCAGCACCCGGTAACCTTCACCCGACAAGTAAGCGGACAACACCATCAGAATCGAGGGGTCATCCTCGACAATGAGTACTACATCTTGCGCATCTTCACTCATGGGAAGCCTTTGTTCGGTCAATAGCTGCTGATACGACCGTGGGGTCGCTCAGAGGTTGCGTTTATCTGGCTCATTTCCTAAAGCGGCAGACAAACGCGAAATAGAGCGCCTTCGTTGATTTTGCTCTCGACGGCGATGGAACCGCCATGGGCGGCGATAATTTGCTCGGAAATAAACAGCCCAAGGCCCAGCCCCGCAACCACGGTCTTGGCGGAAACACGCTCGAACTGTTGAAAAATACGCTTCTGGTTTTCTTCACTGATGCCGATCCCTTGATCCTGCACCTCAACCCGCGCCTGACCGTCCTGTACGTAAACCCGCACATCAATCTGGCTTTTGCCACCATAACGCAAGGCGTTGGTGAGCAGATTTGAAATCACTTGCTCGATGCGAAATTCATCCCAGTTGCCGACCACTGGCTGCTCGGCAGTAAAGCGCGTGGAACACTCGGCGGCCTCGACTTGTGGCTTGAAGTTATCCAGCAGGTTGCTGACCAGTTGCACCAGGTCAAATCGGCTCGGACGGATCGACAGCTTGCCGGTGCGAATGCGCGACACATCGAGCATGTCTTCGATCAGGCGGATCAGGCTTTTGATCTGCCGCTCGTCACGGTCGACCATGGCGTGCATCTTGTCCAGGGTGAACGCCGAGGCGTTATCCCGGGCCAAGTGCATCTTGCGCAACTGGGTTTCGAGAATCAGGCCATTGAGCGGCGTGCGCACTTCATGGGCGACAATCGACATGAAGTCATCGCGCATGCGCACCGCTTGCTCCAGCTCCAGTTGAGTACTCTGCAATTGCTTGAGCAACGCTTCCTGCTCGCGGCGGCTCTGCTCCAGCGCTTCAACCTGCTGCTTCATCGCTTTGCTCTGGCGATACAGGTCGACGAACACATTGACCTTGCTCTTCACCGCATGAATGTCCAACGGCTTGTGCAGGAAGTCCACCGCGCCGCTTTCGTAGCCTTTGAACGCGTAGTTCAACTCCCGGCCGGCAGCGCTGACGAACACAATCGGGATGTTTTTGGTTTTTTCCGTGCCGCGCATCAATTCGGCCAGCTCGAAGCCGTTCATGCCGGGCATCTGTACGTCGAGAATCGCCATGGCGAATTCGTGCTGCAGCAGCAACGACAAGGCTTCATCGGCGGACAAGGCTTTGTAGACCATGCGGTCTTCACGCTTGATCAGCGCTTCGAGCGCCAGCAGGTTCTCCGGCAGATCGTCGACGATCAGCAGTTTGGCTTGGATGTTACTTAGCATGCTATTCGTTCCAGCTCGACAAGCAGACGGCCGATGCCGCAGATAGGGAGAATATGGTCTGGCTCATGAATATCCAGCGCCGCCTGGGGCATGGTCGCGACCTGCGCCTCATTCGGGTCCTGCACGATGGTCATTCCACCGCGACCTTTAACGTGAGACAGACCTCGGGCGCCGTCACGGTTGGCCCCGGTCAGCAACACAGCGGCCAAGGCTGAACCGTAGGTATCGGCAGCGGACTCGAACAGGTAATCGATGGCGGGTCGCGAATGGTGGACGCGATCTTCCAGGCTCAACGAGAAGCTGCGGTCATGCTCCACCGACAAGTGATAACCGGGGGTGGCGAAATACAAAGTGCCGGCTTCAATCCGGGTTTTATCGCTCGCTTCCCGAACAGGCATCGAGACCCGGCGTGCAAACACTTCGGCCAACAGGCTGCGACGCTCGTCGGGCAGGTGCAACACGACAATGATCGGCAGCGCGAAGCCTTCGCGCAGAGGGCTGAGAAGCGTGAGCAACGCCTCTACGCCGCCGGCCGAAGCGCCGATCACGATGGCTTCAATTGAAGGAACAGCTGCAGCGTCGTTCATGATTTACGGTAGATCCGTTCTTGTTTGACCAGTGGCTCGAACTGGTTGCCAAAGGCCGAAAAATCCGGTGTTTCCTTACTGCCGAGCACCAGGAATCCGCGATGGCACAGGGACTCATGAAACAATCCAAACGCACGATCCTGAAGTTTTTTATTGAAATAGATCAAAACGTTACGACACGAAATTAATTGAGTCTCTGAGAAGACGCTATCCGTCGCCAGACTGTGGTCGGCGAAGGTCACGTTCTCGCAAAGGCTCTTGTCGAAAATGGCGTAGCCATAGGCCGCTGTGTAGTAATCGGCGAAAGAGCACTGGCCACCTGCCTGCTGGTAATTAGCAGTGTAGGCGCGGACATTCTCCATGGAGAAAATCCCTTGCCTGGCCTTGTCCAGCGAGCGCGGGTTGATGTCGGTGGCATAAATGATGGTGCGGTCCAGCAAGCCTTCTTCGCGCAGCAGAATCGCCATCGAATAGACCTCCTCACCGGTACTGCACCCGGCAATCCAGATCTTGATCGATGGATAGGTCTTGAGCAGCGGCACCACTTCGTTGCGGATCGCGAGGAAGTGCGAAGGGTCGCGGAACATCTCGCTGACCGGGATCGTCAGCAGTTGCAGCAACTGCATGAATGCCGTCGGGTCGTGCAGCACCTTTTCCTGCAAGGCCGAGATGGTATTGCACTCGAATTGAACCAGCGCATGATTCACCCGGCGCTTGATCGAAGCGCCGGAGTAGTCGCGAAAGTCGTAGCTGTACTTGAGGTAAATCGCCTCGATCAACAAGCGCAATTCGATGTCGCTGTTTCGCTCCACGGAATAAATGCCTTCCACTAAATGCGTTCCATCTTCGGTAACCACACACGAATCAGCGAGAACAGGCGGTCCAGGTCGATGGGCTTGGCCAGGTAATCATTGGAGCCGGCCTGCAGGCAGCGCTCCTGATCGTCCTTCATGGCCTTGGCCGTCACCGCAATGATCGGCAGCTTGCGCCAGCGCGGGTCCTTGCGGATCTCGATAGTGGCTTCGAAGCCATCCATCTCCGGCATCATCACGTCCATCAACACCAGATCGATGTCCTCGACTTCATTCAACCTTTCAATCGCTTCACGACCGTTTCGGCCGATGACCACGACTGCGCCCTTTTGCTCCAGTGCACTGGTGAGGGCGAAGATGTTGCGTACATCGTCGTCCACCAGCAGCACTTTGCGACCCTCGAAGACCTTGTCGCGGCTGCGCGCGGTCTTGAGCATCCTCTGCCGGTCATGGGACAACTTCGATTCGACTTTGTGCAGAAAAAGTGTGACCTCATCCAGCAAACGCTCAGGCGAGCGCGCGCCTTTGATAATGATCGAGCGCGAATACTTGCGCAGTTCGGTCTCTTCATCGCGGGTCAGGTTGCGCCCGGTGTAGACAATCACCGGCGGGAACGAGCAGATGTCTTCGGTGGACATGCGCTTGAGCAAGTCATTGCCGAGCATGTCCGGCAGTTTCAGGTCGATGATCATGCAATCGAAAATCGTCGTGCGCAGCAGGTCCAACGCGTCCTGAGCCAGGCCTACCGCCGTGATTTCGATGTCCTCGTCGCCAATCAGCCGGGCAATGCTGTCGCGCTGCAGATCGTCGTCTTCCACCAACAGCACGCGCTTGACCTTCTGGGTCAGCTTGGCTTCGAGGCGGGCGAACACATCCTTGAGTTCTTCGCGAGTCGTCGGCTTGACCGCGTAACCGATGGCGCCCATGTGCATGGCTGCCTCGACCCGGTCTTCAACGGAAATCACGTGAACCGGGATGTGTCGGGTTTCGGCGTGCTCTTTCAAACGCTGCAACACGGTCAGCCCGGAGTGATCCGGAAGGCGCATATCCAGCAGAATGGCGTCGGGAATGAATTCCTTGGCCAGGTCATAGCCTTCGTCGGCCCCGTGGGCGACCAGGCACTGATAGCCCAGCTCATGCGCGAGGTCGAAAAGAATGTTGGCAAAATTCGGCTCATCCTCAACGATCAGAATGCAGCGCGTCTTGAACGGCGCCTGACCGCGGTCGTCGTTGAAACGAGGAATATCAACCGGGGCAACCAGTGGCGCCAACGCTGCCGGTGCCGCGCGGTGGCTGATTGCGACGGGTGACGCCTTCATCGGCTCGACAGGCTCGTCGCCCGGTTCGACGTATTGCTGAGGCAACACCAGCGTGAACACACTGCCCTGCCCCGGCTCACTGCTGACGCTGATCGAACCACCGAGCAACGCGGCCAGGTCCCGGGAAATCGACAAGCCCAGGCCGGTGCCGCCGTAACGGCGATTGGTGGTGCCGTCAGCCTGGCGGAACGCTTCGAAAATGCCTTCCTGCTGGTCTTCGGCGATGCCGATGCCCGAGTCGCGGATGATGAAGGCCACGCCATCATTCGGTTGCCCTGCCACGGTGAAGCTGACCGAGCCCTTCTCGGTGAATTTCACCGCGTTCGACAGCAGATTCTTGATCACCTGCTCCAGACGCTGGCGGTCGGTGAAAAGTATCTTCGGCGCACCGGGTTGCAACTCAAGGTGAAAGTCGAGGTGCTTGTCCGCCGCCATCGGCTCGAACATCCCGCGCAAGCCGTCGACCAGACGTTCGACGCTGACGTTCTCCGGACGCATCTCCAGCTTGCCGGCCTCGACCTTGGAAATGTCGAGGATGTCGTTGATCAGGTTGAGCAAGTCATTACCGGCGGAATAAATCGACTCGGCGAATTTCACCTGCTCGGCGCTGAGGTTTTCCTGAGGGTTTTCGGCGAGCAATTTGGCCAGGATCAACGAGCTGTTCAGCGGCGTGCGCAGTTCGTGAGACATGTTGGCGAGGAACTCGGATTTGTACTTGCTGGAGCGCTGCAGCTCCAGGGCACGGTCCTCAAGCTGCACCTGAGCCAGGTTCAGCTCGGTGTTCTTCTGATCCATGGCATCGCGCTGGTCTGCGAGGATCTGCGCCTGCTCGGCGAGTTGCTCGTTGGTCTGCTCAAGCTCCACCTGCTGGGTTTCCAGGTGCGCCTGAGACTCCTTGAGAATCCGCGACTGTTCTTCGAGTTCTTCGTTGGCGGTCTTGAGCTCTTCTTGCTGAACTTGCAGCTCTTCATTGAGCTGCTGGGTTTCGCCGAGCACTTCCTGCAAACGTTGGCGATAGCGCGCAGCTTCGATGGAGGTGCCGATGTTGCCGGCAATCAACTCAAGCAACTCGATGTCACGATCATTCAGCGGGCGCAGGAAGCCCAGTTCGATCACCCCGTTGACCCGGTCGTCGTCACTGGTTGGCACTACGAGCACGCTGTGCGGCAGGCCTTCGCCGAGGCCGGAACTGACCTTGAAGTAATCACTCGGAACGTGATCCAGACGAATCAGGCGAGCCTGGCTCGCGACCTGGCCGACAATGCCTTCATCGCTGTAAATCTGCTGATCGCGCTCCTCCTGCTCACGGGAGAAACCATAAGAAGCAATGCGCTTGAGGCCGCCGTGTTCTTCTCGAACATAAATGGCGGCGACGGCGGTGCCCAGGTACTGCGCGCAGAACTGCAGAATGTTGCGCCCCAGGAGATTGAGGCTCAACTGCCCCAACACTTGTTCGGCGAGTTCTGTCTGGCCATTACGCAGCCACGCCTGCTGCTCCAGGCGCCGGGCGCTGGCTTGTTGCGCCGCAAGGTTGGCGCTGTAGTTTTGCGAAAGGTTGAGCAGATCGCGACGGCCAATGTAAGCCAGCAAGGCACTGATGCCGGCGACGAACAGCAGGTACAGGGCGATGCTCCAGATCGTGGTACGGCGCACGTCATCGTTGCGCGTGGCGCGCAACTGTTGCTCCATGTCGATCACGTCTTCGAACTGCTTGCGAATTTCATCCGTCAGCCGCTTGCCACGCCCGGCCTTGACCGCGCCACGGTAATCGCCGCTGCTACGCTGCAAATCGATCATCGATTGCGCATAAGTCGCCCACTCGGTCTGCAACGCCTGCAGGCGACGCAAACGATCGGTCTGCGTCGGGTTGTCCGCAGTGAGTTCGAGTAAGGTACTGATCGCGACCGCTACTCTCGGCTTGGCTGTTTCGTAAGGTTCAAGAAAGTGGTCGTCGCCGGTCAGCAGGTAACCGCGCATGCCGGTTTCCAGATCGATGGTCAGCTTGGCCGCTTCATTGGCGTTATTGATCACCCGGTCGGTGTGCTCGACCCACTGGATTACCGACAACAGATAAGTGATCAGCGAAACAAAAAATACTGCGCTGATGACACCGACGCCCAATGGAAGGCTGACGTTGCGGCTCAGGAGTTTGCGGAATCGTTGCTCATCAACCGAAGACGCAGTGGTCATGTGGAGGCCTTGTCGAACTGTTCGAAATGATGGAGTTTGCCCCAAACAGGGCGTGTTGATCCAATTTTCTGCCACGTATCAGGGTAATTCCCCGCATTTAGCTGCGCGAGCGCGAAGGGAGCGGTTATCCTTGCCGTCTTGTACAGCTATTCTTTTTTGCACAACGCTGGGAACTTGTCGGGATCCGCCACTTACTCATGCAAGAGCCCGGTGATTTCTATCGACCGGCACCCTGAATCCAATCTTTGTGAGTAACCACTATGTCCACCGAGGCCTCCATCATTTTAGTAGTCGAAGACGATGCCATCGTGCGCATGCTGATCGTTGACGTGCTGGAGGAGCTGGAGTTCAAAGTTCTTGAGGCGGATGGCAGCGAACAGGCACTGGAATTTCTCAACGATGAAGATCAATACATCGATTTGATGATGACCGATGTCGGTCTGCCCGTGATGGACGGCCGGGAACTGGCCATCCAGGCGCGGATGCTGCGCCCTGAACTACCGATCCTGTTCGCCAGCGGTTATGCCGAAAGCATTGATGTACCTGCCGGCATGCACGTGATCGGCAAACCGTTCTCGATTGATCAGCTGCGGGACAAGGTCAAGGGCATGCTCGCCTGACTTCTTCGTACTACTTCTCAGTACTGCCCCTCTCCATTACCCGCACCAAGGAATACCCGTTAATGAGTCAGCCCCGCGCAACCAAAGTTCTGGTTATTGGTTACGTTTGGCCCGAGCCCCGCTCTTCAGCGGCCAGCGGGCATGTCATGCAAATCCTCGATACGTTCTTGCAGCAAGGTTGGGACATCACGTTCAGCAGCCCGGCCGGCACCGGTGAACACCGGGCGGACCTGACGTCGCTGGGTATCCGTGAAGTCGCCATCGAGTTGAACAACAGCAGCTTCGATGAATTCATCACTGAGTTGGCACCGGATATCGTGCTGTTCGATCAGTTCATGATGGAGGAGCAGTTTGGCTGGCGCGTCGAAAAACATTGCCCCGACGCGTTGCGCGTGCTCGAAACCTCCGATTTGCAAAGTCTGCGTCATGCCCGGCATCAACGACTGAAAGACCGACTGAAAGACCGTGACGACGCCAATGACTTCCGCGAGTTGTTTGCCCCTGCATTGCGTGAAGAGTTCGAGTTGATGGCCGATACAGACCTGGCCAAACGCGAGATTGCCGCGCTGTACCGCTGCGATTTGAACCTGATGATCTCCGAAGTGGAAATCGAGTTGCTGGTCGAGCAGTTCAAACTACCGCGCAACTTGCTGCACTGGTGTCCGCTGATGGTCGATCTGCCGAATTCGTCGCCAACGCCGTTTGCAGACAGGGCGCATTTTTTGAGTATCGGCAACTTTCGCCATGCGCCGAACTGGGACGCGGTGCTCTGGATGAAAACCACGCTCTGGCCATTGATTCGCGAGCAACTGCCCACGGCGCAATTGCACATCTATGGCGCTTACACGCCACCCAAGGCCACCGCGCTTCATAACCCGGCGCAGGGCTTTCATGTGATGAACTGGGCTGAAGATGCCTTGCAAGTCATGTCCGCCGCGCGGATTTGCCTGGCGCCGCTGCGGTTCGGTGCAGGGATCAAAGGCAAGATCGTTGACGCCATGCTGTGCGGCACGCCCACGGTCACGACACCCATCGGAGCTGAAGCGATGCATGGCGAACATCTATGGCCCGGCGCAGTGACCCAAACAGCTCAGGCGTTCGCCGACAGCGCGGTTCGACTGTACAAGGATGAGGCACTTTGGACAGACGCCCAATCCCTGGGGCAGACGTTGTTGGCCGATCGTTATCGACAGTCGGAACATGGTCCGGCGCTGATCGAAAAGTTGTTGTATTGCCAAAAAAATCTGACGCAACTTAGAAGGGCTAACTTCACAGGCAGCATGTTGCGTCACCACCACCATAAAAGCACGCAGTATATGGCTCAATGGATTGAAGCGAAGAACCGCAACCCAGTGTAGAGCTTTCTCGACAATAAACATTTTGCACAACCGGGCGTATTGACCACGCCAGACAGGCTCTCTATAAATACGCAGCCGAACATCAACTCGATTAGTTTATGTTCGGCACAACTCTTTCAACTCACCAACTAATGCAAGGATGCATTGAATGGACAGTATTGCTCAAAACAGCTACGCACTTAATAACTGGATGTCCGCTACGCCGGCGATTGATACATTGTCGATGAGTCAATTAACGTTGCCAGGCAGCCATAATGCGGGCAGCGACTGGAAAGCCTCATGGCCACTGATTCCGGGGGCGCACTGGCTGGCCTGCCAACACGATTCGTTCCATACCCAGTTGAAACACGGCGCTCGAGCGCTCGACATTCGCTTGATCTACGACGCCGACGCACCGGGCCTGGGGAAATTCCGCATTCATCACAATGGCTACCGCAACGACCGTACCCTGGGGCACCTTGTCACTGACGTGAGGAGTTTTCTTGTAGAGAACCCCAACGAATTCGTCATCCTCGACTTTCATGAGTTACAGGGCGATGAGTTTGATTTCGTTTACTTCAACAACATGGTGGTGCACTTTCTCGGCGCGCGCATCATCCCTACCCAAAACCGGTCCATGAGCCTGGCCCAGCTGAAAAAAATCAGTCCGCTACAGCGAATCCTGGTCGCGGCCCCTTGGCACAGAGCGCTGGATAAAAACGTGTTTTTTGAACAGATAGAACATAAATGGTCTGGCAACGGCATTACCAATACCGCCGAGCTGGAAAAGCACATTATTGATGTACTGAAATACCCACCGGGAACTTGGGCGCCTTGGTCGCTTTCCGCTACCAGTTATACAGCGCTCGGCGGCCCGGTCGATATTCACGAAAAACTTGATGCCTGGTTTGACCCAACGAAAAGCAACTGGGCGCAGCAGTGCAGCATTATTAATGTCGACTTCATTGACGAGTCCCGACTGGTTTCTTATTGCCGAATGGTCAATCTGACAAAAGCCAGTCAGCGAAAACCTTAGTTTCGATGCCATTAAATGGCTATTTTTGTGCAGGTGTTTCCGTGACTGGCAATACTGCCAGTCACTTCTACGCTGGGTCATGAAAGTCACCCCACGGATGGGGCGAATCAACGACAAGGAAACAGTCATGCCCCGTAACACAACAGTCACGCTCGACAAGCAGAAATGGATGAGCACCGTGCTCGATATAGGTCAGTTGAAGCTGACCGATATTGTGTGGCCTGGCACGCACAACGCCGGGATGGACAAACAAGCGCCCAACTATGAGGTGGTGATCGGCAACTGGACAACCTGCCAGAACGATTCATTTGCCTGGCAATTGGCCAACGGCGCACGGGCATTCGATATCCGGCTCGGTTATACCGCTGGCCCTGAAGCACCGGTTTACTACTTTCATCACAACGGCTTTCAGTCCCACCGCATTCTGGATGAACTGATCGACGCGGTGACGACATTCCTCACTCAGAATCCGGATGAGTTCATCATCTTCGACTTCCATCAATTGGGAGATGCGTCCAGGCCTTTCGATTACCAACAATTCAACGATGTGTTGATGCGACGCCTGGGGTCGCGCCTGATCCCCTCTACCGATGCATTCAGCACTGTGGAACAGCTCAAGCGCGCCAGCTCCCAGCGTCGCATCGTCTTGGCGGCACAGGCGAAACCCGGACTGGACAGTGACTATTTCTGGCCGCAGATTCCTCATAAGTGGAACGGCCGCGCATTCACTGATACCGACGACCTGAAATCACACATCGAGACCACTCTCGCGGGAGCACCTTACGAGACCTTTCTGTGGTCGTTGCCAGCGACCTGCTATTCGTTGCTGGGAGGCCCGCAACACATCAAAGACCAGATCAACGACTGGTTCCACACCACCCGCGATTGGGTGACCCGATGCAGCATCATCAGCACCGATTTCTTTGATGAGTCGGATATTGTCCGCTATTGCTGGAGTGCCACCAGCATGAAGGCGGTTTACGGACACCGGTTGCATGAGCGGGCCTAAGTGAAAGTCGTTGCAGGCTGGCATCGCGGGTGCCAAAAGGGGCATGATCCGGCAGCGATAACAATAAAAGCGTCCTGACATGACCCGAACAGCCCGCGTGACAGACCCCTCCTATGAACTGATGGATGACCACAACGGGTTGTCCATCATTTACCGCCAGCACGGGTTCCCCTGCCCTTTGGTGCGCTGGCATTTTCATAAGGAATACGAACTGCACCTGATCGTCGCCAGCTCCGGCAAAGTGTTCATTGGCGACTACATCGGCAACTTCTATCCGGAGACGCTGTTCCTGACGGGTCCCAACCTGCCGCACAACTGGATCAGCCAGGTCGAGGAAGACGAAGTGGTGCCCAAGCGCGACATGCTGGTCAACTTCACCGACGAGCTGTTCGAAAGCGGCCATCAAGTGTTTGCCGAGCTCAAGACTCTTGCTCCACTGCTGGAGCGCGCGCAGTACGGCATCGAGTTCCGCTGCAAGCGCACGATCCGCCAGGCCATGACGCTGATGCAGCGGATCGCCGACACGAATGGCGTGACGCGCCTCGGGTATTTTTTCATTCTGCTGGAGCTGCTGGCGGCCTCCGACGACTTTCAATTGCTGTCAGGTGCAACGACGCCGCAATTGGCCGACGAACACAATATCGATCGCACCAACCGCGCCGTGGACTACATCTTCGCCCACTACGCCCGGGAGCTGCCGCTCGAGGAAGTCGCCGAGCATCTGGGCATGAAGCCGACTTACTTCAGTCGCGTCTTCAAGCAGGCCACCGGGCGCTGCTTCATCGAGTTCGTCAATCGCCTGCGCATCAGCAAATCCTGTGAGCTGCTGGCCGACGGCAACAAACCGGTGACCGACGTGTGCTTCGAGTCGGGTTTCAACAATATTTCCAACTTCAATCGGCGTTTTCAGCAGCTCAAGGGCATGACGCCGTCGCACTACCGGCGGCTGGCGGTGCAGCGCCTTACTGAGCAAAATCTCGGCTAACCCCCAAGATTCCTTGTGGGAGCGAGCCTGCTCGCGAAAGCGCTGCATCAGTCACTATTGATGTCGATTGGCACGACGCCTTCGCGAGCAGGCTCGCTCCCACAGGGCTGAATTGCGGTCTTAAACCTGTACGTATCCGATACCTCTCCCTCGCTGAAAAGC
Organism: Pseudomonas sp. GW821-FHT10C09; assembly: GCF_059415465.1. NCBI lineage: Bacteria > Pseudomonadati > Pseudomonadota > Gammaproteobacteria > Pseudomonadales > Pseudomonadaceae > Pseudomonas > Pseudomonas sp. GW821-FHT10C09. The sequence goes on from NZ_JBWKNG010000004.1 coordinate 230,690, forward strand.
CCTTCCCTGCGTCTACCGCTTTAAAGTCCAGTGCAAAATAGTATCGATCCAAGTGCGATGGATGATTTGTAACATCATCAATAGAGGGCTGTAATCAGTGCACATTCTTCCGGCCACGGAAGACACAAAAACAATAACTGTCCTTCTGTAACCCTTGGGTCGCAGAAAAGGAGTGCACGATGCAACCTTCTGTAAAAGCTCTGCTAGCCCTCACCTGCATGACCCTCAGCAGCGTCAGCCTCGGCGCTCAAACGCTGACCATCGCCACCGTCAACAATAGCGACATGATCCGTATGCAAAAGCTCTCGAAAACCTTCGAGGCCGAGCACCCGGACATCAAGCTCAATTGGGTGGTACTGGAAGAAAACGTCCTGCGCCAACGCCTGACCACTGACATCGCGACCCAGGGCGGACAGTTCGACGTGTTGACTATCGGCATGTACGAAGCCGCACTCTGGGGTGCCAAGGGCTGGCTGGAGCCGATGAAGGATTTGCCGGCGTCTTATGCCCTCGATGACGTTTTCCCATCGGTGCGTGAAGGCCTTTCGGTCAAGGGATCTCTGTACGCCCTGCCGTTCTACGCCGAAAGCTCGATCACCTATTACCGCACCGACCTGTTCAAGGAGGCCGGGCTGACCATGCCCGAGCGCCCTACCTGGACCCAGATCGGCGAATTCGCCAGCAAACTCACGAACAAGGATAAAGAACAGTACGGTATCTGCCTGCGCGGCAAGGCCGGCTGGGGCGAGAACATGGCACTGATCACCACCGTCGCCAATGCCTATGGCGCTCGCTGGTTTGATGAAAAGTGGCAACCGGAATTCACCGGTCCAGAGTGGAAAAACGCCCTGAACTTCTACGTTGATACCATGAAGCAATCCGGTCCTCCGGGTGCTTCCAGCAACGGCTTCAACGAAAACCTGGCGCTGTTCAACAGCGGCAAATGCGCGATCTGGGTCGATGCCAGCGTCGCCGGTTCCTTCGTCACCGACAAAACACAAAGCAAGGTGGCCGACCACGTTGGCTTCACCTACGCCCCGCACGAAACCACCGACAAAGGTTCGGCGTGGCTCTATTCCTGGGCGCTGGCGATTCCGACCAGCTCCAAGGCCAAAGACGCCGCCAAAACGTTCAGTGCCTGGGCCACGTCCAAGGAATACGGCGCGCTGGTCGCGGAAAAAGACGGCATCGCCAACGTGCCACCCGGCACTCGCGCCTCCACCTACAGCGAGGCCTACATGAATGCCGCGCCGTTCGCCAAGGTCACGCTGGAGTCGCTCAAAGCGGCGGACCCAAGCAAGCCGACGCTCAAGCCTGTGCCTTACATCGGCATTCAGTTGGTGACCATTCCTGAGTTCCAGGGCATTGGCACCCAGGTGGGCAAGTCTTTCTCGGCGGCGTTGATAGGTCAGACCACCGTCGATCAAGCGCTGACTGCGGCTCAGCAAACCACCGAACGTGAGATGAAGCGCGCCGGTTATCCGAAGTAACTCTCGCATCCGATTCAGGGAGGGCTTTTGTGGCGAGGGAGCTTGCTCCCGCTGGGTCGCGAAGCGGCCCCAATAGCTTTGCGACTGCTGCGCAGCCGAGCGGGAGCAAGCTCCCTCGCCACACAAGCCCGCTCCCACATTTCGATCTTCGTCTGTCTGTTCCTAATCGGTTTAATGCCATGAATATTTCAACTGCCAAAGCTCACATGGACATTCCCCAACCGGTGCGTAAAAGCCGGTTGGCCAACCCCGGCTGGTTTCTGGTCAGCCCTTCGGTGGCACTGTTGCTGCTGTGGATGATCGTGCCGCTGGGCATGACCGTCTACTTCTCGACGATCCGCTACAACCTGCTCAATCCAGGTGAAAACGAGTTCATCGGGCTGGAGAACTTCACTTACTTCCTGACGGACTCCGGTTTCCTGCCGGGCGCCACCAACACCTTGTTGCTGGTGGGCAGCGTGCTGCTGATCAGCGTGGTGTTCGGCGTGCTGATCAGTGCGCTGCTTGAAGCCAGTGAATTCATGGGGCGCGGCATCGTACGGGTCATGTTGATCTCGCCGTTCTTCATCATGCCCACCGTCGGTGCGTTGATCTGGAAGAACCTGATTTTCCATCCGGTGTCGGGGATTCTCGCCTACGTCTGGAAACTGTTCGGCGCGCAACCGGTGGACTGGCTGGCGCACTACCCGCTGCTGTCGATCATCATCATTGTGTCCTGGCAATGGCTGCCCTTCGCGATCCTGATCCTGATGACCGCCATGCAGTCCCTCGACCAGGAACAGAAAGAAGCCGCACGCCTCGACGGCGCCGGGCCGGTCGCCATCTTCTGGCACCTGACCTTGCCGCACCTGGCGCGGCCGATTGCGGTGGTGGTGATGATCGAAACCATCTTCCTGCTCTCGGTGTTCGCCGAAATCTTCACCACCACCAACGGCGGCCCCGGCTACGCCTCGACCAACCTCGCCTACCTGATCTACAACCAGGCGCTGGTGCAGTTCGACGTCGGCATGGCATCCGCCGGCGGCTTGATCGCGGTGGTGATTGCCAACATCGCGGCCATCGTGCTGGTGCGCATGATCGGCAAAAACCTGACAGACAAAGCCTGAGGCCCGCGCCATGACCCTTCAACAATCCCGTCGCCTGCAAAGCTTGCTGCTCGGCACGCTGGCCTGGGCCATCGCTATCCTGATTTTCTTCCCGATCTTCTGGATGGTGCTGACCAGTTTCAAAACCGAAATCGACGCCTTCGCCACGCCGCCGCAGTTCATCTTCACGCCGACGCTGGAGAACTACCTGCACATCAACGAACGCAGCGATTACTTCAGCTTCGCCTGGAACTCGGTGGTGATTTCTTTCAGCGCCACGGCGTTGTGCCTGCTGATCGCGGTGCCGGCGGCCTACTCGATGGCGTTATACGAAACCCAACGCACCAAGGGCACGCTGCTGTGGATGCTCTCCACCAAAATGCTGCCGCCGGTGGGCGTGTTGATGCCGATCTACCTGCTGGCCAAGACCTTCGGCCTGCTCGACACGCGCATCGCGCTGATCGTGATCTACACGCTGATCAACCTGCCGATTGTGGTCTGGATGATTTACACCTACTTCAAGGACATCCCCAAAGACATCCTCGAAGCCGCGCGCCTCGACGGTGCCACGCTGTGGCAGGAAATGGTCCGGGTGCTGTTGCCGATCGCCAAGGGTGGCCTGGCATCTACCGTTTTGCTGTCGCTGATCCTGTGCTGGAACGAGGCGTTCTGGTCCTTGAACCTGACCTCGTCCAAAGCCGCGCCGCTGACCGCGTTGATTGCCTCCTACTCAAGCCCTGAAGGCTTGTTCTGGGCCAAGTTGTCGGCAGTCTCGACGCTGGCCTGCGCGCCGATCCTGATCTTCGGCTGGATCAGCCAGAAACAATTGGTCCGCGGCCTGTCGTTCGGCGCCGTGAAATAGCCCTCAAAGAATAAGCACAAAAGGAGCGCCACCATGGCCAACCTGAAAATCAAGAATCTGCAAAAAGGCTTCGAAGGCTTTTCCATCATTAAAGGCATCGACCTGGAAGTGAACGACAAGGAATTCGTGGTGTTCGTCGGCCCGTCGGGTTGCGGCAAATCCACCCTGCTGCGCCTGATCGCCGGCCTGGAAGAAGTCAGCGGCGGCACCATTGAGCTCGATGGCCGCGACATCACCGAAGTCAGCCCGGCCAAGCGCGACCTGGCGATGGTGTTCCAGACCTACGCCCTGTACCCGCACATGACCGTGAAAAAGAACATGTCGTTTGCCCTCGATCTGGCGGGCGTGCCGAAAGCGGAAGTCGAGAAGAAAGTCGGCGAAGCGGCGCGCATCCTTGAACTGGGGCCGATGCTGGAACGCAAACCGAAACAGCTGTCTGGCGGCCAGCGTCAGCGCGTGGCGATCGGCCGGGCGATTGTGCGCAACCCGAAAATCTTCCTGTTTGACGAGCCGCTGTCCAACCTCGACGCCGCCCTGCGGGTGCAGATGCGCCTGGAGCTGCTGCGACTGCACAAAGAACTGCAAGCGACGATGATTTACGTGACCCACGATCAGGTCGAAGCCATGACCATGGCCGACAAAGTGGTGGTGCTCAATGGCGGCAAAATCGAACAGGTCGGCTCGCCGCTGGACCTGTATCACCAACCGGCCAACCTGTTTGTCGCGGGCTTCCTGGGCACGCCGAAAATGGGCTTCCTCAAGGGCAACGTCACCCGCATCGACAGCCAAAACTGCGAAGTACAGCTCGACGCCGGTGCTCGCATTACCCTGCCGCTGACCGGTGCCAACCTCAGCGTCGGTGGCGCGGTGACCTTGGGCATTCGTCCCGAGCATTTGGAACTGGCACAACCCGGCGACTGCACGCTGCAAGTCACCGCCGATGTCAGCGAACGCCTGGGCAGCGACACCTTCTGCCACGTTGTGACCTCCTCCGGCGAGGCCCTGACCATGCGCGTTCGTGGCGACCTCGCCAGCCGTTACGGCGAGTCCCTGAGCCTGCACCTGGACGCGGAACACTGCCATTTATTCGATGCCGATGGTGTGGCGTTGACCCGTCCGTTGCGCGTTGCGGCCTGATATCGAGACTATGTGATGAAACTCAACAAACAGAATCTCCACCACCTCAAGTCCGAGGTGATCCTGCCCGCCTACGTCCTGAACGATACGCGCCAAGGCATCGCGCACATTGGCGTCGGTGGCTTTCACCGCGCCCATCAGGCGTATTACACCGACGCGCTGATGAACACGGGCGAAGGCCTGGACTGGGCGATTTGCGGGGTCGGCCTGCGCGCCGAAGACCGCCGCGCCCGGGACGATCTTAAAGAGCAGGACTACCTGTTCACGCTGTTCGAACTCGGCGATACCGATGACACCGAAGTCCGGGTCATCGGTGCGATTCGCGACATGCTTCTGGCGGAAGACGGCGCGGCCGCGCTGATCGACAAACTCGCCAGTCCCGAGATCCGCATCGTTTCGCTGACCATCACCGAAGGCGGTTACTGCATCGATGACAGCAACGGCGAGTTCATGGCGCACTTGCCGCAAATCCAGCACGACCTGGCGCACCCGGAGGAGCCGAAAACCGTGTTCGGTTTCCTCTGCGCCGCGCTGGCCAAACGGCGCGCTGCCGGTACCCCGGCGTTCACCTTGATGTCCTGCGATAACCTGCCGCACAACGGCGCGGTGACCCGCAAAGCACTATTGGCCTTCGCCGCGTTGCGCGATGCCGATCTGTGCGACTGGATCGATCGCAACGTGAGTTTCCCCAACGCCATGGTCGACCGCATCACGCCGATGACCAGCACCGAACATCGCCTGCAACTGGCCGACAAACACGCGGTTGACGATGCCTGGCCCGTGGTCTGCGAACCGTTTGTGCAATGGGTGCTGGAAGACAAATTCGTCAACGGTCGCCCGGCCTGGGAAAAGGTCGGCGTGCAGTTCACCGACGACGTCACGCCTTATGAAGAGATGAAGATCAAACTGCTCAATGGCAGCCATCTGGCGCTAACGTATCTTGGTTTCTTGAAGGGGTATCGCTTCGTTCACGAAACCATGAACGACCCGCTGTTCGTGCGCTACATGCGGGCTTACATGGACCTGGACGTCACGCCACAACTGTCGCCGGTGCCGGGGATTGACCTGACCGATTACAAAGACACGCTGGTTGAACGCTTCTCCAATCAGGCGATTGCCGATCAATTGGAGCGGGTGTGTTCGGATGGCTCGTCGAAATTTCCCAAGTTCACCATTCCGACGATCAACCGCTTGATTGCCGATGGTCGCGAGACCAAGCGTGCGGCGTTGGTGGTCGCGGCGTGGGCGCTGTATTTGAAGGGCGTGGATGAGAACGGTGACACCTATTCGATTCCGGACCCACGGGCGGCGTTTTGTCAGGGGCTGGTGGTGGATGATGTGTTGATTACCCAGCGGTTGCTGGCGGTCGAAGAGATTTTTGGCACCGCTATCCCGCATTCGGCCGAGTTTGTGGCGGCGTTTGAGTGGTGCTGCAACAGCTTGCGGGAGGTTGGGGTGACGCGGACGTTGGAGCGGGTGCTGGCTTAAATACTGCGGTGAACTGACCGCCGTCTTCGCGAGCAAGCCCGCTCCCACATTAGATTCTCAGTGGATACAGAGTTTGTGTTCGACAACGATCGAATGTGGGAGCGGGCTTGCTCGCGAATGGCCTTCACCGAGATCGACCTGACACACCAAGGACCTGACATGGCAAACCAACACCTATTCCTGGGCATCGACTGCGGCACCCAAGGCACCAAAGCCATCGTCCTCGACGCAGTCAGCGGCCAAGTGCTGGGCCAGGGCGCCGCCGCCCACACCCTGATCAGCGGCGCCAATGGCCGCCGCGAACAAGACACACATCAGTGGCTGGAAGCCTTCACCCTCGCCACCCGCAACGCCCTGCTCGCCGCCAACGTCGACGGCCAACACATCCTCGGCATCGGCGTCTCCGGCCAGCAACACGGCTTGGTTCTGCTCGACGATCAGGGCCAGGTCCTGCGCCCCGCCAAACTCTGGTGCGACACTGAATCAACACCCGAAAACGACCGCCTGCTGGCGCATCTCGGCGGTGAAAAGGGCTCGCTTGAACGCCTCGGTGTGGTCATCGCACCCGGCTACACCGTGTCAAAACTGCTCTGGACCAAAGAACAGCACCCCGAGGTCTTTTCCCGAATCACCCGCATCCTGCTGCCCCACGACTACCTGAATTACTGGCTCACCGGTCGCAGTTGCAGCGAGTACGGCGACGCCTCCGGCACCGGTTATTTCAACGTGCGCACTCGCCAGTGGGACTTGCAACTGCTACGCGACATCGACCCCAGCGGACGCCTGCAGGCCGCCTTGCCGGAGTTGATCGACGCCCATCAAGCCGTCGGCACGATCCTGCCAAGCATCGCCGAACGTTTGGGCATCAACCCGCAAGCGCTGGTTTCAAGCGGCGGCGGCGACAACATGATGGGCGCGATCGGCACCGGCAACATCAAGCCTGGCGCGATCACCATGAGCCTCGGTTCGTCGGGCACGGTGTACGCCTATGCCGATCAACCGAAAGTCAGCGCCGATGCTTCGGTCGCGACTTTTTGCTCCTCCAGCGGTGGCTGGCTGCCGCTGATCTGCACGATGAACCTGACCAATGCGACGGGGGTCATTCGCGAGTTGTTCGACCTGGACATCCAGCAGTTCAACGATTTAGTCGCGCACGCCCCCATCGGTGCCGATGGCGTTTGCATGCTGCCGTTCCTCAACGGTGAACGCGTGCCCGCCCTGCCCCATGCCTCTGGCAGCTTGCTGGGACTGACGATGACTAACCTCTCGCGGGCCAACCTGTGCCGCGCGGTGGTGGAAGGCACGACCTTCGGTTTGCGTTATGGGCTGGACCTCCTGCGCCAGAATGGCTTACAAAGCCGCAGCATCTGCCTGATCGGCGGCGGCTCGAAGAGTCCAGTGTGGCGACAGATCGTCGCCGACATCATGAATACGCCCGTGATCTGCACCGAACAAAGCGAAGCCGCCGCCCTCGGCGCGGCGATTCAGGCGGCGTGGTGCAGGTCTTGGGCAAACGGACAGGAAGACAGTCTGGCGGACTTGTGCGAGCGTTGCGTCAAACTCGACCTGGCCAGTGAAACCCTGCCGATCGCAGGGAACGTAGCGGCCTGTCAGCAGGCCTACGAACGCTATCAACAGCATGTCGCAACCCTTTAAAGAGTGAACAATTATGTATCTGGTGTGTGGCGAAGCGCTGTTCGATTTCTTCAGCGAAGAAGATGCCAGCGGCCTGGCTTCAAAAGTGAATTTCAAGGCGATTGCCGGCGGCTCGCCGTTTAATGTCGCAGTCGGTTTGCGGCGTTTGGGGGTGGACTCGGCGCTGTTTGCCGGACTGTCTACCGACTACCTCGGCCAGCGCTTGCAGCAAGTGTTAAAGGACGAAGGCGTGCGCCCGGACTTCCTCGTGGACTTCGCCGCCCCAACGACATTGGCGATGGTTGCGGTGGGCGCCAACGGCTCGCCGCATTACATCTTTCGCGGTGAAGGCTGCGCGGATCGTCAGCTGAAACCGGAACACCTGCCGGAATTGGGGCCTGAAGTGCGCGGTTTGCACGTCGGTTCGTTCTCGTTGGTGGTGCAACCGATTGCCGACACGTTGCTGGCGCTGGTGCAACGCGAAAGCGGTAAACGACTGATCAGCCTCGACCCGAATGTGCGGCTCAATCCTGAGCCGAATATCGACCTGTGGCGTTCGCGGATCGCGACGCTGGTCGAATATGCGGACTTGATCAAAGTCAGCGATGAAGATTTGAGCCTGTTGTATCCCGAGCAGGATCCGCAGCGCGTGATTGAAGGCTGGCTGCAGCATCGCTGTCAGTTGGTGTTCCTGACCCGGGGTGGCGAAGGTGCGACGGTGTTCAGCCGGGTTCATGGTTCGTGGTCGGTGCCGGCCAGTTCGGTGAAGATTGCCGACACAGTGGGGGCTGGCGATACGTTTCAGGCGGCGTTGATTACCTGGTTGACCGAGCAGCAGTTGGATTCAGTGGAAGGTGTGCAATCGCTCGGCCGTGAACAGATTGACGGGATGTTGAAGTTTGCGGTGCAGGCGGCGGCGCTGACGTGCAGCAAGACCGGGCCGGATTTGCCGTATCGGCATCAGTTGGATCTTCGCTCAAGCTGATGGCCCCTTCGCGAGCAGGCTCGCTCCCACACGGGTTTTGTGTCGTTCACAAATCCAGTGTGGGAGCGAGCCTGCTCGCGAAGGCGATATTACTCACACTGCCAATTCCAGCTATTGAGCACTTCCAAGAGCGGCACATTAAGTAGTACCCCTGTACTCACTGGCTCAAACCGTGCCACTAAGGGTTTTCCCGATCCCCCAAGCCCCCCGCACCTACGCCATTTGCGCCTTGAACGAGGCCGTTTAATCCTGCACCATCCGCCCCAGCTTATCCAAAGGACGGAATTCAAGGCATGCTGGACGCTAACGCAACCCATATTTCCCTCACGCTGGAAGGCGTTTCCGCCGACCTGCAAGTCCTCAGTTTCGTCGGCCGTGAAGCCCTCAACCAGCCGTTCTGTTTCGACATAGAACTGGTCAGCGCCCGCCCCGACCTGAAACTCGAAGAGATCCTGCACAAACCGGGCTGCCTGACCTTCGGCGCAACCGGCAAAGGCATCATCCACGGTCTGGTCTATCGCATCGAGCAAGGCGACTCGGGTAAACAACTGACCCGCTACAGCATCAGCCTGTGCCCGCAACTGGCCTACCTGCGCCACAACCACGACCAGCAAATCTTCCAGCAGTTAAGCGTGCCGAAGATCATCGCGCAGGTCCTGGAAGCGCGCGGCATCCTCGCTGATGCGTACAGTTTCCAGCTCGGTGCGGTTTACCCGGACCGCGACTATTGCGTGCAGTACGACGAATCCGACCTGCATTTCATCCAGCGCCTGTGCGAAGAAGAAGGCATTCACTTCCACTTCCAGCACAGCGCCAGCGGCCACAAGCTGGTGTTCGGCGATGATCAGACCGTTTTCCGCAAACTCGCGCCCGTGGCCTACCAGCAAGACTCCGGCATGGCCGCCGAGAACCCGGTGATCAAGCGTTTCAACCTGCGCCTGGAAACCCGCACCAGCCGCGTCAGCCGCCGCGACTACGACTTCGAGAAACCACGCATCCTGCCCGAAGGCGCCGCCAAGAGCGGAGTCGCCCCGGACCTCGAAGACTACGATTACCCCGGCCTCTTCCTGACTCGCGAACGCGGCAAACAGCTGGCGACCCGCGCGCTGGAACGTCATCGCAGCGACTACACACTCGCTGAAGGCAAAGGTGACGAACCGACGTTGGTCAGCGGCCACTTCATGACCCTGAGCGAACACCCGCGCGCCGAATGGAACGACCTCTGGCTGCTGCTGGAAGTGGTTCACGAAGGCAAACAGCCGCAAGTGCTCGGCGAGAACATCACCAGCGACGTCACCCACAACAAAGACGATTTCCACCAGGGCTACCGCAACCGCTTCCTCGCCACGCCGTGGGACGCGCACTACCGCCCTGCCCTCGAACACCCGAAACCGCAAGTCCTCGGCAGCCAGACCGCCATCGTCACCGGCCCGCCGGGCGAAGAAATCCATTGCGACCAGTACGGTCGCGTCAAAGTGCAATTCTTCTGGGACCGCGACGGCCAGGCCAACGACAAAACCAGCTGCTGGCTGCGCGTCGCCACTGGCTGGGCCGGCAGTGCCTACGGCGGCATCGCCATCCCGCGCGTCGGCATGGAAGTCCTCGTCACCTTCCTCGAAGGCGACCCCGACCAGCCACTGGTCACCGGCTGCCTGTACCACAAGGAAAACGTCGTCCCCTACGACCTGCCGGCGAACAAAACCCGCAGCACCTTCAAGACCCTCAGCTCACCGGGCGGCAAGGGCTACAACGAATTTCGCATCGAAGACAAAAAAGGCGCCGAACAGATCTACCTCCACGCCCAGCGCGACTGGGATGAAAACATCGAACACGACCAGAAAATCCGCATCGGCAATGAGCGGCACGACACGGTCGAGGCCAATGTCTTCAGCGAGTTCAAGGTTGAAGAACACCGCATTACCCATCTGGACCGCAAAACTGAAGCGCGGGCCGATGATCACCTGACGGTGGCGACGACCCAGCATGTGAAGGTCGGCACTGCGCAGTTTGTCGAGGCGGGTGAAGAGATTCACTACAACGCTGGCAACAAGGTGGTAGTTGAAGGCGGGATGGAACTGACGGCCAAGGCTGGCGGGAGTTTCGTCAAGGTGGATGCCGGGGGTGTGACGATTAGTGGGGCTGAGGTGAAGACCAATTCGGGTGGGGCGCCGGGTTCGGGGAGTGGGATTAAGATTCTTCCGCCGATTATTCCGGGTGCAGCAGCGGCTGCCGCAGCAGGGAAAATGCTGAGTGCTCCGCCGGTTGGCAAGTTTAATGCGGTGGCTGATTCGGAGCCTAAGGCAGCACGTCCGGCTGAGGAGGAAGAGCTGGAGGAAGAGGAAGAAGAGGTTGAGCTGGAAGATATTACGTTGCGGATTGGGATGTTCTTTGATGGTACGGGGAATAACCGCAGTAATAGTGAACGAGTGTTTGGCTGCTTTGCGCCGGATGTGAATCTGGAGGAATCGGCTGAGGATATTCGTCAGTTCTGCGCGGCACATGGTTATGACGGCAAAGGGAGTTCGCCGGATAACAGTTACGGCAATGACACCAGTAATGTGGCAAAGCTGTACGACCTTTACAAAGATGATCAAGACAAAGCTCTACCAATTGACGCAAAAACAGCGAATTTAGCGATATATGTGGAGGGTATTGGTACCAGTAGCACCGGAGAGGATTCCCTCTACTCACAGGGCACCGGATTGGGCTCTCAGGGAGTCAGGGCTCGTGTTGAAGAAACACCTGCACTTCTTCTTGAGGCTATCCAAGCGTTTCAAGACAGCAACCCAGACAAACGTGTTGAACGGATAGAGTTTGATATTTTCGGATTCAGTCGCGGTGCAGCCGCCGCACGGGACTTTGCCAATGAAGTCCTTAAGGGTGAAAAAAGTATCCTCGCCAAAGCACTGCCTGCTGGCTCCCCAGTATTAGCCGATGGCTTTAAATGGCATGCCAAAAAAGATATAGCGATAGATTTTATAGGCATCTACGACACCGTAGCGGCAGTTGCCAACCCGTTATTGCTGGACTTCAATGGCCATAACGCCGACAACCCCGGCATTAATATTGTTTTGACTCCAGATGCAGCTAAAAAAATTGTCCATCTAGTTGCCCGAAATGAGCGGCGTTATAACTTCTCTCTGAACAGTGCGGGCGCGGCAGATATTGTCTTACCCGGCGTGCATTCCGACCTCGGCGGTGGGTATCTGCCGAAAGCGACAGAACGAGTATTGGTGAGTAAACCATGGAGCAGCAGTGTCGGAGAAAGAACCGCTTTTACAGAAACCAATAGCTATAAGCTTGCGCAGCAAGACTTGAGAAGGCTTCAGGATCAACTGGCCCAATATAACCTTCCTCTGGAAGTGCGGACGTGGGAAGTGCCGTATCGCACCACCGGCAAAGAAACCCCAACCAATATGAAACACGTTTATGCGGCGGTGAGTAGCCAGCGTGAAGTCCGCAGTGATTTGTCGTTGATATATTTGCGGATTATGCGAAAGCTGGCAGTAGAAAATGGCGTTCCTTTTGTCGAAATTGATGAGCAAGAAAAGAGACTGGCTCTGCCCGCTGAATTAATCCCGATTTCCGAAAAATTAATGGCTTACGCTTTGGGAAAGAATCCGACAACAGGCCTGAATCCCCAAGAAGAAGAACTTCTTTTTCAGCGGTATGTTCATCTGTCGGATAATTGGAATGCCGCCAAGAACCTGAACAACAGTGATCTAGACGTGGTCTTTATCAACCGCCCCAACGATGGTCCTGTGCGCACGGTGCACCCTAATGAATAATTTTTTACGCCTCGTCGCTATCACGCTGTTACTGAGTGGCTGCACATCTGCCCATAGTGGGCCATTACCTTATGACGCGTGGCGACTGGGCTTTTCCGCACCTAACTATATGGAGGTCTGGATCGAAACAGCTGATGTGATAGATATGCAGGGCAACGTCTATAGACGTGCCATGAGTGGCATCGCGGCCATGCAGACACCCCCCAATAATTCTGGAAATCCTAAAGGTTGGCCCGCAAGGCCCGGCTGGGGTAAAGGTAAGTACGTAAAGGGGGCAGATCTGCCGAAAAAAATCTATGTCCGCTGGCAATCACTGGTTGAGCCCCAAACATACAAAATGGCGATCGACATTCCCGAGTCAACCCGAGCGATCATGCAAAAAGGTGAAAAGACGTTCTGTGCTGCCGATGGAAAATGGATTACGGGTTATCGCAAGGCAATTGTGATCGGTCTGGCCCCTGGCGGCATCGCCAAAGTCTGGGTACTCGGCCCCTGCTTGACACCAATTGAAGTGACCAGAGTACAGGCCGAAGTTGATCCACGTGGACCATATGAAGGGGAATCAGGGGGGAAACACCGCCCTCTATCAGCGGTATCACAAGCTTATGTTGAAAAATTTGGTGTTCCATTTGGTTCTTGGTAGCAATAGATCCAGAGCGGTCCAATGAATAGCTATTTGAGAACTACAATTTGCGCATTTTTGCTCATTGGTTGCACATACGCCAACAGCCAGTCAATGCCTTACAAATCCTGGCGCCTGGGCTTTTCAGCGCCGAATTACATGGAAGTGTGGATTGAATCGGCTGACGTAGTCGATATCAAAGAGCAGGTTTACCCGCGAGCGATGAGTGGCACTGCTGCCATACAGACGCCTCCTAACAACACAGGCGACCCTAGAGGGTGGCCCGAAAAGCCAGGAATCGGCAAAGGTAAGAATGTAACTGGGGCGGACTTGCCGAAAAAGATTTACGTACGCTGGCAGTCTCTTGTCGAACCGCAAATTTACCAAATGGTGATCGACGTCCCCGAGACGACAACGGCGATAATGCGCAAGGAAGAAAAAGCTTTTTGCGCATTTGATGGTAAGTGGATTACAGACTACCGCAACGCGTTGGTTATCAATTTGGCGCCAGGCGGGATAGCCAAAATGTGGGTGATGGGGTCGTGCCTGCCAGCGATAGAAGTGATCAAGGTAAAAGCCGTTATTGATCCACGCGGCCCATATGAAGGAAAGTCTGGCGGCAAGTACGACAAGCTGTCCGACCAATCCAAAGCCTACGTAGAAAAATTTGGTGTGCCCTATGATTCTTGGAAGTGACAGAGCCGTGACACTCTAATGATTAGTTATTTACGACCTACCTTCTGCGCGTTATTGCTCAGTGGCTGCGCATTCGCCAATGGCGAGTCAATGCCTTACAAAGCTTGGCGTTTGGGTTTTTCAGCGCCTAACTATATGGAAGTATGGATCGAAACAGCTGATGTGATTGATGTAAAAGGCCAAGTATACAGACGTGCCATGAGTGGCATAGCTGCGATACAGAGTCCTCCCAATAACACGGGCGACCCTAGAGGCTGGCCGGAAAAGCCGGGGCCGGGCAAAGGTAAGAATGTAACTGGAGCAGACTTACCCAAAAAAATCTACGTCCGATGGCAATCATTGGTTGAACCTCAAACTTATAAAATGGTTATCGAGATACCCGAGTCGACCAGGGAACTTATGCGCAAGGGTGAAAAAGCCTTTTGTACTGCTGATGGAAAATGGATAACCGGCTACCGCGAGTTATTGGTAATAAATCTGGCACCTGGAGGGATGGCTAAAGTGTGGGTAATGGGATCGTGCCTGCCAGCGATAGAAGTGGCTAAGGTAAAAGCCGAAATTGACCCAAGAGGACCTTATGAAGGTAAGTCTGGCGGCAAGTACGACAAGCTATCCGACCAGTCCAAAGCGTACATCGAAAAGTTTGGTGTGCCCTATGATTCTTGGAAGTAACAGAACCAAAGCAGCCTGATGGGTAATTTCTCGCGAACTACGATTTGCGCATTTTTGCTCAGTGGTTGCACATACGCCAACAGCGAGCCAATGCCTTACAAATCCTGGTACTTGGGGTTCTCGGCCCCCGCTTACATGGAAGTTTGGATCGAAACCGCCGACGTGGTCGATATTCAGGATCACGTATACCCACGTGCGATGAGTGGAGTCGCCTCCATGCTAAAGCCTCCCAACAATTCCGGCGATCCCCGAGGCTGGCCGAAAAGAGTTGCCATTGGCAGCGGTAAGCACGTAACAGGGGCCGACTTGCCCAAACAGATCTATGTTCGTTGGCAATCGCTGGTCGAACCTCAAACCTACCTGATGGTGATTAAAATCCCTGAGGCTACTCGGGAGATCATGCGTAAGGGTGAAAAGGTTTTCTGCGCGGCCGATGGAAAATGGATCACTGGCTATCGTCAGTCAATCGGTATAAGGCTGGTCCCCGGAGGCATTGCTAAAGTCTGGGTGGGCGGTTCCTGTCTGCCACCGATCGAAGTGACTACGGTAAAAGCCGTAATTGATCCGCGTGGCCCATACGAAGGTAAGTCTGGAGATCACTACCGCCCCCTTTCCGCCGTTTCCAAAGCGTACGTCGAAAAGTTTGGTGTGCCGTATGGCTCTTGGTAATTCATGACGCAATACAAAAATCCAGCGCCTAGCAGCGCTGGATTTTTTTAAAGATCAGTCGTCAGACCGGCGCCTTCCACCCCATCATCCGCTGCTGCGCAACCGCTAACAGGTCAAACCCGTCCTGGGTCAGCAAGTAGAGCGCGTGAGTAATGTGCGGAATATCTTGAACATCGCTGTGTTTGAAACATAGGCAATGAAGCGTTTCAAGCAGCTGGGTAGAGGCTCGTACGCGCTGTAACCCGGCTTCGAATATGTCTTGGGGGTTGGCTTCGGTGTCGATCAGCAAAGGACTTGAATCGGTAACGCCGCTGTTGAGTGGACGATAGCGATCTGGAAACGGTTTGAACGTTGGCATAGTAATTACTCGGTTGTTTGTAAAAAACCGCTAACACCGTGACCAAACGGTGGGAGGCGGACTGTGTACAGGCTTGGTCAACCGAAACAACCATCGGCTCGCTCGAAAGCGTCCGGCACACAGCCGCCATAACTACTCGACATGAGGACGTAGAAGTCCGCGGGGCGAATAATGGCACACTTAAGTGCGTTGTTTCAGGTGACCAAACCCGATCGCTGATTTTGCAGCGAGCCCAAACAGTAATCGCTCCCCCCATCAGGCGAAAGTCGATAAGGCGTCTAGCTCTGTAGGACCAGGCCGAAGACTCCGTACCCCCTTTCCTAACGAAACATCCGTCAGACACCGCCCTTCGCGACAGGCGGCGTTCAGGTGGGTTAACCATCGCTTAACGCCGCGGTCCAAAACTCTACTGGACCGCACGCCCTCAGACTCCTCTGATGCCCAGTGCGGCAGGTTTGACGTTGATCGTCGAACTGACTTCCGTCTGCACTGGAGATCGTCACATGAACACTCGCATGCTGCTCCTTGCCTCCGCCCTCGCCTGCACCGCGTTTGCCGGGCTTGCCCAGGCCAATGACACGTCCAAAGCCACGCCCTATCACTACGGCATGCCGCTCAATATCGGCAAAGTCGTGGCGCTGACAGAGCCGACGACCAATGAATGCAAAGTGATTACCGCCGACATGAAGTACATCGATACGTCCGGCAAGCCTGAAGAAATCAGCTACCAGAAGCTTTCTGACGTCTGCAGTTATCAAAACTGACGGAAAGGTCTGATTCGAAACCTGGCGGTTTTACTGTGAGGGTTCTGGCGTTATGCTTTAGCGCCTCCCTCACTGCCGCAAGGATTCGCTATGCAGTTGTCGTTTCGTACGTTATCGATGTTCACCGCCGCCCTGTGTCTGGTATTGGCGCTGGTCTGGGGTTTGATGCCCGACTGGCTGCTGGCGATTTGGGGCATCGAATATTCCTCGGCGACAGGCGTTGTTTCGCGGCGCATCGCGGTGGTGTTCGCGGCGTTGGGGTTGATCTTTTATTGGGTTCGAAACGAACCACCCTCCGTCATCCGCAGCGCATTAAGCAGCGGTTTTATGGTTGGTTGTTTCGGTCTGGCGGCACTGGGTTTCGGCGAATGGCTCAACGGCCATACCGGGCCGGGCATTTTGCTGGCGGTATTGGTGGAGCTGGCGCTAGGCCTGGGATTTCTTCAGACCCGGCGCCTGTCGGTGGAATTCGAAACAGCAGGTTAAAGCGCCCTCGCCCGATGCGGAGAAAAGAGCTCAGAATGTTTTCTGGTGCGCAGACCGGCGATCAATTCGTTGATTTCCCGACAGCCATTCAGCCCTTTGGCATCAATCCCGGTCACGTGCAGATCCAGCAGATCGGTCTTGTCGTCCGCGTACACTTTTATCGTCATCAATAAATCCGGGGACAGCGAGCATTGGCAACGCTTGGGCAAAAAGCTGTTTTCGATGATGTTGCGAAGTTCCAAGGCAGAAAGAAACATGGCGACCCCTCCTTTGTGAGACAGCCAATTAACAATCAACGCTGGCTCATGTGCAGTCCCGGCCAGATTAAGAACAACTGAAGCATAAAACATGCCTTGAATTTCGCCGTGCAGTTCATCGGCAAATCAATGATTTAGCCGCAAGACTTAATGAAACTACCGTGCAATTTGCATGAAGGACCCTGGAAGGCGTTGCAAATTACCGTCTGACAGCACCGGGTTTGCATTGGGGCCTGAGCGCAGTAAGAATGGCGCCACGAATTGAATACACGCAAGGAGGCATCATGGGTTCTTTGACCTTTACCACGACTGTCGGACTAATGGTTACCGGGCTGTCGACCATCGCTCACGCCGCAACACTCGAAACCATCGCCCCCTTCCCCAAGCCTGAAAGCGGTTTTACCCGCCAGGTCATTCATCTTGCCCCGCAAACGAAAGAAGACGACTTCCAGGTCGAAATCCTCGCCGGCAAAACCCTGACCGTGGACTGCAATCGCCAACGTCTAGGGGGGATGCTTGAGGAAAAAAACCTCGAGGGTTGGGGCTACCCGTTCTACCGACTGGATAAAGTCATTGGCCCGATGAGTACGCTGATGGCCTGTCCGGATGGCAAGAGCAAAAAAGACTTCGTACCGGTGGTCGGCGACGGCTTCTTGCTGCGTTACAACAGCAAGCTGCCGATCGTGCTTTACGTGCCTAAAGACATCGAAGTCCGCTATCGGATCTGGTCTGCATCGAGCAAGGTCGAGAAAGCCGTTCAGGAATAACAGCTTCCTGCCTCACGCCGGGACGCCGCTGATAGCGGCGCGCTCGGCCACGTGGCGCAGACTGTCAAAGTTGATATTGGCCCCTGAATCGATCGCCACAAACGTCTGACCAGAGGCACCGGTTTGCGCGACGTACTTCTTGATTCCGGCCACGGCCAGCGCCCCCGAGGGCTCGGTGATCGAGCGGGTATCGTCATAGATGTTCTTGATCGCAGCACACAGTTCGTCATTACTGACCGTCAACACCTCATCGACGCAAAACCGGCAGACTTCGAAGCCATAAGCGCCGATCTGCGCCACCGCCACGCCATCGGCGAACGTGCCAACGCTCGGCAGGACAACCCGTTCGTGCGCCTGTAGCGCTGCCGCCAGACACGCTGAATGTTCCGACTCGACGCCGATGATGCGCACTTCAGGTCGCAGGTATTTCACGTACGCGGCGATGCCGGCGATCAAACCTCCACCGCCCACCGGCACAAAGATCGCATCGAGCGGGCCTTGATGCTGACGCAGGATCTCCATCGCCACAGTGCCCTGCCCGGCAATCACGTCCGGGTCGTCGAAGGGCGACACAAAGGTGCGACCGGTTTGTTCAGCCAGGTTCAACGCATAGTCGAGGGCGAACGGAAAACTCTCACCGTGCAGCACCGCCTCCGCCCCGCGACTTCGAACCCCGAGCACTTTCAGTTCCGGCGTGGTCAGCGGCATGACGATGGTCGCGACAATGCCCAAGGTTTTCGCTGCCAACGCCACGCCTTGGGCATGATTGCCCGCTGACGCCGTGATCACGCCGCGGGCCTTTTGCTCATCAGTAAGTTGCACCAACTTGTTATAGGCACCGCGAATCTTGAAGGAAAAGGTCGGTTGCAAGTCCTCGCGCTTGAGCAGCACCTGATTGCCCAACGCCTCGGAAAGCGCCGGTGCCGCTTGCAACGGCGTGCGCACCGCCAGTTCATATACGGGCGCGGCGAGGATCTTTTTTACGTAATGCTCAAGCAAGGTCTGCTGGGCGAGCGTGCTGGTCATGGTCGTCTCCTGGCTGTGTTCGGGGCCCTGGAGTCAGAAAGTAAAAACCCGCCTCTAGGGCGGGTTGGGTGCTGCAGTCGTGAGCTAGCCCGCCAGATAAGGAATGGCGGTAATAATGCTTGGCTGGCAGCGCAATACGGTGGAAGTCATGGCTGGAAATTAGCCGTGGACGGATGGCAAGTCAATGGTCAATTTTCGTTGGCTTCAGTTGGGGGCTGATGAACCTTATGGTCTGTGGTTTGCCGGACCGTAAGTTGAGTTCTTGAGATTGCCTTCGCGAGCAGGCGCGCTCCCACAGTGGATCTCCAGTGGCCACAAAACCTGTGGGAGCGAGCCTGCTCGCGAAGGGGCCGGACCTGCCAGCCATTCATTTCGCCAACCGCCTGAGCCCCAACACCATCACCCCCGCCCCCAACATCATCGCGCTCAGAAACAACGGATACGACACCCACCACGGCGTGCCGGCGGTCATCATGCTGAACTCGGACATGCCGCCAATGCTGGCAATCAGGTTCAAGGGCAGGAACACCACGTTGATCAGCGTCAGTTTGCGTAGCAGGTTGTTCATGCTGTTGTTCATCAGGTTGCCCCGGGCGTCGATCAGCCCGGAGAACACCGTGGAGTAGATTTCCGCCTGTTTGTAACACTGGTTGTTTTCGATGATCAGGTCGTCGATCAGGCTGATCGCTTCGGCGCTGAAGTGCTCCTTCGCCGCGTGATTGCGCAGCCGCGTCAGGACCGCACCGTTGCTGTGAATCGCGTTGATGTAATAGATCAGGCTCTCGCTGAGGTTGAACATCTGGATCAGGTGCTGGTTCTGCATCGAGGCGTTGAATTTTTGCTGCAACTCCCGAGCAACCAGTTTGATCACCTTCAGGTGACCCAAATAGTGATGGATGTTGTTGAACAGCAGGTCGAGCAAGACATCCAGCGGCGTGTTCAACCGCTGCCGGGTGCCGAGCCCGTGCAGCGGGGAATCGTCGGTGGCGATCACCAACAACCGGTGCTCGCAAAACAACAAGCCACAGGACGACACCTCAAACGCCAGGCTGTCGGCGCCGGAATAGTTTTCCGGGCGTTTCCAGATCAGGAACAGATTGTCGGGATGAAACTCGATGCGCGACACCTCGTCCGGGTCCAGCGCCGACGCTAACGCGTGCTCATCGAGCTTGAAGTGGCTGTGCAACAGATCGCGCTCGGCGGCATCGGGGTTACTGAACAGCATCACTTCGGCGTCCAGCCGTTCGACTGATTGCAGGGCGCCGTGGGTCAGTTGAAAGCTCTTGATCATCGGGCGATCACCAGGCCTGGCCGCGACGCTTGAGCTCCAGCCGGCGCACGAACTCTTCCAGCACCAACGAATACAAATCGTCCTGCAGGTAGGCGTCTTCGATGCCGGCGTCCATGTTCGGGTTGTCGTTGACCTCGATCACCACCACCTTGTCGCCGGACTGTTTGAGGTCGACGCCATACAGCCCATCGCCAATCAGGTTCGCGGTTTTTACCGCCAGTTCCACCACGGCGCGCGGGGCCTCGTGGACCGCCAGCGTGCGGCATTCGCCGTTGATGTCCTGCCCCTTGGCCTTGTGGTTGTAGATTTGCCAGTGCCCCTTGGACATGAAGTATTGGCAGGCAAAGATCGGTTTGCGATTCAGTACGCCGATGCGCCAGTCGTACTCGGTGTAGAAGAATTCCTGCGCCAGCAACAGCACCGAGTGTTCGAACAGTTCGGCGGTGGCTTCCAGCAGCGCCTGTTGGCTTTCAACCTTGATCACGCCACGAGAGAAACAACCGTCGGGGATCTTCAGCACCAATGGAAAGCCCAAGCGCTCGCCGACCCGTTCAAAATCTTCGGGTCGCTCCTTGTAGAGAATTTCCGTGGCCGGCATGCCGAGTTGATGACTCTTGAGCAGATCGGTCAGGTAGACCTTGTTGGTACAGCGCAGGATCGACGCCGGATCGTCCATCACCACCAGCCCTTCACTCTCGGCTTTCTTGGCAAAACGGTAGGTATGGTTATCGACGCTGGTGGTCTCGCGGATCAGCAAGCCGTCGTATTCGGCAATGCGCGCGTAGTCCTTGCGCTCGATCAGTTCCACATCGATGCCCAAGGTCTTGCCGACGCGGATGAAATTATCCAGCGCCTTGGGGTTGGACGGTGGCAATGTTTCTTGGGGATCGTGGAGGATGGCCAGGTCATAACGTGCCAGACGCCGTGAACGCGGCATGCGCCAGATCTTGCGACTGAAACTGTCCAGCGAGTGGGCAAATTGATCTTCCTGGTCTTCTCGCAACTTGTGCAACGCGCCGGACTTTATGCCTTCAATGTGCCAACCGTTAGTTCGACGAAACTCAACTAACAAGATCGGGCATGGAAAGACTTCAAATAACTGTCGCGCCAAATCCTGCAATGGTTCGATATTGGTTTTGCCGAAATACAGAGTCAGGGTAAAGCCTTCAGTGTCGCTGTAAAGATGGTGCGTGAGGGCTTTTTCCAGAGGCTTTTCCAGATCATCCAGCGACAGCCCATACAAAGATTTTTTGGTCAGTTCACTGATGGTGCGCACCGACGGAATGACCTTGTGCCCCCGCGCTTCCGCCAGCAACGAGCAGTAATAACCGTGCCCCAGGTACTTGTAGCTGCGGCACAGGTTGATCACCTGGACCCGTTTGCCTTGCCCGTTGTCGTGGGCCTTTTCGAGGTATTCCTGGGCGGTGACGATGTCTTCACTGGGAAAATAGGAGGCCCAGTCTTCCTTGCGTTCGACGATGATAATCAACTGGCTTGAAGTGCTGACTGCTTCATTTAAAAAAGTTGCCGCCGGCGAAGTTTGCTCGGATACTTCGCGCCAATGACCTTGTACCGCTGACATAGTGATTGATCCGTTGGAGAACAAGACCTTTCCTATTAAGCACGAACTTTTTCGAAAGTCCCGTTTCGTTACGCAACTTTTACGGCGGTCATATGAATCTTGTCTTTCGCTTGGCGGTAGTTGAAGACTTATCTGCGTTGTTGGCACTTGAACAGCAATGTTTCACCACGGACCGGCTCACCAGTCGCAGCTTTCAATGGATGATCACACGGGCTCACGGACAGTTGCTGGTGGCTTCGCGCGACGAGCAGTTGGTCGGGTACGCGGTGGTGTTGTTTCATCGGGGCACGTCGCTGGCCCGTCTCTATTCGATTGCGATTGCCGCCCAAGCGCGTGGCAGCGGACTGGGCAAGCAGTTGCTGCAACGTATCGAGGCCTGTGCGCTGGAACACGACTGTGCCTACGTGCGGCTGGAAGTGCGCACGGACAATCCGGCGGCGATTGCCCTTTACGAGCGCAACGGTTACCGGCGTTTCGCGCTGATTCATGACTATTACCAAGACCACGCCGATGCGTTGCGCCTGGAGAAACGCATTCTCCAGCACCGTGATTCAAGAAACATCAAAGTGCCGTACTACCCGCAGACCACCGATTTCACCTGCGGCCCGGCCTGCCTGCTGATGGCCATGGGCGCGCTGCAGAATGACCGCAAGCTGGAACGCCGCGAAGAGCTGCAACTCTGGCGCGAGGCGACGACCGTGTTCATGACCTCTGGTCACGGCGGTTGCAGCCCGCAAGGCCTGGCGTTGGCCGCATGGAATCGCGGATTTGGCGTGCGTCTGCAACTGAGCATGACGGGGCCGTTGTTTCTCGACGGGGTGCGTGATGAGCATAAAAAAGACGTCATGCGCCTGGTGCACGAAGAATTCACTGCGCAGTTGCAGGCCACCGATGTCGAGCAGGTCATCGGCGGCCCGCTGGACTTGCCACGCTTGCTCAATGACGGCGGCCAGCCGCTGGTGTTGATCAGCAGCTATCGACTGACCCGCTCCAAATCACCGCATTGGGTCATTGTCACCGATTGCGATGAGGAGTTTGTTTACCTGCATGATCCGGATGTCGACCACAGTCAGCATCGCCAGCCCATGGACTGCCAGCATCTGCCGGTGAGCCACGGGGAGTTCGAGAAAATGAGCAGTTTTGGCCGGGGCAAATTGCGGGCGGCGGTGATTCTCTCCCAGCGAGATAACTAAGCCGCGCTACCGACACTGTGGCGAGAGGGTTTGCCCCCTCGCCACAAGTAAGGGTTACTTCAGGCCAACCTTGTACAACGCGCCGTCGTCTTCATCGGTCAATACATACAAATACCCATCCGGGCCTTGCCGCACATCGCGAATTCGCGCCTTGAGCTCACCCAGCAAGCGCTCTTCGTGAACCACTTTGTCGCCATCGAACTGCAAGCGAATCAACTCCTGGCTCACCAGCGCACCGATAAACACATTGTGCTGCCAAGGCTTGAAGCGATCCCCGTCGTAGAACGCCATCCCGCTCAGACCGGGGGATTTTTCCCAGACATGGTGCGGCGCCACGGTGCCTTCTGCGGTCTTGCCCTTGGCTTCCGGGATCGGATTGCCCGAATAGTTGATGCCGTGGGTTGCCAGCGGCCAGCCGTAATTCTTGCCGCGTTCGATGATGTTCAACTCGTCGCCGCCTTGTGGCCCGTGTTCGTTCTCCCACAGAACACCCGTCCATGGATTGAGCGCCGCGCCTTGCGGGTTGCGCTGGCCATAGGACCAGATTTCCGGGCGCACGCCGGATTGACCGACAAAGGGGTTGTCGTCCGGCACCTTGCCGTCCGGGTAGATCCGCACGACTTTGCCTTGCAGCTTGTCGAGGTCCTGGGCGGTGGGCCGGACATTGTTTTCGCCGAGGGTGATGAACAGATAGCCGTCACGATCGAACACCAGACGCGAACCGAAATGGTTGCCGACAGAGAGCTTCGGCTCCTGGCGGAAGATCACTTTGAAGTCCTTGAGGGTTTTCAGGTCTTCGGACAATTGCCCTCGACCGACCGCCGTGCCGGCCTTGTCACCCGCGCCACCGCCTTCGGCATACGACAGATAAACCGTGCGGTCCTGCCGAAAGTCGGGGGACAGCACTACATCCAGCAAGCCGCCCTGTCCCTTGGCCCAGACCTTCGGCACCCCATCGATCGGGCCAGAGAGTTTGCCGTCGACGCTGACGACGCGCAGGTTGCCGGGCCGTTCGGTAACCAGCATGCCCTTGCGATCCGGCAGGAACGCGACCGACCAGGGATGTTCTAGCCCCTTGGTGATCGTGGTGACTTCGAGGGTGCCCTGCTCGCTTTCCAGTTCCTGAGTCGATGCTGCGAAGACGGGCGCGGCAGCGGTGATCAATGCGCTGGCACACAGGGTGGCCAGGAGGGTTTTACGCAACATGCACGATTCCTTTTGTCGTTCCGGCTCAACGGTTGCTGGTGCCTGCATCTCGCTGAGGGGGATTGGGAATGAATTTAGGTGGGCTGGCAGGAGCCGGTTGGCTTTGCGGATAGCGGTTGCCGATGCCGCCGTTGTCCAGCGTCGGTGGGCGCGGCACCGGCATGGTGTTGGGCCCGCGAATGGCCGGGGCGCTGGATTGTGAACCTTGCATGCTGTTCGGATTGGCGCGGCGAATCGGGCTGTTGTATGGATTGCTCGAAACCCCGGTCGGGCTTTGGGCCAGCAGCAATGATGAGGGCGGCGAAGCCTGGGCCATGCTGCTCAGCAAGCCGCTCAGCGCCAGCACGGTGCAGCAGCCGAGTACATATCTGTTCATGGGGCGAGCCTCTCGACGTGGATAGGGTCTTCGATAGCACGCTACGCCCGAGGTTCGGATTTGTTAACTAAAACCTCCTTCACAAGATGTAACACGAGACGACCACCCCGCCCGCCCGGGGCCCACAACCAGCTGAAACTTTTGCCTCAGGCCACGGGTCACCTGAACATCACTCGGGAGAAGACGACCATGGCACGGGCAATCTGGAAAGGCGCTATCAGTTTCGGGCTGGTGCATATCCCTGTGGCGCTGGTCTCGGCGACGTCTTCCCAAGGGGTGGATTTCGACTGGCTCGACAGCCGCAGCATGGAGCCGGTCGGGTATAAACGCGTGAACAAGGTCACCGGCAAGGAAGTCACCAAGGAGCACATCGTCAAAGGTGTGCAGTACGAAAAGGGACGGTACGTGGTCCTCAGCGAAGAAGAAATCAAATCGGCGCACCCGCTGTCCACGCAAACCATCGACATCTTTTCCTTTGTCGACAGTGAACAGATTCCGCTGCAAAACATCGACACGCCCTACTACCTCGCCCCGGATAAACGCGGCGGCAAGGTGTACGCGTTGTTACGCGAAACGTTGAGCAAAACCAATAAAGTCGCGCTTGCCCATGTGGTGTTGCACACACGCCAGCACTTGGCGGCGTTGATGCCGCTGGAGTCGGCGATGGTGCTGGTGATGTTGCGTTGGCCGGCGGAAGTGTGCAGCCTCGATACCCTTGAACTGGGCAGCGAAGTGACCAAACCCGAACTGGCCAAGGGTGAACTTGATATGGCCAAGCGGCTGGTACAGGACATGAGTGCCGACTGGAAACCTGAAGACTACCGCGACAGTTTCGAAGACAAGATCATGGCGCTGGTGGAGAAAAAGGCCAATGAGGGCAAGATCGAGGATGTCGAGACGGCGACGGGTGAAGAAGAACGCAAAACGGCGGATGTGATTGATTTGACTGAGTTGCTTAAGCGTAGTTTGGGAAGTAAAGGTGCCGGGAAGGCCAAGCCGGCGGCGCAGAAAAAAGCCACGAAGACTTCGCGGGGCTGATTGAGGGTTTTGCGGTGGATGCCAGGGCCTCTTCGCGAGCAGGCTCGCTCCCACAGGTGATCGCGGTTAACTGTGGGAGCGAGCCTGCTCGCGAAGGCTCAATCCGCCACAACATATCATTCAGATCAACACAAACACCGCCAGCAACCCGCCGAAAATCGCCCACTTCTGAGCATAGTAGAGCTTGCGATTACGCTTCTTCAGCGCTTTAGCCCGCAAACGAATCTTGTAGACCTTGGTGAACAAACGGTTAATCCCCCCCGTCCTGTCACCTTCGTCATTCGGCGCACCGGCCGCCGACATCACGTAACGGCTGAACCACCCATTAAACGCCGCCGCCCAGCGGTACTTCATCGGACGCTCGACGTCACAGAACAGAATGATCCGGTTCTGTTGCGTGGTGTTCTCGGCGTAGTGAATGAACGTTTCGTCGAACATCACCGCTTCGCCGTCACGCCAGTGGTAGTTCTCGCCGTCGACATTGATGTAGCAACCGGCATCATTCGGCGTTTCCAGACCCAAGTGATAACGGTAGGAACCAGCATAAGGATCACGGTGACGAACCAATTTCGAGCCCGGCGGCAACTCGGCGAACATCGCGGCCTTGATCGAGCCGATGCCCTGGACCAGTTCTGTAGTACGCGGGCAGAGTTTCATTGCCGAAGGATGGCTGTCGCCGTACCACTTCAGGTAAAAGCGCTTCCACCCGGTCTTGAAGAACGAGTTGAAACCGACATCGTTGTATTGATCCGAGCGCTTGATCTCCCCAGCCTTCAGCAGGTTCTGGCCTTCAGCACGGATTTCTTGCCAATGCACCTGCAACGGGCTCAGATCAGGGAAATCCGCAGGATTGAGATAAGGCTTGTTCGGGTTTTTCGAGAACAGATAAAGGAAGCAATTGAGCGGCGCCAGAAACGAAGAGTGATCACTCAACTGGCGGCCGAGCTTGTGGCGCACGCGACCGCGCAGGTGGACGTACGCAATGGAGGCTATGTAAACAAGGGCAATGGTCAGTTTCACAGAAATCGTCACACGTCATAAGTGAACAAACTGCCTTCCCGGCCAACCCATTGGCCAAGGGTCTTGAGCAGCGTCTGAAAACGAAACAGCGAACCCGATAGCGCGTCCTTGAGCCTGTGCCGATGGTCGGCATCGGGTGGAAAATCGCATTTTAGCCACTCTCTGTAACAAATAGTTAGCTTACAAATGTGAAAATCTGTCCGCTGGTACTGTCAATGCGCCCGAGCGGCCTCAACGCCCTATCGTTTAGAGAGCCAGACCAGTACAATCGCCGCCAAACATTACGCGCCCCCCTTGGTTGATGACGGGAATGAACCCCGTCTCAGCGCACTTCGACTCGGGCCAAGCGCTCCATATGCTGCTGTCCACTTATTGCCAGATGGACCTTCCGCTTCTGACCGGGATGCATTTCCCGTGGTTTGAATACCGGAAACGGGTACTGAATCGGTACTGCCGCAACCCTAGCTACTCTGAATGCTTCGCAGGAAAAACCTTTGATCTCTACAGCTAACATCACGATGCAGTTCGGCGCCAAGCCGCTATTCGAAAACGTTTCGGTCAAATTCGCCGCGGGCAACCGCTACGGCCTGATCGGCGCCAACGGTTGCGGCAAGTCGACTTTCATGAAAATCCTCGGCGACGACCTCGAGCCGTCCGGCGGCCAGGTCATGCTCGAGCCGAACGTGCGTCTGGGTAAATTGCGCCAGGACCAGTTCGCCTACGAAGAATTCACCGTGATCGATACCGTGATCATGGGTCACGAAGAGCTGTGGAAGGTCAAGGCCGAGCGCGATCGCATCTACTCGCTGCCGGAAATGACCGAAGAAGACGGCATGGCCGTGGCCGAGCTGGAAACCGAGTTCGCCGAAATGGACGGCTACACTGCCGAATCCCGTGCCGGCGAGCTGTTGCTGGGCCTGGGTATCGGCATCGAGCAACACTTTGGCCCGATGAGCGAAGTTTCCCCAGGTTGGAAACTGCGCGTATTGCTGGCGCAGGCACTGTTCTCCGATCCTGAAGTGCTGTTGCTCGACGAACCAACCAACCACCTGGACATCAACACCATTCGCTGGCTGGAAAACATTCTGACCCAGCGCTCCAGCCTGATGATCATCATCTCTCACGACCGTCACTTCCTGAACAGCGTGTGCACCCACATGGCTGACCTGGATTACGGCGAACTGCGTCTGTTCCCGGGCAACTACGACGAGTACATGACCGTGGCGACCCAGTCCCGCGAGCAGCTGCTGTCGGACAACGCCAAGAAGAAGGCGCAGATCTCGGAACTGCAATCGTTCGTCAGCCGCTTCTCGGCCAACGCCTCGAAAGCCAAGCAGGCCACGTCTCGCGCCAAGGCGATCGACAAGATCCAGCTGGCCGAGGTCAAGCCTTCGAGCCGTGTGAGCCCGTTCATCCGTTTCGAACAAACCAAGAAGCTGCACCGTCAGGCGGTCATCGTCGAGCGCATGGCCAAAGGCTTCGACGGCAAGACCCTGTTCAAGGACTTCAGCTTCCAGGTTGAAGCTGGCGAGCGCGTGGCGATCATCGGCCCGAACGGTATCGGTAAAACCACCCTGCTGCGCACCCTGGTCAATGAACTGACCCCGGATGCCGGTACTGTGAAGTGGACCGACGCCGCGGAACTGGGCTACTACGCCCAGGACCACGCGCACGACTTCGAAGACGACTGCAACCTGTTCGACTGGATGGGCCAGTGGACTCAGGGCGGAGAGCAAATCGTTCGCGGCACCCTCGGTCGCATGCTGTTCTCCAACGACGAGATCCTCAAGTCGGTCAAGGTCATCTCCGGTGGTGAGCAAGGTCGCATGCTGTTCGGCAAGCTGATCCTGCAAAAGCCGAACGTGCTGATCATGGACGAACCGACCAACCACTTGGACATGGAATCCATCGAGGCGCTGAACCTGGCGCTGGAGAACTACCCGGGCACGCTGATCTTCGTCAGCCACGACCGTGAGTTTGTATCGTCGTTGGCGACCCGCATCATCGAGTTGAGCCCTAGTGGCGTGATCGACTTCAGCGGTACTTATGATGATTACCTGCGTAGCCAGGGTGTAGTGTTCTAAATATTGGTTTCAAGCTGCAACTGAAAGCCCTGTCCTTGTGACGGGGCTTTTTGCATTTCAGGTTCGAGGATTTTGGTGGTGCTGAGACCTTCGCGAGCAGGCTCCCACAGTTGACCGCATTCCCCTGTGCTCGCGAAGGGGCCATCAGACACAACGAATATAGTTAGCCTGCTTCCTTTTATTCGCAGCCCACGCCATGATGCAGCTCTCCCACCGCCGCCCGCGAACGAGCCCACATGTCTGCGCAGCAACAACCCCCGCAAAGCTCCCTGGCGATCACCCTGCAGATCGTCTCCATCGTTTTTTATACCTTTATTGCCTTCCTCTGCATCGGCCTGCCGATAGCGGTGTTGCCGGGTTATGTCCATGAGCAACTGGGTTTCAGCGCGATCATCGCGGGGCTGACCATTGGCTCGCAGTACCTGGCCACCCTGCTCAGCCGGCCGATGGCCGGGCGCATGTCGGACAGCATTGGCACCAAGCGGGCGATTGTCTATGGGTTGTCGGGGATTGTGCTGAGCGGCGTATTGACGCTGATTTCGACGTTGCTGCAGAGCATGCCGCTGGTGAGTCTGTTGATCCTGATCGCCGGTCGCTTGCTGCTCGGTATCGCCCAAGGCTTGATCGGCGTCGGCACCATCAGTTGGTGCATGGGCCAGGTCGGGGCGGAGCACACCGCCCGCTCCATCTCCTGGAACGGCATCGCCTCTTACGGTGCAATCGCCATAGGCGCACCGTTGGGGGTGGTGATGGTCGCCGAGTATGGTTTCGCCAGTTTGGGGATCGCGCTGTCGCTGTTGGCGCTTGCCGCGCTGCTGCTGATCCGCAACAAACCGTCGGTGCCGGTGATTCGTGGCGAGCGGCTGCCCTTTTGGGCGGTGTTCGGGCGCATCGCACCGTTTGGGGCGAGCCTGAGTCTGGCGTCCATCGGTTATGGCACGCTGACCACCTTTATTACCCTGTATTACGTCAGCCGTGGTTGGGCCGGTGCCGCGTATTGCCTCACCGTGTTCGGTGTCTGCTTTATTTTGGCGCGGCTGTTGTTCATCTCCAGCATCAGCCGTTTCGGCGGATTCACCTCGGCCATTGCCTGCATGAGCATTGAAACCGTGGGCCTGGTGCTGCTGTGGCTGGCACCTTCGACGGGTTATGCGCTGATCGGCGCGGGCCTGACCGGTTTTGGCTTGTCGCTGGTCTATCCGGCGCTGGGGGTTGAAGCGATCAAACAGGTGCCCAACTCCAGTCGCGGCGCGGGTTTGAGTGCTTATGCGGTGTTTTTTGATCTGGCACTGGCCATCGCCGGGCCATTGATGGGCGCGGTGGCGTTGAACCTGGGGTATACGTGGATTTTCTTTAGCGCGGCGTTGTTGTCGGTGACCGGATTGGCATTGACACTGCTACTCAAGCGCCGCGCAATGGCCTGACACGCCACTCCTACAGTGGGATCCGGCGAGTCACTGATCCGCGGTTTGCAGGCCTGCGCGGGTTGCGATGCCCAGGGTGCGAGAGAAGAAACGCCCGGCCTCGGAAATCATGTCGCGATGGATGCCTTCGCGGTCGACACCGTCGGCGTCGGTACACAACGCCGGCATGGCTGCGATCTGCTCTTCGTTGCACGGCGCCATGAACACGAAGTGCCCTGCCCCCGCCAGCAATTTGAAATCCGGGGCAATCGGCAATTTACGCGCGAGTGCAGCCGCGTTCTTGTCGAAGGCCACCAGTTTGTCGCCGTCGCCGCTGTACAGCAGCACCGGCACATGCACATCGGCCAAGGTGTGACGGCCGAACTTCAAACTCAACGGCGCCATCAACAGCAACGCGCGTACACGCGGGTCAGCCACGGGTTGCAGGTCGTCACGATCCACAATCAATTCACCCTTGGTGTTGCAGGCATCGCGGTCGTCCGGGCGCTCCTCGCAATACCGACGCAGACGATCCAGGTCAGGCGTGGCGCCGGACAGGATCAACGCCGTCTCACCGCCCGCCGAGTAGCCAATCACCCCGACCTGATTGGCGTTGACGAACGGCGCGAGCATGCGATCGCCGAGGGTGGCGGTAATGGCTTCGGAAATCTGGATGGGACGGCCGTAAAGGTTGCTCAACGTACCGAGGCGGCTGTGGTCTTTGGAGTTGTCGCCGGGATGGATCACCGCCACCACCACAAAACCTTTGCGCGCCAGCGAGGTGGCGAGGTCATGCAGGGCCAGCGGGGTTCCGGTGTTGCCATGGGACAGCATCAGCATCGGGAAACGGCCGATAGCCACCGGGATGTCTTCACCGGCCTCGACCGTGTAACCCTCGATTTTACTGGTGTGTTCGCGGTCACTGGAGGGATAGAACGCGATGGCGTGCATCGGTTGCAGATCGAGCGGGTCGAGAAAACTCATCTCATGGAAGCCGACGCTCCAGTGAGGATGCGGCGCAGGGGCGGCGTGCACTGAATTCAGGCTGCTGAGCAGGCAAAACAGTAACGTTGCACAAAGACGCACCATAAGGATGCCCCACCAGTTGTTACTTGACCGGAAAGCCCGTTCTCCTCGGATGATCGAGGCAGCGGCCTTGTACCAGCAATCGCGGCCACCAAGGTCGTTGCAGAACGGGAGCGTTAACCCCCTGTTGCATAACCTGGGCCACAACCTGAAACGGCCAGAAACAAAAAACTCCGTATCTGGCACTTGCGTGACCAGAATACAGAGTTTTTTGGGGTGTTGCCTGAGCAGTTTTGCGTTTTTACGCAAGCCTTACGCGGCGGCGAACAACTGCTCGCTGATTTGCGCTTGAGCGTCGCTCATGGCTTTGGTGCGCACTTCATCACCGTAGGCCAGGCCATGGGCACGGACGAACTCGATGTCGGTGATGCCGATGAAGCCGAACAGCACTTTCAAGTACTCTTCGTGAGCCACACCTGTGGCTTGACCGGCGTGCAGGCCACCGGAAGTCGAAACGATCACGACTTTCTTGCCACCGCACAGGCCTTCAGGGCCGGCTTCAGTGTAACGGAAGGTCTGACCGGCAACGGCGATGCGATCGATCCAGGCCTTGAGTTGGGTCGGGATGGTGAAGTTGTACATCGGTGCGGCAATCACCACGGCATCGGCGGCGAGGAATTCAGCCAGGGTAGTGGCGCTCAGCTCGGCTTCGTGCTGTTGGGCGGCGTTGCGCAGTTCAGCGGTAGTGCCAGCAGCAACCAGCGTCGTGGCGGAGAAATGGCTGATGGCGTCGGCGGCCAGGTCGCGGTAAGTGACCACGGCGTTCGGCTCTGCGGTTTGCCAGGCTTTGACGACTTCGCTGCTCAGCAGACGGGAAGCCGAGTTGTCACCAAGAATGCTCGAATCGATATGCAACAGTTTCATGTGGGATCTCCAGGTGAGGACCGCCACGGGGCGATCTGATGGAGTGAATCCTACAGACGAAACCAATGGCTGATTAGACCGCAACAATGCGATAGTTCGTCCCACTGATAGAACAATCGGACTGCCGTCATGCAAGACCTCAATGATCTCTACTATTTCGCCAAGGTGGTGGAAGCTGGCGGTTTTGCGGCCGCCGGGCGTTTGCTCGGGATTCCCAAGTCGCGCCTGTCACGGCGTATCGCCGAGCTGGAAGAGCGCCTCGGTGCACGTCTGCTGCAACGCACCACCCGCCAACTCAAGCTGACCGCCGTCGGCGAGCGCTACCTGCGGCACTGTCAGGCGATGCTATTGGAAGCGGAAATGGCCGATGAAGCGGTGGCCAGCATGTCCAGCGAACCGCGTGGGCGCTTGCGGGTGTCCTGCCCCGTCGGCCTCGCGCACGAGATGTTGCCCACGGTCATCGCCCGATTTCTTGAAAAATACCCGCAGGTGCAACTGGAAGTGATGCTGCTCAACCGCCGGGTCGACCTGGTGACTGAAGGCGTTGATGTCGCCTTGCGCGTGCGTGAGCTGGGCGACGAAGATCCGCTACTGGTGACCCGACGCCTGCGCCAGGCACAAATGGCCATGGTCGCCACCCCGGCGTTTTTGCACGGGCGTGAAATCAATCACCCCGAAGACCTGAAAACCTTGCCCGTGCTCGGCGCCCTTGAAGCCGATCGCATGGTGCATATCCGCCTGCTGGATCAACAGGGCAAAAGTGTCGATCTCAGCATGGAGGCGCGGCTGGGCATTGATGACTTCATCGTGCGCAAGGCCTGCACTCTGGCCGGCCAGGGTTTTACCCTGTTGCCAATGATGTATTGCGAGCCGGAGCTGGAAGACGGCTCGCTGGTGCAACTGCTGCCCGAGTGGTCATTGCCTGGCGGCTGGTTGCAAGCGGTCTACCCTCACCGGCGGGGGGTGATGCCAGCGGTTCGCGCTTGGCTCGACCATTTGATCGAAACATTCAATGCGTGTGGGGACCGATTGATATGAAGGCTGGACGGATGAGCGAAGAGGATGTCGCGCAGTTCTGTCTCGCGCTGCCGGGTGCGCGGGAAGACTATAAATGGGGCGGTGTGCGGGTGTTTTCGATTGCCGGAAACAAAATGTTCGCGCTGCAGAACCTGCGCGGCGACTCCCTTGCCTTCAAGGTCGACAAGGACCTGTTCCTGGGACATTGCGACCGGCCGGGCATCCACCCGGCTCCCTATCTGGCGAGAGCCCAGTGGATCATCATGCAAACGCCCTACCCGCTGGGCGCCGTAGAACTACAAGCCTTGTTGCAACGATCCCACCAACTGGTGGTGAGCAAGCTGCCCAAGCGCACCCAGGTGGGACTGCTGCTTTAAAACAAGGCCAGCAGGTTCGCGCCGAGAAACATCTGGTCGATCCAGAACACCTGGTGCAGCAACACAATCAGCCAGAACAGCAACTGATAGGAGACTTTGCGGGTCTTGTGCCGAAACACTTGCTGGGCCAACAAGGCGCCAGGCCAGCCACCGGCCAGTTCGACCGCGTGCAAGACATTTTCCGGCGTGCGCCAGGCGTCGGCGCGGGCCTTGCGCTTGTCGCTCCAGTACAGGAAAAACGCCAGCACACTGACGATCCCGTACGCCGCCAGCGGAATCAGTGACACCCCGCGCAGCCAGAGCGACACCGACCCAAACAGCGGCAGCGCACACAGCGCGGCAAAAACCAGCAGTTTCAACCGTGGATGCTGGATGCGCTCTCCCCCGGACCTGCGACCGGGGTCGTGGCGCCTGCCGGCGTCACTCATGGCTTGGCCGCAGACCAGTCAACCCAGCCGAACTGCCAGGTGGCCAGAATGACCAGGCCAAACACGATCCGATACCAGGCAAACGCCGCGTAGCTGTGGCTGGCAATGAACTTGAGCAGGCCGCGAACCGCGATCATCGCGAAGATGAAGGCCGTCACGAAACCGATCGCGAACACCGGAAAATCCGCCGGCACGAACAGGTGGCGGTATTTGAAACCCGAATACACCGCCGCCGCGACCATGGTCGGCATCGCCAGGAAGAACGAGAACTCGGTAGCGGTCTTGCGCGACAGGCCGAACAGCAACCCGCCAATGATGGTCGACCCGGAACGCGATGTTCCTGGAATCATGGCCAGGCACTGGGCGAAACCGACTTTCAGCGCGTCTTGCCAGGTAATCTCGTCGACAGTTTCGGCATGCACCTGATGTTGGCGTTTCTCGGCCCACAACATAATCACACCGCCCACCACCAACGCCGTCGCAACGGTAATCGGGTTGAACAGGTAATGGTGAATCAGGTCGGAGAAAATCACCCCCAGCACCACCGCCGGCATGAAGGCGATCAGCAGGTTGGCGGTGAAACGACGCGCGCTCGGTTGCGTCGGCAAACCGGTAACCACATCGAGAATCTTGCGACGAAACTCCCACACCACCGCCAGGATTGCACCCAACTGGATAATGATATTGAACGCGATTGCCCGCTCCCCACCGAAGTTGAGCAAGTCGGCGACGATGATCTGGTGCCCGGTACTGGAAATCGGCAGAAACTCCGTCAGCCCTTCTACTACCCCAAGTATCAATGCCTGAAAGGCGGTCCAAAGATCCATCAATCCCCCAAGAAGCAATGCCCCCAGGCATGCCCCGTCAGTTTTGTTTAAACGTTCATTGCGCTGAGCGTAGTTGAAGTTCCGCGCGCACAGGAACCAGACGAAACCGTAAAAATTCCGTGAAAATCGAGCGTGATTCAGGTTTTTCCGCGCGGGGCCGAAATCCTATCAGACAAGCCTCTAAAACGCTGCCGCGGAATAGGACTTGGGTCGCATATGCCCGACCGGCAAAGCGTGGTTGGATGCTGGCAATGGTTTATGACAATAAAAAGAAAATCGGAGTAACAGCGTTATGAACAGCTTGCGCAGTGTGTCGATCAGCCGACGCTTGTGGCTCATCTTGATCGTGTCGGTGGTGATGTTGCTGACGTTGGGCGTGTTGATGCTCAAGCAGATTCACGACGACCTTTATCAGGCCAAGGCGCAGAAAACCCAGCACGTCGTGCAGACCGCCAGCGGTATTCTGAATTACTACCATGACCTGGAGACGGCCGGCACCCTCACCCGCGATGCCGCGCAGAAGCAGGCACTGACCGCGGTCCGTGGACTGCGCTATGACCAGAACGACTATTTCTGGATCAACGATCTGACGCCGGTGATGATCATGCACCCGGCCAACCCCAAGCTGGACGGCCAGAACTTGTCGGCCATCCGCGACCCGGACGGTTTTGCAGTGTTTAACGAAATGGTCGCCGTGGCCAAGGCCAAGGGCGCCGGCATGGTCAACTACCGCTGGCCGAAACCGGGCGCCAGTGCCCCGGTCGAAAAGACTTCTTACGTCAAACTCTTCGAGCCTTGGGGCTGGGTGATCGGCTCGGGCGTGTACATCGATGACATGCAGGCCGAATTCAATGGCCAGGTGTGGAAGGCCACTTTCGTCGGCGTGGTGATTGCGCTGGTGATGGCGCTGTTGGTCATCCTGATTGCGCGCAGTATTGTGCGCCCGCTCCAGGACACCGTGAACGCCATGGCCAACATCGCCAGCGGTGAAAGTGACCTGACCCGCAGCCTCGATACCCACGGTCAGGACGAAGTGGCGCAACTGGCTCGGCACTTCAACGCGTTTACCACCAAGCTGCGCCTGGTGGTCACCGAGCTGCAGGTGTCCGCCAGCGCGTTGGGTCAGTCGTCCAGTGAATTGGGCAATGACGCCGCCCAGGCCCAACAACGCAGCCAGCAACAGTCCCAACAGATGGAACTGGTGGCCACGGCCATTAATGAAGTGACCTATGGCGTGCAGGATGTGGCCAAGAACGCCGAGCATGCTGCCAGCGAAATGCGCGATGCCGAATCCCAGGCGCAGCAAGGCCAGATAAACATCGACGGCAGCTTGCAACAGATAGACAAACTGTCCGGCACCATCGATCAAGCCGTAGAGGTGATACGCACCCTGGCAACGGAAAGCACGCAGATCGGCAGCGTCCTGGAGGTGATCCGCTCCATCGCCGAGCAAACCAACCTGCTCGCCCTCAACGCCGCCATTGAAGCCGCCCGGGCGGGTGAACAGGGTCGAGGATTCGCGGTGGTGGCCGATGAGGTGCGCCTGCTGGCCCAGCGCACGCAGAAGTCCACAGCAGAGATCCAGTCGATGATCGAACGCCTGCAAAGCCATTCGGAAGCCGCGGTCAAGGTCATCGGCGACAGCAGTCGCGCGTCACAACTGACCATCGAACAGGCCGGCCTGGCCGGTGCGAGCCTGAATGCAATTGGCCAGGCGTTACGCAACCTCAACGGATTGAACGCGTCGATCGCCAGCGCGACATTGCAGCAGGCCCATGTGGTGGAAGACATCAATCAGAACGTGACCCAGGCTGCGGGCTTGTCCCACAGCACTGCACTGGCGGCGCAGCAATCGAGTGTGGCCAGTGTTCGACTCAAAGACCTGAGCGAACAGCTGAACGGCTTGCTCAAGCAATTTCGCGTTTAACAGCACACACGATAAACCCTGTGGCGAGGGAGCTTGCTCCCGCTCGACTGCGCAGCAGTCGCAAAATCAGCTGACTGAGTTTCTCCTGTAGAAATCCGGTTGCAGTATTCGGGGCTGCTACGCAGCCCAGCGGGAGCAAGCTCCCTCGCCACAGTTGTGTTTCTGATTTCAGTCCCGTGTCGCTATCGCCCTTTCCTGCTGTCTAGGTACAATCTCGCCCCCACTTCGCTTTCCCCAAGGAACCTCCATGTCCGGGCTTGAACTGTTTGCCGCCGCCCTCGGTGTGATTGCCGTCTGGTTGACGGTCAAACAGAACCCCTGGTGCTGGCCAATCGGCCTGGTCATGGTGCTGCTGTATAGCTGGATCTTTTTTGAGGTAAAGCTGTATTCGGACATGCTCCTGCAAGTGATCTACGCCGCGCTGCAACTCTATGGCTGGTGGCAATGGACCCGCGCAGGCGAAGCGAATACCGGCCGGCAGGTCAGCCGTCTCGACAGCAGGTCAGTGGCGCTGGGCCTGGCGGTCGGCGCGCTGGGCAGTGTGCTGTTGGGCGCGGCCATGGCGCACTGGACCGATGCCGCCCAGCCGTGGCTCGACGCCGCGCTCACGGGGTTCAGCCTGGTTGCGCAGATGTGGATGGCGCAAAAACGCGTGCAATGCTGGCCGCTGTGGATCGCCGTTGATGTGATTTTTGTCGGGCTGTTCATTTACAAAGGCATGTACCTCACCTCTGCTCTCTATGCACTGTTCCTGCTGCTGGCCGTGCAAGGCTGGCGTGAATGGCGTGCCGATCCGGCATTGCGCGCATGAAGGTGCTGGTGCTCACGGGCCCCGAATCCAGTGGCAAGAGCTGGCTAGCGGCCGAGTTGCAGGGGCATTTCGGCGGTGTGCGGGTCGATGAGTACGTGCGTTGGTTCATCGAACAAAACCCTCGCGACACGTGCCTGGGTGATATTACCGAGATCGCCCGTGGCCAGTTGCAATGGGAAGATGAAGCCCGCGCCCGACAGCCCCGTCTGTTGATTCTCGACACTCACTTGCTGAGCAATATCCTCTGGAGCCAGACCTTGTTTGGCGACTGCCCTGAATGGCTTGAACCGGCATTATTGGCTCGCGATTACGACTTGCACCTGCTGTTGTCACCGGAGCATGTCGACTGGACGGATGATGGCCAGCGCTGTCAGCCCGAATTGAGTGAACGCCTGGCATTTTTCCAGGCGACCCACACCTGGCTTGAACAGCACCGCCAACCGTTTCAGGTATTGCAGGGAAGCTGGGAAAACCGCCGGGGGCAGGCCTTTGAAGCGGTCACCCGCCTGCTGGTTTCCTGAGCCGGTTTTGGGTCGATTTCCCCAGTGATTCCCCCTGTTTTGGGGCAACAGTGTCCATCCGTGAAACACTCATCTACCCGCAAACAGGCCGTTTCAGCGCCCTTCATCATCTTGTCATGGCTCTTGTTAAGCGCTTGAAACACATCAGCGCAAACCCTTGATCTAGAGCTTTGCGTCGCGATTGTTCAGCAAAACCTTGCCGGGGCTGTCTCAGTGATGAAACAGCTGACGTATCGTCCACTTCTCACAAAAGGCTAACCTTTTGAATTAAAACAATAATTCAAAAGCGGCACAGCTTTCGCTCTCTCCTTCCCAACGCTGACTAGGGCCAGCCCACAAAAGAAGGAATTGCTGCCGTGGGGACTTTCAATAAAGGCATGACCTGCCTACTGCTGATCGGATGTGCCGCCACTTCGGTACTCAGCCTTAGTGCGAAGGCTGATGGCAATGGCGTCATCGTTCTTACACGCGACGTCCAGCCCATCCCTATCGGCCGCACCGGCGGCAAAGACCCCTACCCGACCACCGTCAATGCCAACCCATCGGCGCGCATCGCCTCGACCATGAGCAACACCGAGTTGACTGACGGTGATTTCGCCAACATTGCCAGCGGCTCGACCATCACCGGCAACATCAACCCGAACACCAACGGTGGCAGCATGCCAGGCCTCAACGTCGTGACCAATCCAAACGGCATGCCAGGCATGAGCGCCGGCCACGGCGGCGGCAGTGGTGCCGCGATTTCCGGAACCATCAATCGGGCCATGAGTTCCGGCATGGCTCCACTGACCAGAATGGCCGGAGGTCAATGACATGAATCGCAGCCTGATCTTTCTCGCGGTGTTCGCCAGTGCCAGCGCCATGGCTGACTCCGGTGTTTCAACCGTGAACAACGCCAACATCCAGGATGCCGGCGTCCAGTACAAAGGCAACTTGAACGTCAACCAGGCGGCTGGCGATCAGCAACAACAAACCAACGTTCGCGCCATCGCTATCGGCACCAATGCTTCGGCCACCACCAGCGTCCAGCAAAAAATCAATACCCCCGCCAATCCGTCAATGAACGCGACGGCCACCATCGGCGGCACCTCTTTCAGCAATGGCAACGGTGTACTGGGCGTGAACCAGAGCGCCGGGGCCAACAACCAGATGGCCAACGCTGCACGGATCAGCATCAGTGCTGGACCGCAGAGCGTCGACGATAGCGCCCTTTCTCAACAGAACGTGGCGTTGCTACCAAACTCAGGAGCAACTGGGTCCCAAACCGGCAGTCGCCAGGTCGTTACCAGCGACCAGGCCTTCACCGGCAGCCGAGGGATTATCCAGGTGAACCAGAGTGCCGGGGTGGGGAACCGAATGGCTAACACCCTGAGCATCCGGGTCGCTGACTGACCCAAACGCAGTGCGATTAGAAAGTACCAACACTTAACCAACTAATAAGCACGGAGAAACACCATGAAACCTACAATGGCTTTAAAACCACTGGTTTTCGCTCTGGCAGCAGTGATGGCAATCGCAGCACAAGCAGGCGGTCGTGATGATGATCACGGTCATGGCAATGGTCACGGCAATGGGCATGGCAGTCATCAGCCAAAAGGCCCAACCCTGGATCAAATTCTTTCAATTACTGCCGGCGCCGGCGCTACTGTGCTGGATGAACAGGACAGCAGTGGCAATACCGTGCTGAACCAAGGCACCAAAAATGGTGCTGCGATCGACAACTCGCTCAATGGTTCCAACGGCAACATGGGCGCCAACGTGGCAGCCGGCGACGGCAACCAACAAGACAACGCCGCGGCACTGGCTACTGCTGACGAAAGCTTCATTTTCGGTTCCGCAGTGGCAGCTTCCAGCGCCACACAAAACAACACCAACAACGCCGTTGCCAACTACTCTAATACCAACACTGCTACGCTCACCAACGCAGGCAACAATGGTTCCGGCAACATTGGGATGAACGTGACCGCTGGCAACTTCAACCAACAGAAAAACAACCTGGCGATTGCTGTGTCGGGTGGCCGTGTAGCCGCAGCCGCTGCATCAGCTGACCAAAGCTCCAGTGGTCTGCAAGTGGCCAACAACGGCACTCAGACCTACAAAACCGACACCCTCAGAGGCACCTTCACTGCTGCTGGCGCATTTGTAGCAGCGGGTAAAGCGGTGTCTACACCTGCTGACGATGATCATGGCCACGGTGGCTATGGCAACGACAACAAAGGTGGCGGTCATGGCGGCGGCCATGATGATGGCAAAGTCAATTCCGACTTCGTCGCAGTGGGCGTCTTCGGTCTGGCTGGTGTAACCACTCAGCAATACCTGACTCCAGATGGCTGGAAAAACCCTGTCACCAACACTGCTGTAATGCAAAACTCGATGAACAACTTCTCCGGCAACGGCGGAGCCAACGTATCGTCTGGTGTAGGCAACCAACAAAGCAACTCGCTGTCCATCGCCGCAGGTTGCAAAGCCTGCCTGTAATCGCGATCGAAATGAAAGCCCCGGCAACGGGGCTTTTCCACAGTCCGCAAAGGCGTCATCGATCATGCGCAAGACTGCCCTTTTCGCCCTCCTCTGCCTGTCTGGCCTGACTCAGGCCGCTCAGATGCCGGTTGCCGCCCTGCCTGGCGGCGTGCTGGTCTATAAGCATGTGCAGAGTCTGCGTGAGCGCAAGTTTTCCGACATCGTCGAACAGAAAACCGACTTCAGTTGCGGCGCCGCCGCACTGGCGACGGTGTTACGCCAGGCTTATTGGCTCGACGTCGATGAGGAGCACATCATCAAAGGCATGCTGGTCAACGCTGACCAGAACCTTGTTCGTACTCAAGGTTTCTCCATGCTGGACATGAAGCGCTACATAGAAAGCATCGGCATGCGCGCCAGGGGCTACAAGATCCCACCTGAAAAGCTGGATGCTGTGACGATTCCGGTGGTGGTACTGATGGAAATTCGCGGCTACAAGCATTTCGTGGTGTTGCAGCGTGCGGACAAGCAATGGGTCTATATCGGCGACCCGGTACTTGGACACAAACGCTACTCCCATGATGACTTTGTCAAAGGTTGGAACGGCATCGTCTTCGCTATCGTAGGTCCCGGTTACGACAAAACCAATGCATTGCGCAGTCCACCGGTACCGCTGACGGCCAAGAACAAGCTGGATACCTTCAACCCTGTCAGAGACGCTGAATTGATGGATTTTGGTTTCATACAGAGCGACTTCTTTTAATCGCCAAAAGATGATATTGGGGCAGGATGCTCCGGGAGCAGCAGATGAAAACTTCATACTGGCTGGCCGTTGCCTGTCTGGCAGCGAGCGCATCAGGCTATGCCAATGGATTCAAACCCATCGAAATCAAGGATCAGGAACTCGCCCAGTTGCGCGGCCGTTATGTAATGCCTGGCCGGATTATCAGCTTCGGCGTGGTCATGAGCAGTACCTGGCGCAATGCCAGCGGTGACGTCATCGGGGCGGCTTCGTCCATGCAAATCCAGGCAGCAACGATCAAACCCGAATTCTATGTATCAACCATCAAGATCGACGGCAATGGCACTACGCCTGACCAAGGCGCCGGCAGTGTGATTGGTGGAGCAGGCCTGGCGACCAGCCAGGGCGTTACCCAAAGCGTTCGAGCGGCCGGGGACGGCAACACCGCCTACAACAACGTCGCGATCGACGTGAAAGAAGCCAACCAGGCTCCGGCGCTTGTGCCGGGTCAGGGACAAGCCCTGATGGCCGGGCAAACCATCACCGGCTCCAATGCCGCCGGCAGCGTCGCCGTGTCAGCCACCGGGGGTGGCGTACAAATGGCTATTCAGGCTAACGGCAACCAAGGCACTGCACTGCAACAAGTCGCCCAGGGCGGATTGCTGCAGAACACCCGATTGCTGGGCAACAGCAACATGGTCAATAACCTCACCCAACTCAACGTGGTGCTCAATAATAATGGCCCGAGTGCTGGCGCATTGGACTGTAACCTGACCCAACTTAACGCCCTGCGCACCTTAGGATATTGAACTACGCTGACTCTCGATCATTGGGCTTTAAGGGACGGCTTATTCATGTATCGATCAGTATCACTGCGTGCAGTAGTTTGTTTGAGCACTCTATTTCCGGCGGCGATGTTGCAAGCAGCACCCAACGCCGATGTAGAGGCCCTGAAACAGGAACTTCTGGAGCTAAAGCAACGATACGAAGTACAACAAAAAGCCTTGGCGGTACTCGAACAACGGGTCCGCCAGGTAGAGGACCAACCCGCAGCTCCCCCACCAAAACGCCTGGCCAAGTCGCCAGCAGACATGAAGGGGAACGCGGGGACCGCGGTAGCCACAGGGACTGGCGCCGCAGCAGCATCGGGGGGAGCCGCAGGGGGCAGCGGCAGTTCTTACGGCCAATCGCTGGCAGACGACTCACAACCGGCACAAAGCGTTTCCAACCTGTACGACGAAGCCAGCGGGTTCTTCGGCGGCGGCAAATTCAGCGTCGAAACCGGGATCACTTACTCCCGATACGACACCCGCCAGCTGATCCTCAACGGCTTTCTCGCACTGGATTCGATCTTCCTTGGCAACATCAACCTCGATCGGATCAAGGCTGATACCTGGACGCTCGACCTCACCGGTCGCTACAACTTCAACAACCGCTGGCAATTCGACCTGAACGTGCCGGTGATTTACCGCGAGTCGACTTATCAGTCGGGTGGTGGCAATCAGGGCGCGGCCAACGTCACGACAGAGGAAACCGTCACCCGAGACCCGACCATTGGCGACGTCAACTTCGGGATTGCCTACAAATTCCTCGACGAATCGGTGAACACCCCGGATGCCGTGGTCACCTTGCGGGTCAAGGCACCTACGGGCAAGGATCCGTTCGGGATCAAACTGCGTCAGACCGATGCCAACTCCAACCTGTTCGTGCCTGACACCCTGCCGACCGGTAACGGCGTATGGTCCGTCACCCCAGGTATCTCGCTGGTCAAAACCTTTGACCCGGCGGTACTGTTCGGCAGCTTGTCCTACACCCACAACTTCGAAGAATCCTTCGACGACATCAGCGCAACGGTCAACCAGAAAACCCCAGGCAAGGTGGAGATCGGCGACAGCTTCCAGATCGGCGCAGGTATTGCGTTTGCGTTGAACGAAAAGATGAGTATGTCGTTCTCGGTGTCTGACCTGGTGCAACGCAGAAGCAAGCTGAAACAGGATGGCGGAGACTGGGAATCCGTGGTCGCCAGCGATGCAAACGCCGGTTACTTCAACATCGGCATGACCATTGCGGCCACCGACAACCTCACTATCG
This sequence comes from Pseudomonas sp. GW821-FHT10C09, assembly GCF_059415465.1. Taxonomy (NCBI): domain Bacteria; kingdom Pseudomonadati; phylum Pseudomonadota; class Gammaproteobacteria; order Pseudomonadales; family Pseudomonadaceae; genus Pseudomonas; species Pseudomonas sp. GW821-FHT10C09. The sequence goes on from NZ_JBWKNG010000004.1 coordinate 273,821, forward strand.
TTCCCAACTTGTCCATCGGCATGACGGACGACGCCCCGGACTTCCAGTTCAGTCTGAAATTCCCTTACTACTTCTAACTCCTGACGAGGAATGGAAAAGGCCCGCTGCGATGCATGTCGCAGCGGGCCTTTTCGTTACACCGCCCTAGCGGATCTGGTGCTTGTGCAGCAATCGATAAAACGTCGGGCGTGAAACTCCCAGCACTCTGGCGGCGACACTGAGGTTGTCGCTGTGCCGGTTCAGCACGTCGCACAGCGCCTGGCGTTCGGCGCGCGTCTTGTAGTCCTCCAGCGTGCCCATGGGCGTGGCGAAGGCTTGCTGGCTGATCAGCCCAAGGTCCCGCGCTTCGATTTGCCGCCCTTCGGCCAACACCAGACCACGCCGTACCCGGTTGGCCAACTCGCGAACATTGCCCGGCCAGTCATGCTTGCCCATGGCAATCAGCGCGTCCTCACTGAAACTGCGTGGACGGCGCCCGGTTTCGTGGCTGTAGAAGTGGGAAAAGTGGTTGGCCAGCATCGACAGATCGCCGTGGCGTTCACGCAGCGGGGCGGTCACCACCTGAAGGACGTTCAGGCGGTAGTACAAATCTTCGCGAAAGCGTTTCTTTTCGATGGCGGCCTCAAGGTCGACGTGTGTTGCCGCCAGCACCCGCACGTCCACCGGAATCGGCTGACTGCCGCCTACGCGTTCAATGTGTTTTTCCTGTAGGAAGCGCAACAGATTGGCTTGCAGTTCCAGCGGCAAATCGCCGATTTCATCGAGGAACAACGTACCGCCATTGGCCGCCTCGATCCGCCCGACCTTGCGTTGATGAGCGCCGGTGAACGCGCCCTTCTCATGGCCAAACAACTCGGACTGGATCAGGTGTTCAGGGATCGCGCCGCAATTGATCGCCACAAAAGGTTTGTTGTGGCGCTGGGATTGTCGGTGCAGGGTGCGGGCAACCAGCTCTTTACCGGTGCCGCTTTCGCCGCGGATCAAGACCGGGGATTCGGTGGGCGCCAGTTTGCTCAACAACTTGCGCAGTTCGCGAATCGGCTTGCTGTCGCCCAGTAGTTCGTGTTCGGGCTGGTCGATGTGGATCGTGCCTTGCCCACGCAGGCGCGCCATGCCGAACGCCCGCCCCAGCGTGACCTGAACCCGGGAGACGTCAAACGGCAAAGTGTGAAAGTCGAAAAACCATTCGCAAACGAAGTCCCCGACATTCTGCAAGCGCAGGACTTCCTGATTGAGTACGGCAATCCACTCGGTGCCGCTGCGGCTGATCAGCTCTTTGACGGCTTCCGGGCGTTCCAGGTGGAAAGGTTGCAATCGCAACAGGCCAACGTCGCAGGTTCTATCGGCGGCGTTTTCCAGAGAACAGCTATCAACATCCCAACCCACAGAGCGTAAACCCGGTAACAGGCGATGGCAGTCGTCACAGGGATCTACTACTAACAGACGTCGTAACGCGGGCGCTTCGATCATGACTGTTCCTTGGCGCCAAATTATAGGAAATATTAGTAAAAACAGTCATTTGGCGGACCTGGCTGTAACATTAGCAAGAATTTGACACGGCCTTGTATCGATTGACTATAGAGCAGCCACTTAATAAGTTATAAGCGCGACTTGGTTAGTTACCTAACGAGTTGAACCTTTCATTCAGCTTTCAAAAGAAGTTCCTGCTATTGAGTATATGAAAGAAAGTTGAAAATTCTTTTGTTTGTGTGTGACCTGACCCCCTATTGGGGGCATCAGTACAAGTAACCAGCCGAACGGTAAGCCCAACCGACGGCACGTGACTTGATTGGGCATACAGAGAGAAGACCCCATGACCGCCCCGCTCCGTTTCAACGAAGCTCTTTTGATTGCCGACAGCGCGTTCCAACCTTTCGAGTGCGTCGCCTGGGCTCAACAAGACGGCAATGGTGAGCTCTGCATCACCGTCATCGACCGCACCAATACCCATATCGGCCGGACCCAAATCCCAAGCAGCGCCTACTCCGACCCCGCACAACTCGAACACCTGTTGCAGCAGGCCCGAGCCGAGTTGAGCCAGGAAGGTTATAAACTGCAATCGTGGTCCATGCCGCATTAAGGGTGTTTGCGGATTACTTCAAGGTAATCCGCCCCCCTCTTTGCCTGGCTGTTTGCGACATTAACAGCGCATTCGATACTCCAACTTCCCCGCCTCGTATTACTTGGCTGCCTTGTCAGTGGTTCGAAAAGACACTGTTCTGGCACACAGTGACCCTCCGCCTGTTAGTTATGACAGTTGTGCGATCGCTCATTCAGGGATTGAATGTTTCGCAGGCAGTTGCCCTCCCGCACCCGGGTTTCGGTCAGCTCGCAAGGAGATGCGCGCATGCCACACCAGACTGCTTTTGCCCAACCCGAATCGCGGCACATCGCTGGCGACCTCGATAAACGTTTTGCCGCCAATGGTAAAACCCAAGTGTATTTCGCGGGCAGTACGTCAAGCATCGCCAACAGCGTGGAAATAGACTCGAATGGTCGTGTGCTGGTGGCGGCCACCGTCGGCATGCGCGATGGCAATTGCTTTGGCCTGGCCCGGTTGCTGGAAGACGGCTCGGCAGACCTCGCATTCGGCCTTAACGGCAGCGTTATCGGGCAGTTCCAGCGCGGTCACGAGGCCATGGCGGGCAAAGTCCACGTGCTCGCCAACGGACACCTGCTGGTGGCCGGCCTGCACTATGAAAACGCTCACCGAACGCTGCCAGCGCTGGCGTTGTTCGATTCGCAAGGTCACCCGGTCGAACATTTCGGTGACAACGGGCGGTGTGTCGTCCGCCTGCCAGGAAACCTGTCCCTGGGCATGCGCGACCTCTGGCTGCCTCCGGGTGTTCCGGGGGCCGAAGCCTGCGACGTCCAGGTCCAGGCAGACGGCCGGATCCTGCTGCTGGCCAACCACCATTTTGAGTTGGCTGATCACGTCGGCCTGCTGATACGCCTGACCCGCCAGGGAGAACTGGACACGTCCTTCAACGGCCGAGGTTTTGTCATCGTCCGGCATTTACTGATGAACTCCTGGCTCAGCTGCCTGATGGTGCAACACGACGGCCGGATCATGGTGGGGGGTTCGATCAATTTCCCTGAAGAAGCCCTGCTCGCCCGTTACCACCCCGATGGCCGCCTGGATGACACGTTCGCCGTGGATGGTTTCATGACGTTCAGGGCCGAGGAACGCGGCGCTCAGGTCAGCCAGATCATCGAACAGGACAATGGCGACTTGCAGTGTTTTGGCAGCAGCCGCAACCCGATGCATTGCCTCGCTTTCAAACTACACAGCAACGGCCGCCCGGACGCCCATTGCAACAGCGGCCACCCTCAACTATTGAAAATCGGCCGCAGCGGTTGCCAATGGACAGCCGCCCGGCGTCTGGGTGACGGTCGTGTGATGGCGGTTGGCGCGACGATTGGCGGCATCGAAGCCGATTTCCTGTTGGCCCGCTATTTACCCGGCGGTCAGCTGGACCCGGGGTTTGCCGAAGGCAGCTGCTGGGTTCGTACGCGTCTGGGCCGCAGCCTTGACACGGCCACGTCGGTGGCCGCTCAGGCAGACGGAAGAATCGTCGTCGGCGGTTATTCACTGGATGGAAACTATAAGGCCGTTGTCGTGCGATACCTCGGTTAGGCCTGCATGCCCCGCACTTGATATTCCCATCCTGTTACGGCAAGTTGCGCGCTTCTTAATACAAGGAGTAGCCGATGTCCGGTTCAATGGCCCAGGCGTTCGCGCATAACTTTCTCGGCCACTCACCTCGCTGGTACAAGGCGAGCATTCTCGGTTTCCTGATTCTCAACGCACTGGTGCTGTGGACCGTAGGTCCGGTCGTGGCCGGTTGGTTGCTGGTGCTGGAGTTCATCTTCACCCTGGCCATGGCGCTCAAGTGTTATCCGCTGATGCCCGGCGGGCTGCTGCTGATCGAAGCCCTGCTGCTGAAAATGACCACGCCGCAGGCACTGTATGACGAACTGGTGCACAACTTTCCGGTGATCCTGCTGCTGATGTTCATGGTGGCCGGCATCTATTTCATGAAAGACCTGCTGCTGTTCCTGTTTTCGCGCTTGCTGCTCGGGGTTCGCTCCAAGGCGCTGTTGGCGTTGATGTTCTGCTTCCTCTCGGCGTTCCTGTCGGCATTCCTCGATGCCTTGACCGTGACTGCGGTGATCATCAGTGCGGCCGTGGGGTTTTATTCGGTGTACCACCGCGTCGCCTCGGGCAATGATCCACGCCAGGACAGCGAGTTCAGCGATGACCAGCACTTGCCGCAACTCCACCATGAAGACCTCGAGCAGTTCCGCGCCTTCCTGCGCAGCCTGTTGATGCACGGCGCCGTGGGCACGGCATTGGGCGGTGTGTGCACGCTGGTGGGTGAGCCGCAGAACCTGCTGATCGGCCATGAAATGGGCTGGCACTTCGCCGAATTCTTTTTGAAAGTTGCCCCGGTTTCGCTGCCAGTGCTGGTCGCTGGCCTGGTGACCTGCGTGCTGCTGGAGAAATTGCGCTGGTTCGGGTACGGCACCCTTTTGCCGGATAACGTGCGCGCCGTGCTGGCCAACTATGCCGACGAAGACAACGCCGAACGCACCGCACGCCAGCGCGCCGCCCTGTTGGTGCAAGGTGCTGCCGCGTTGATCCTGATTGCAGGGCTGGCGTTTCACATTGCGGAAGTCGGCCTGATCGGGCTGATGGTGATCATCTTGATCACCGCGTTCACCGGCATCACTGACGAGCACCGGATCGGCAACGCGTTCAAGGACGCCATGCCGTTCACCGCATTGCTGGTGGTGTTTTTTGCGGTGGTGGCGGTGATACATGATCAGCAACTGTTCACCCCGCTGATCCAATGGGTCCTGGCGCTGCCGGCCGAGCAGCAACCGGGCATGTTGTATATCGCCAACGGCTTGCTGTCGGCCATCAGCGACAACGTGTTTGTCGCGACCATTTACATCACCGAAGTGAAACGGGCGTTCGTTGCCGGTCATATGTCCCGCGAGCACTTCGAGACGCTGGCCATTGCGATCAACACCGGGACGAACCTGCCCAGCGTGGCGACTCCCAACGGCCAGGCTGCGTTTCTGTTTCTGCTGACCTCGGCGATTGCACCGCTGATTCGGCTGTCGTATGGGCGGATGGTGTGGATGGCGTTGCCGTATACGGTGGTGATGGGTGTGCTTGGGTGGTACGCCGTGAGTTTCTGGCTGTAACCCGGATCAAAGGTGGGAGCGAGCCTGCTCGCGAAAGCGGTGTGTCATTCAGAATTAATATTGACTGACACGGCCCCTTCGCGAGCAGGCTCGCTCCCACAGGGGGATCTAGGTGGGTTGGCGAGGGAGGATGTAGCGCTCGATCGCCTGGGCCGCGCCATCTTCGGTGTTTGGCCCGGTCACCAGGTCGGCCTGACGCTTTACGGCCTCTTCCGCCTGCCCCATGGCAATCGACAGCCCGGCGCGATGAAACATCGCCGGGTCATTGCCGCCATCGCCCAACGCGGCGGTCTGCTCCAGCGCAACCCCGAGGTACTCGGCCAGTGTCGCCAACGCCGCGCCCTTGTTCGCCTGCATCGCTGTCACGTCCAGGTACACCGGCTGTGAACGCGAGACTTGGGCCTGGCCTTCGACCTTGGGCAGCAATTGCGCTTCCAGCTCGATCAGCAACCCGGTGTTATTGCTGGCCGCGACGATCTTGTCGATGCGTTCCAGGTACGGTTCGAAACTCTCCACCACCACCGGCGGATACCCCAGGCCATGCTGCTCCCGGGGAACCATCGGACCCTCGGCGTCCTTCAACAGCCAGTCGCCCCCGCTGAACACCCAGACTTCAATGTCCGGCAGATCGGCGAACTGCGTCAGAGTGGTGAGCGCAGCAGTCGCTGGCAAGTAATGAGCCACCAGCAAACTGCCGTCCGGGTTGACGATCGTGCCGCCATTGAACGCCGCCGTCGGCACATCGACGCCTAACGCTTCGATCTGCTGCAACATCGCTTTGGGCGGGCGCCCCGTGGCCAGGCTGAACAACACGCCCGCCTCGCGCAACGAACGGACCGCGGCAACGGTGCGCTGGCTGAGGGTGTGATCAGGCAGCAGCAACGTGCCGTCCATGTCACTGAGCAGAAAACGGATGGGTTGTTGCGTTGCGCCGGTCATCCGAGGCCGTGCCAGACGCGACCGTCACGGGTCAGCAGTTCATCAGCATCGACCGGGCCGTCCTCGCCTGCCGCGTAAGGCTGAACCGTTGCGTCCTGCTGCCAGGCGTCGAGGAACGGCTGGACGGCGCGCCAGCCGTTCTCGATGTTGTCGGCGCGCTGGAACAGCGTCTGGTCGCCGGTCAGGCAGTCATAGATCAGCGTTTCGTAGCCGGTGGACGGCTGCATTTCAAAGAAATCCTTGTAGGCAAAACCCAGCTCGATATTGGCCATCTTCAACGCCGGGCCGGGCCGTTTGGCCAACAGGTCGAACCACATGCCTTCGTTGGGCTGGATCTGGATCCGCAGGTAGGTCGGTTGCAACTCGTCGACCTCGGTGTCGCGGAACTGCGCATACGGCGCCGGTTTGAAGCAGATCACAATCTCGGTATCGCGCACGCTCATGCGTTTGCCGGTGCGCAAGTAAAACGGCACGCCGACCCAACGCCAGTTGTCGATCATGACTTTGAGCGCCACGTAGGTTTCGGTCGTGCTGTCGGGTGCCACGTTGTTTTCCTGGCGATAACCGGGCAGCGGGTTGCCGTCGACTTCGCCGGCGGCATATTGCCCGCGGACCGAGTTGGCCCGAGCCTCTTCGGTGGACCAGGGGCGAATGGCCCCCACCACCTTAGCCTTCTCGCCACGCACCGCATCGGCGCCAAACGCGGCCGGCGGCTCCATTGCCACCATCGCCAGCAACTGGAACAGGTGATTGGGCACCATGTCCCGCAGGGCGCCGGTGTGTTCATAAAAACTGCCACGGGTTTCGACGCCGACGGTTTCGGCGGCGGTAATCTGCACGTGGTCGATGTAATGGTTGTTCCAGAAGGCTTCGAACAGACTGTTGGAAAACCGGCTGATCAAAATGTTTTGCACGGTCTCCTTGCCCAGGTAGTGATCGATCCGGTAGATCTGGTTTTCCGTCATCACCTTGAGCAAACACGCATTCAAGGCTTCGGCGGTTTGCAGGTCGGAGCCGAACGGTTTCTCGATGACCACCCTTCGGAACGATTCAGGCGTTTCTTGCAGCAAACCCGCCGCGCCGAGCCGACGCACCACTTCGCTGAAGAAACGTGGCGCGGTCGCCAGGTAGAAGACCGCGTTGCCCGTGCCGCTGTCGGCGATTTTTGCCGCCAGCGCTTGATAAGTGCTGTCGTCCAGGAAGTCGCCCTGGACGTAGCTGATGCCTTGGGCCAGTTTGGCCCACACCTGCGGATCAAGGGCTTGATCGCCCTTGCCGACCTTGGCGGCCACTTCGGTTCGAATGAAGTCTTCGAGCTTGCGGGCAAAGGCATCGTCAGTGATGGCGTTGTGGTCAACGCCGATGATCCGCAATCCATCCCCCAGCAAACCGTCGCGACTCAGGTTGTACAGTGCCGGCATCAGCAGGCGCTTGACCAGGTCACCGTGGGCACCGAACAGGAACAGCGTGGTCGGTGGTGCGGGTTCTGCCTTGGATTTATTGCGGATCAGACGGGTCATTTTTTCGAAGTCTCCACGTGGCCGCCGAAGCCGAAGCGCTGGGCAGAGAGAATCTTGTCGCCAAAGGTGCCTTGACCGCGCGAACGGTAGCGCGAGAACAGCGAGTTCGACAGTACCGGTACCGGCACCGATTGCTCCATGGCGGCTTCGATGGTCCAGCGACCTTCACCGCTGTCAGCCACCGAGCCGGAATAGCCGTCGAGTTTCGGATCACTGGCCAGTGCGTCGGCGGTCAGGTCGAGCAGCCAGGACGAGACGACGCTGCCACGACGCCAGACTTCGGCGATGTCGGCGACGTTCAGGTCAAAGCGCTGGTCTTCCGGCAGGTTAGTGCTGGCCTTGGTCTTGAGGATGTCGAAACCTTCGGCGAAGGCCTGCATCATTCCGTATTCGATGCCGTTGTGAATCATCTTCACAAAATGACCCGAACCTGCAGGGCCGGCGTGGATGTAGCCACGTTCGGCGCGATCGTCATCGGACTTGCGGTCCTTGGTGCGCGGGATGTCACCCATGCCTGGTGCCAGGCTGGCGAACAGCGGGTCAAGGCGTTGAACTTCTTCGGCATCGCCGCCAATCATCATGCAATAGCCGCGCTCCAGGCCCCACACGCCGCCGGAGGTGCCGACGTCGATGTAGTGCAGGCCTTTTTCCGACAAGGTCTTGGCCCGGCGAATGTCGTCCTTATAGAAGGTGTTGCCGCCGTCGATGATGGTATCGCCGGCTTCGAGCAAGGTGCTCAGGGTCTCGATGGTGTCTTCGGTCGGTGCGCCGGCCGGCAGCATGACCCAGACCGCTCGCGGTTTGGCCAGGCCGGCGACCAGGGCCGGCAAGTCTGCGACGCCCGTGGCGCCCTCGGCAGACAGGGTATCGATGAAGGCGGTATTGCGGTCGTAAACGACAGTGGTATGCCCATTGAGCATCAGGCGCCGCGCAATATTGCCGCCCATGCGGCCCAGTCCAATGATCCCGAGTTGCATGTGCTGATGCTCCCTACTACAAATAATGTGTGTCAAAGGTTATAGCCCAACGTGAGTCATGGGGTTTAGTCCAGAGCGTTGGCACATAGTTTCCGGGCATTGTGCCCGATCCTGATTGATAACGTCGGTAATCGCGCCGAAGACACAGCGACCATGAAAAATAAAAAAGTTCCCTTGTGAGGCAAAAGAAATCAAAATCAGCGCCGATAGTAGATGAGCACCCGCTTGCAAGGGGCGGATCTACAGTTGAGTCAACCATTTGCGAGGTGAGCAATGGGCACAGTACACGCAGCACGGCCAGCACAGACCCTTTACGTTACGATTCGTCGGGATGAATTGCGTCAATTGAAAGAAGAGCGCGACCTCTTGAAGCAGGAACTCGCGCAACTGCGCCAACTGACTCAAGGCACTCAATCGCCCTCCTTGCCCGTTACCCAACGCGCACCTCACGCCTGATCTTTCAGGTGAATCGGAGACAGCCTGGCGCTGTTTCCGACCTCGTTTTGCCCCCGCGATCTCCGCCGTTTCACAAATTTTTCACAAATACTGACTGATAATTCCGTTCATTATGGCCGCCCGGTTCTCGTGTGGTTTCCGTTCGTCGGCAAGGGATGGCACGACGGTCGAAGTGATTTTGGCTGGAGCGTTGAATGGCATTGCTTAAACGCAGCACTACGTCTGCGAAAGGTTTCGATTGGGCAGGATTTCTCTGGTTATTCCTGTTCTTCTGGTATTTCTCCGGCATTACCCAATTACTCATTCAACTGACGGGAACCTCGGGTTTTACCGGGTTCCGCCAGGCGTTTGTGATGAGCGCCATCTGGCTTGCGCCGATGCTGTTGTTCCCTAAACAGACGCGCGTGATGGCGGCGGTGATCGGCGTCGTGCTGTGGGCCTGCTCGATGGCCAGCCTGGGTTACTTCTTTATCTACCAGCAGGAGTTTTCCCAGAGCGTCATCTTCATCATGTTCGAGTCGAACATCTCTGAAGCTGGCGAGTACATGACCCAGTATTTCGCCTGGTGGATGGTCGCGGCGTTCCTCGCCCACACGCTGTTCGCCTATTTCCTGTGGACTCGCTTGCGCCCGGTCGTATTGCCGCGCTGGCAGGCGCTGGTCGCCGCGACCGCCATTGTCGTCGCCGTGGTCGGTTACCCGCTGGTCAAACAGACCGCGCGCACCGGCAGTTTCGCTGAAGGTTTCGAGAAATTCGAAACCCGCATCGAGCCTGCCGTGCCTTGGCAGATGGCCGTGGCTTATCACCGCTATCTGGAAACCCTGGCGGGCATGCAGGACATGCTGCACAGCGCGAGCAAGATTCCACCGCTGAAAAACCTGACGGACACCATGGCCAACCAGCCGGCGACCCTGGTGCTGGTGATCGGCGAGTCCACCAACCGTCAGCGCATGAGCCTCTACGGCTACCCGCGTGAAACCACGCCGGAACTGGACAAGCTCAAGGATCAACTGACGGTCTTCGACAACGTCATCACCCCGCGCCCTTACACCATCGAGGCGTTGCAACAGGTGCTGACCTTCGCGGACGAAGAAAACCCGGACCTTTACCTGTCCACGCCGTCGCTGGTCAGCATGATGAAACAGGCGGGCTACAAGACGTTCTGGATCACCAACCAGCAGACCATGACCAAGCGCAACACCATGCTGACGACCTTCTCCGAACAGGCCGACGAGCAGGTGTACCTGAACAACAACCGTAACCAGAACGCCGCCCAGTACGATGGCGACGTGATCGAGCCGTTCAACAAGGCACTGGCCGATGCCGCGCCGCGCAAGTTGATCGTTGTGCATTTGCTCGGCACACACATGAGCTACCAGTACCGCTACCCGCCGACATTCGACAAGTTCACTGACCGTAAAGGCGTGCCGGACGGCGTGCGCGACGACCAGGTGCCGACGTACAACAGCTATGACAACGCAGTCCTGTACAACGACTTCGTGGTATCGAGCCTGATCAAGGACTACGCCAAGTCCGATCCGAACGGCTTCCTGCTGTACCTCTCCGACCACGGCGAAGACGTGTTCGACTCCGTCGGCCACACCACCCTCGGCCGTAACGAGAACAAGCCGACCGCGCCGATGTACACCATCCCGTTCATGGCCTGGGCTTCGCCAAAATGGCGTGAAAACCATGACTGGAGCTTCGCCGCGGACCTGAGCCGGCCTTACAGCAGCTCGCAGCTGATTCACACCTGGGCTGACCTCGCCGGTTTGAGCTTTGATGAACTGGACCGCAGCAAGAGTCTGGTCAGCCCAAGCTTCAAGCCGCGCCCATTGCTGATCGGCAACCCTTATGAGCGCCAGGTGCGCCCACTGATCGACTTCAGCCTGATGAAGCCGAAAGTTGATCCGAAAGTCGTTCAACAGTAGATCCATTCAGGGGCCGATTCCGGCCCCTTTTGTTGTGCCCTGCGCAAGACATCTCCTCTCGGAAACATCTTAAAACGAGATCAATTCTCGTTTGTCGCTAAATCCCCTCTCCTCTCTTCGTCTTTGAACAAACGGAAATTTTCCATTGACGACAAGGAGTCGGCTGCGATGTTCGCGCCTATCACCCGTTCCATGACTTTGACCTTCGGCCTGTGCAGTGCCGCACTCAGCCCCGATGTGCTAGCCGAGACTGATCCCGACAAACAGCCTGCCACCCTTGAACTGGCCGCCACCAGCGTGTCCGCCGACAGCCTGGGCAGCACCACCGAAAACACCGAGTCCTACACCACCGGCGCCATGAGCACTGCGACGCGCCTGAACCTGTCGATCAAGGACACCCCGCAATCGGTGTCCGTGGTCACCCGCCAGCAAATGAACGATTTCAAACTCGACACGCTGTCCGAAGCCATGAGCCAGACCACCGGCATCGTGGTCCAGCACAATGATTCGGATCGGGTCAGCTATTCGTCCCGTGGTTATCCGATCACAAATTTCCAGATCGACGGGATGCTCAATACCTTCAGCTACATGAAGTCGGATTCGGACACCATCATCTACGATCGCATCGAAGTGGTTCGCGGCGCGACCGGCCTGACCACGGGTGCCGGTGATCCGTCGGCGACGATCAACATGGTGCGCAAACGACCGACCGCGCAATGGGAAGCGCAGAGCGGGGTCAGCGCTGGCAGCTATGACGATTACTACAGTTACGTGGACGTCGGCGGACCGCTGGCCTTCGATGGCCGCTTGCGCGGGCGCGGCGTGCTGGCGTATCGCGACAGCCATTCCTACCGCGACAAGTACCAACTGCAACGGGAAGTCGGCTACGGCATTCTTGAAGCCGACCTGACCGACGACACCCTGCTGGCAGTGGGTTACGACTATCAGGACAAACAGGTACAAGGCACCTCCTGGGGCACAGTCCCGTACTGGAACGCAGACGGCAGCAAGGCCAATCTGGGCCGCTCCACCAACATGGCCACGCCGTGGAGTTCCTGGCCACTGAAGGACAAGACAGCGTTCGCCACGCTGGAGCAGCAACTCGGCGCGGGATGGCACTTCAAGGCGGCCTACACCCATCGCGAGAGTGACACCGACGGCAAGATTTACTATGCCGGCGGCGGTTTCCCCGAGGCGGATCGCAGCGGCATGGTCGCCAACGTCAGCCACATGATCGGCACGCAAAAGATGAACGTGTATGACTTCAACGTGGCCGGGCCGTATTCGTTGTTCGGGCGCGAGCACGAAATGATGATTGGCTATGGCGAGTCGCAACGCAGCGAGGAAAATCCTTACACGGTGGATGGCGCACGGCCGTCGGATTACGAAAATGTCCCCGACTGGAAATACATGGGCGGCATTCCGAAATTCCCCGACACCGTCACCAGCCTGCAAGGTGCTGATGAAAGCACCCGACAAAAGGCCGGTTACCTGGCCACGCGCCTGACCCTGGCCGACGACCTGCACGCGGTACTGGGCAGTCGCTATGGCACGTGGGAAATCTCGAAAAAATCCAACAGTTACGACAACAACCTGCAACTGACCGGCGTCGAAACCACCCGCCAGCAGCACAACGACATGTGGACGCCCTACGCCGGCCTCCTCTACGACATCACGCCCGAGTACACCGCCTACGTCAGCTACACCGACATCTTCAAGCCACAAGACGCCCGCGACAGTAACCGCAAGTACCTCGAACCGGTGGTGGGCAGCAACTATGAACTGGGGCTCAAGGGCAGCCTGCTGGAAGAACGCCTCAATCTCGCCACGGCACTGTTCTGGAGCAAGCAGGACAACGTTGCCGAACTTGATGACTCGGTGCCGCCGGACCCGGTCACCGGTGAGGAGTTTTTCAAATCGGGCGGCAAAGGCAACAAGGTCCAGGGCTTTGAAGCCGAAGTCTCCGGCGAGGTCATGGCAGGCTGGAACATGACGGCCGGTTACACCTACACCCACTCGGTCAATGGTGAAAAGCAACGCACCAACACGCCGCAACCGCTGAACATGCTGCGGCTGTCCACAGCGTACCACCTGCCCGGCGAGTGGCAGGCCCTGACCGTCGGTGGCGCGGTGAACTGGCAAAGCGACGTCTACCGCGCGGCCAGGCGCCCGGTCGGACGTGGCACCGATGGCGAGGTGATCACCGCCAGCGCGAACATCCGCCAGGAGGCCTACAGCGTGGTGAAGTTGATGTCGCGGTATGAATTCGACCGGCACCTCTCGGCATCGCTGAACGTCGATAACCTGTTCGACACCAAGTATTACGACAACGTCGGGTTCTATAACGGCGTGTTTTGGGGCGACCCGCGTACCGTTACATTGAGCCTGGACTGGAAGCTCTAGCGTGCTCATTCCCATTTGACGGAATCGGCAGATAATGTCCCTGCGACATTGCTTCATGGACGAAAGGCCCTGAACCCGTAATGGGAGGCACCCATGAAATATACGACCCTGATCGTTGCTGGCCTGATGATGTTCGGCTCAGTCTCTGCCTTTGCAGAATACGGCTCCGAACGCATGCGGTATTACTACGAGACGTTGCATCTCGCCCAGCAAAAGGCAAATGGCTTCGAGATCAAAAATATTGAACTGCGTGTTCCAAGCGATCAAACCGCACAAGTGACCGAAAACTACAAACCGAAGTAATCGAAGCCAGCCGGGCGTCCTGATGGACGCCCTTTTTTATGGTTCTTCACGGAATCCCGGGAAACACAGAAACAAGAACGCCGATTTGATTGATGATGTTCGTGCGAGCAAACACATCTAACAAACCGGCGTTCTTATGCGCGATATTAATACTTTCCTCCCGTTTTGGGAGGGCTTTTCTGTCGTCACGATCAAGCCTGATGGTGATGCCCTACGGATCGAGCTGACTCCCCACGCCACCCGATTTCCTTCCTGTGGTGGCTGCCAAAAGCCTTGTTCAACCACTCATGAGTATTGCGAGCGAACCGTTCGCGATTTGCCCATTCTCGGCCGCGC